>NZ_JBSFEO010000063.1:0-51881 GCF_053594475.1 Embleya sp. NPDC001921
GGCGTCACCGCGGACGAACTCAGCGCCAGGTTCTCCGGGTGGCAGCTGGACGACGTGACGCCCGGCACGAACCCGGTCCCGACCTTCTGGTTCACACTGCACCGCACCGCCACCGCGGCATGAGGCCCCGCCCGTTCCGTTCGGGCGAACCGCCCGCACCGGGGCCCGGGTTGAGGTGACGGCGGGTGGCCCCGGCGTCCTCGGGCTCGGCAAGCCGCGCGAAGCCGCGCTCGTCGTCCGCTGGTCCCCGCCGACGTCACGACGCCCGGCAACAGCCGTGACGTCAGCCGAGGGGGTGGAGGTATATACGGGCGAACCAGGTGCCGATCCGGGCGCGGTGCAGGTGACCGGCGATCGCGCGGTCGCCTTCGACCGCCATGACGACATGCAGGTGCGGGACGCCGCCGGTGATCTCCCCCGTGCCGGTCATCTCGGCGGGCAGGTCGTAGTCGGTGACGATGTCGCGGGTGGCGTCGTCGGCCGGCATCGTCGAGACGGTGAACGCGTCGACCGCGCCGATCAACGAGACCACCGCGGCGTCCGTCACCCCCGACTTCGCACATGCCGCCGCGAGTTCTTCCATCAGTTCGCCGTGCTTGAGCTCGATGAGCTGCAACCCGGTGGCGGTGCGGTTCATCCTTTACCTCTCGATGAGGGAAACAGGTCTCGCCGCATGGCGGTGGCACGCCGGCCTCCGCGAGAACGTTCGACGATTCACGTCGGCGATCGTAGCCGCGGACGACGGCAACGAGGGGCGCTTCGCCCGCCGCTCGCGCGATCCGGACAGCCGAAGGGCCCGTGTCTCTCACGCCGACCGGACGAACCGGCAGTCCCTCCGCGGAGGTGGCCGTGGCGGGTGGTGCGGGCGAACTCGCCTCGGTGACACAAGGGTGGCGTTTCGCTAGGGTTGGGGCGGGCTGGACGCGCACCGCCCTTCGCCGCTGTCGCCTTGGCGCTCACGCCGCCCGGTGACGCTGTCGGCCAAGGCCCTTCGGGCCCGCGACGCCGAACTTCCTTGCCCGGTTCTTCCGTCCGGCGGGATGCGTGAGGTTCTGCCCGGGGATGGAACGACCGTGACCAAGCAAGGCTCGAACGCCCGTAAGCAGGCCGCCCGTGAACTGGCGGACGCCGAGGGCATCTCCTACACCGAGGCCCTGCGCCGCCTCGAACACTCCGCAACCGAGCGGCCCGAGGAGAGCGAGGAGACCAAGGACAAGAACACCGAGGAGACCGAGGAGACCGAGGAGACCGAGGAGACCGAGGAGACCGAGGAGACCGAGGAGACGCTACGGTCCGCGGCCGAATCGGGTGACACCGGTGCCGCGTTCAAGCTCGGTGTGTTCCTCGACGACTCCGGGCGCACCGACGAGGCCGAGGAGTTCCTGCGCCGCGCCGCCGACGCCGGCGACCCCTACGCCGCCACCCGACTCGGTTTTCTGCTCGCGGTCTCCGATCGCGTCGACGAGGCCGAGCGACTGTTCGGGTTCTCCGCCGAAGCCGGCCATAGCGCCGCCATGCGCAATCTCGGCGTGCTCCGCAGGGACGCCGGCCGCACGGCGGAGGCCGAGGAGTGGTTCCGCCGAGCCGTCGACGCCGGAAACACCGACGCCATGACCAACCTCGGTTGGCTGCTCGGCAATTCCGGCCGCACGGCGGAGGCAGAGGAGTGGTACCGGCGCGCCGCCGACGCGAGCGACAGCACCGCCGCGTACAACCTGGGCGTCGTGTCCGCCGAGTCCGGGCGCACAACCGAGGCCGTGGAGTGGTACCGCCGCGCCGCGAACGCCGGCCACACCAACGCCGCCTACAACCTGGGCCTCCTGCTCGCCGAATCCGGCGACACCGCCGAGGCCGCGAAGTGGTACCGCCGCGCCGCGGACGCCGGCGACACCGAAGCCGCGTACCGCCTGGGCTTCCTGCTCGCCGAATCCGGCGACACCGCCGAGGCCGCGAAGTGGTACCGCCGCGCTGCGGACGCCGACCACACCAACGCCGCGTTCCATCTGGGCCTCCTGCTCGCCGAATCCGGCGACACCGCCGAGGCCGCGAAGTGGTATCGGCGCGCCGCGGACGCCGGCGACGCCGATGCCGCGTACAACCTGGGCCTCCTGCTGCTCACCGAGTCCGGCCGTCTCGAGGAGGCGGAGGAGGTGTTCCGCAACGCGGCGGCTCTCGGGAGCAACCTCGCCGCGCACATCCTGGGCCTCATCCTCAACGCGGACGGCCGTACGGCGGAGGCGGAGGAGTGGTTCCGCCGTGCGGTCGCTGCCGGCAACACCTTCGCCGCGTACAACCTCCACATCTTCCTCGCACAGACCGGCCGCACGGCGGAGGCGGAGAGCGTGTGGCGTCTCGGCGCCGGCGCCGGGTATGTCGCCTCGGCGTACGATCTCGGCGCGGACGGCCGGTCACGGCAGGCCAGGGGTATCACGCCGCGTGCCGCCAAGGGTGTTGCGCCCGTCGAGGGCCACCGCCCGCCCGGACACGCCATGTCGACGCGGTCGGACGAGGACGCGCTCCGCCGCGCCGCCGCGGAGGGACACACGGGGGCCGCGTACTGGCTCGGCCGTCTGCTGGAGGAGTCCGACCGCGTGGAGGAGGCCGTGGAGTTCCTACGCCGCGCCGCCTACGGCGGTCATACCGGAGCTGCCGACCACCTCGGCGCGTTGCTGGAAGAGCTTGGCCGTATCGACGAGGCCGAAGAGATGTTCCGACGTGTGGCCGACGCCGGCAACCTCGCTACGCCTCACCGGTGATGGCGGTGAGGGCACGGATTTCGGCGAGCACCGTGGGGATGTCCAGGTGCGCTCGTGCCTGGCCGAACGCCGTGTGCTCGTTGCAGAACCAGAGAACGCGGTGGTTGCGGTTCCCGCTCCGCAGTTGGTCGAATGCCACGAGGTTGAAGTTCTTGCGCGCCCGCGAGGGACCTTCGAAGTCTGTCAATTTCACGTGACAGACAGCGCAGTCGGGACTCTTCAGCCTCATCGATTACTCCGCTGGGCCTGGACGTTGACGGTGTGCCTCATCCTACGTCCGGCCCTTGCGCGGGTGTGCCCGTCGCGCGGCGCATGACTGGCCCGGCGTGCGGAACCCCCGGTGCTCGGCGTCGGGCACGAAGGTTGCGCACGCCGGGAACGTGGCGCTCCGAGCGTCGGTCGCGCGCCACCCGCCGCACGGGTCGCCTCAGTCCGTCGTCGGTGTCTGCGGTTGGTCGCCGAGGGAGATCAGCAGGGTGCGGAGGTTGCGCACGAGTTGTTCGCGCTCGGTGGGAGCGAGGTCGCCGAGGAGGCGTTCCTCGTTGGCCAAGTGGTGTTCCACGAGGTTGTCGGTGGCGCGGATGCCCGCCTCCGTCAGGGAGATGAGGACGCGGCGCCGGTGGGTGGAGTCGACCTCGCGGTCGACGAGGGCCTTGTCGACGAGTCGGTCGATGCGGTTGGTGAGTGCCGCCGAGCTGACCATCGCGGCCGTGCTGAGCTCTCCCGCGCTGAGGGTGTACGGCGGGCCCGAGCGGTAGAGCGTCGCGAGGACGTCGAACTCCCACGGCTCGACGCCGTACCGCGCGAAGTGCTCCTTGAGGGCCCGTTCGAGCAGGCGGGACGCACGCGACAGGCGGCCGATCACGGCCATCGGCGAGCAGTCGAGGTCGGGCCGGACCTGCTGCCACTGCCGGATGATCGCATCCACGCCGTCGCCCGGCGGAGTGGCCGCCATGTGTCCTCCCTCGTGGAGTCCTGCCCCGGCCGACCGGCCGGCGAGCCGACTTCACCACGAGGCTAACACTTCGACATCGAAGTTTTTGACATCTCGGCAGATCTGAATCTAATATTTCGACATCGAAGTTTTCGATGAGTGCCTAACCACAACGCTCGGCTTCCGCGAAAGGGTGATCCCCGTGAAGGTCCTTCTCATCGGCGCCTCCGGCTACATCGGCTCCGCCGTCTCCGCGCACCTGGCCGACGCCGGTCACCAGGTGGTCGCGCTGGTACGTACCGCCGACCGCTCGGACGCCGGACACGAGCGGCGCGTCGGAGACCTGACCGACCCCGCCTCGCTCACCCGCGCCGTCACCCCCGACATCGACGCCGTCGTCAACCTCGCGCCCCCGACCGGCGACGCCGCGGTGGACGCCGCCGCGACGACCGCGCTCACCGACCCGCTGCGCGGCACCGGGCGCGCGTTCGTGTACGCGAGCGGCGTATGGGTCCTCGGCGCCACCGGCCCGGACGCCGCCGACGAGAGCGCCCCGGTGAACCCGCCGGCGATCGTCGGATACCGCCCGGCCATCGAGCGCCAGGTGCTCGACACCGCCGACGCCGGCGTGCGCGCGACGGTGATCCGCCCCGGCATCGTGCACGGAAACGGCGGCGGCATACCCGCACTCCTCGTCGACCTCGCCCGCAGGCGTGGGGCCCCGACGTACGTCGGCGAGGTGGCCGTGCACTGGCCGATGGTGCACGTCGACGACCTGGCCGACCTGTTCGTCGCCGCCGTCGAGAAGGCACCCGCCGGCAGCCTGTGGCACGGTGTCGGCGAAGCCGCGGTCCCGGTACACGACCTCGCGGCGGCGGCCGGAGCGGCAGCCGGGGTCGACGGCGAGCCGCGGTCGTGGCCCCTGGAGGACGCCCGCGCGGAGTTCGGCGCACCGTTCGCCGACGTGCTCGCCCTCGACCAGACCGTGAGCGGGGACGCGGCGCGCGCAAGCCTCGGCTGGCTGCCGCGGCGCGCGGGTGCGGTCGCCGACGTACGCGAACTCTCGTACCCGCAGGTGGACACGAACGGCATCGAGGTGTTCGGTGCGTCGGACGGGCAGGAGGCCGACGTCGAGGCCATCGTCCGCTTCGTGGCGGGCGTCCAGTACGCGCAGCAGAACGAGCTCGTCGACGCGTTCATGAGCAACTTCCGCAAGCAGCACCCGGTGTGGACGACGGCGCACGGCAGGCGGCTGTCGGGCTGGGACGAGATCGACACGTTCACGCGCCAGGTGCTTCCCGGTGCGACGAAGGAGTCGACGGCCACCTACGAGGTCGTACGGATCCTGTTCCTGCGCCCGGACGTCGCCGCGGTCAACGTCCGCCAGCGGCCGGTCACCCTCGACGGGCGACCCATCGAGGAACAGCCGGAAGGCCGCCCGATGTACGTCCTCGCCAAGGACAACGGCCGCTGGCGGATCGCGGCCGCACAGAACACCCAGGTCTTCTCCGGCTGACGCCCCGGACGCCCGCCCGTCGCGGCCCGACTCCGATGGCGTCCCCATCGGAGTCGGGCCGGCCCACGAACACACGAAGGCGAAGCGGTCCGCGTCCGGAGGCCCTCCCGACCTGCCGGCCGAGCGTGTTCGACGTCACCGCTGCCCACGGCCGTCGACCCGCGGCGACGCTTCGGGCACCGCCGTCCCGGCGGTGATGCCACGTCAGCCCAGCGTGCGGTCGAGGTTGAAGGCGGCGCTGATCAGCGAGAGGTGGGTGAACGCCTGGGGGAAGTTGCCCAGTTGTTCCCCGGTCGGGCCGATCTCCTCCGCGAACAGACCGACGTGGTTGGCGTAGGTGAGCATCTTCTCGAAGGCGAGCCTGGCCTCCTCCAGCCGGCCCGCGCGGGCCAGCGCCTCCACGTACCAGAAGGAGCAGATCGAGAAGGTGCCCTCGCGGCCGCGCAGGCCGTCCGGGCCGGCGATCGGGTCGTAGCGGTATACCAGCGAGTCGGAGACCAGGTCCGTGGTGAGCGCGTCCAGGGTGGAGAGCCACTTGGGGTCGGTGGGCGAGACGAACTTGGCCATCGGCATCATCAGCAGCGACGCGTCCAGCACCTGGTCGTCCAGCCCCTGGACGAACGCCCCTCGCTCGGCCGACCAGCCGCGCCGCATGATTTGCCGGTAGATCGCGTCCCGGGACTCCCGCCAGCGGGGCAGGTCCGCCGGCAGACCGCGGTGGTTCGCCATGCGCATCGCGCGCTCCAGCGCCACCCAGCACATCAGCCGCGAGTACACGAAATTCCGCCGGCCCGCCCTGGTCTCCCACACCCCCTCGTCGGGCTGGTCCCAGTGCTCGCACAGCCAGTCCACCACGGCACCGACCTCGTCCCAGCGGTCACTGCCGATCGGCTGCCCCCACTTGTCGTAGAGGTAGATCGAGTCGATCAGCGCCCCGTAGATGTCCAACTGGAGCTGGCCGGTGGCGGCGTTGCCCACCCGGACCGGGGCGGAACCGAGGTATCCCTCCAGGTGCGGAAGCTCGTGTTCGGTCAGCTCGGTGCGCCCGTCGATCCCGTACATGATCTGCAACGGACCGCTCTCCCCCGTGCCCCGCAGGATGCCCCGCTCGGAGATGAACCCCATGAACGCCTCGGCCTCCGAGGTGAACCCCAGGCGCAACATCGCGTAGACGCAGAAGGCCGCGTCGCGGACCCAAACGTAGCGGTAGTCCCAGTTGCGCTCGCCGCCGATGTGCTCGGGCAGGCTGGTGGTCGGCGCGGCGACGATCGCACCGGTCGGCGCGTAGGTGAGCAGCTTGAGCAGCAGCGCGGAGCGGTTCACCACCTCCCGCCACCGCCCGTGGTAGCGCGAACCGGCCAGCCAGCGGCGCCAGAACCGGACCGTCGCCTCGGCCTGCTCCTGCGCCTCGGCACGCGGGCACGGCCGGGTCCGGACGTCGTCGCCGATCCGGTCGAGGGCGAACACGTTGGACTCGCCCTCCAGGAGCTTGAAGTGCGACCACACGTCCACGCCGTCGCTTTCCAGGGGTGCGGTGGCGGTCAGCGCGAGCGTCAGTGACGGGGAGCGGAACACCGCCGTGTGGTCTTCGAGGTGCGTGGTGTGCGCTTCGGTGCCGTAGCCGAAGCGGGGGGCGATCCGCGCCCTGAACGGGAGGGTTCCGCGGACGCAGATCACCCGCCGGATCAGCCGGTGCCGGGCCGCCTCCCGCGACTCGTCGACCACGGGCATGAAGTCCTGGATCTCCGCCACCCCGTCCGCGGCGAAGAACCGTGTGATCAGCACATTCGTGTCGGGGAAGTAGAACTGCCTGGTGCGGGTCGGGACCTCGGCGGCCAACTCGAACGACCCGCCCCGGTCGGCGTCGAGGATGGACCCGAAGACGCTGGGCGCGTCGAAGCGCGGGCAGCAGTACCAGTCGATCGTGCCGTTCGTGCCGACCAGGGCGGTCGTACGCAGATCGCCGATCAGGCCGTGCTCGGAGATCGGGAGGTAGCGGCAGCCGTCCGCCTGCGCGAAACCAGTCGTGTCGAACGCCATACCGGCCTCCCTGCCGCTGCGGCGCGGGCCTGGAGATCAAGCCTTGCTTTTCACCGGGTCCGGGGATGAAGCCTTGCTTCTTCACCGGGCCTGGAGATCAAGCCTTGCTTTTCATGCTAGACCGCCACTCACGGCGGGGGCTCGACGAAACCGAGAGCCCCGCACCGCGTCGGCATGGCTCCGGCGCCCTCCGGCGCACCGGCTTCGTCGACGAGGCACGGGCATGGCGCGAAGGGCTGCCGCGAGCCGCCGCGCCCGCCGCGGACTCCGCGATCGCGCGCCGTCCGCGCGGCCGGCCGACTGCCCGGCGGCGGCCCGGGTGACCGCCGTGCGCGCTTCGGTCGCCGAATCCGGGTCGAGGGCGAGGGCCGCGAAGCGTCGGCACGCGGCGAGCGAGTGGCGAGCGAGTTCGGCGTGGACTTCGCTCAGTGCGCGGGCCGACATCGACAGACTGGTGGCGCCCAGGCCCACGAGGACGCTCGCCGGCAGCGGGTCCGCCTGCACACCGGCGCCGGCGCGCCCGCCGCATCGCCCGCCCCGTCGGTTCGCGGCGGTCCCGAGGAGGCGAGGTCGGACCTGGCGTGGTGCTGGATCGAAGCTCGTCGCCCGTCGCCCGTCGCCGTCAGCGCCCTGCCACACCGGTGAGCGCGGCTCCCAATCGACGTGCGCCCTCCGTCAGTTCGGCGAGGTCGGCTGTGGCGGCGAACCCGATACGCAGGTGGCCCGCGGTCGGTTCGGTGGCGAAGTAGCGGCTGCCCGCGCTCACGGCGACGCCGTGTTGCCGAGCCGCGCTCGTCAATGCGGTGTCGTCCACCCCGGCCGGCAGGCGAACCCACAGGTGCAGTCCGCCCGCGGGCAACCCGGTCAACGCGGCACCGGGGATCTCGCGGGCGATCGCGGCGGCCAGCACCGCGCACCGCTCCCGAAGCGCCGCGCCGAGGGAGCGGATGTGCCGGTCCCAGGACGGGGAACCCAGTACCTCCAGCGCGGCCTCCTGGAGCGGGCGGGTGATGAAGAAGTCGTCGACCAGGCGCACCGCCCGCATACGCTCCATCACCGGCCCCCGGGCCACCAGTGCCCCGATCCGCAGGCTCGGCGCCCCGGGCTTGGTGAGTGAGGTCACGTAGACGACCGTGCCGTCGTTGTCGTCCGCCGCCAAGGGCCGGCGTACGGCGCCGCCGTGCCCCAGGTGTCGCGCGAAGTCGTCCTCGATCACGAACGCCCCCGACGCGTGCGCGACATCGAGGACTTGGCGGCGTCGTTCGGGTGCCAGCACGGTACCGGTCGGATTCTGGAACGTGGGCTGGCAGTAGAACAGCCGGGCGCCGGTCATCGCGAACGCGTCGGCCAGCAGGTCGGGCCGCACCCCGTCGGCGTCGAGGGGTACCGGCACCGGCCGCAGCCCCGCGGCGCGAGCCGCGGCCAGCGCCTGGGGGTAGGTGGGCGATTCCACCAGGACCGGGCTGCCGGGCCCCGCGATGGCGCGGAACGCGATCGACAGGGCACTCTGTCCGCCCGCGGTGACCAGCACGTCGCCCGGCGTCACGCTGCCACCGACGATGCGGGCGAACACGGTGCGCAGCTCCATCAGACCGCCGGCCGGGGCGCGATCCCAGGCGTCCGGACGGCGTGCCGCCCGCGCCAGCGCCGCGCTCAGGGCCCGAGCGGGCTGGAGCGAACGATGCACGTAGCCGCCGTCCATGGAGATCGTCCCGGCCGACGGCGGGCCGAGCGGGTCGGCGATCAGGTGGGTGTCGACGGCGCGGTCGGTGAGGGCAACGGTCTGCCAGTCGGTGTCGGCGACTCCGTCGCGCGGCCTGGGGCGCTGCGCCACGTACGTTCCGCTGCCCGGCCGGGTCACCACCACGCCCTCCGCGGCCAGCGACGCGATGGCCCGCGCCACGGTCGCGGGGCCGACCCGGTACTCCCTGATCAGGTCCCGGCTGCTCGGCAGCAGGTCGCCGGGCGACAGCCCGGAGATCAGCGTGCGAAGACGGTCGGCAAGCACCCTGGAAGTGCTACTGTCATTCATGAAGACCAACAGTAGCGCTATCGCATTCAACCGGGAAGCACTTCGGCTGGACGTCGCCGCCCTGCGTGCCGACACTCCGGGATGCCGGAACGTCATCCACTTCAACAACGCGGGCTGCGGCCTCCTCGCGACCCCGGTCCTCGACGCGATGATCGGCCACCTCAACCTCGAGGCGGAGATCGGCGGCTACGAGGCCTCGGCCGCCCGAGCCGCCCAAGTCCGCGCGTTCTACACGGAGATGGCCGCGCTCGTCCACACCACGCCCGACAACATCGCCTTCGCGGGCAGCGCCACCCACGCCTACGCCAACGCCTTGTCGTCGATCCCGTTCGAGGCCGACGACGTCATCCTCACCACCCGCGACGACTTCGTCTCCAACCAGATCGCGTTCCTCTCCCTGCGCAAGCGATTCGGCGTACGGATAGTGCACGCGCCCAACACACCCGACGGCGGGGTCGAGGTGGAGGCGATGGCGGCGCTGATGCGGACCCACCGCCCCCGCCTGGTGTCCGCCACGCACGTCCCCACCAACTCGGGACTGGTCTCGCCGGTCGCCGAAATCGGCCGCCACTGCCGAGAATTGGACCTGCTCTACCTGGTCGACGCCTGCCAGTCGGTGGGCCAGTACGTCATCGACGTGGAAGAGATCGGTTGCGATCTCCTCACCGCCACCTGCCGCAAATTCCTCCGCGGCCCACGCGGCTCCGGATTCCTGTACGTATCCGATCGGGTCCTGAACGCCGGCTACGAACCGCTGTTCATCGACATGCACGGGGCCCGCTGGACGCGACCGGGCGGCTACGAACCCGTCGCGACGGCGGCCCGGTTCGAGGAGTGGGAGTTCCCGTACGCCACCGTGCTCGGCAGCGCCGCCGCGACGCGCTACGCCCGTGAGGTCGGCCTCGAGGCCATCGAGCAGCGCACACCGGCGCTCGCGGCCCGGCTGCGCGAGCGTCTCGAACCCATCGCCGGCGTACGCGTCCTCGACCGCGGCCCGCGTCTCGCCGCGCTCGTCACCTTCGGCGTGGAAGGGTGGCAGCCGCAACCGTTCAAGGCGGCCATGGACGCCCGCGGCATCAACTCGGCGCTCAGCTTCCGGGAGTTCGCACGGTTCGACTTCGCGGACAAGGACGTCGAATGGTGCCTGCGCCTGTCACCGCACTACTACAACACCGAGGAAGAGGTGGATCAGGTCGCCGACGCGGTCGCGGACCTCGTTCGGCTGGGACCGCGATGAAGAGCGTCGAAAGGCACGCCGAGGAATCTTCCCCGGACGGCCCGGAGAGCCCGGACGAACCGGAGAGCCCAGCCGGCCCACAGAGCCTGCCCGGCCCGGAGAGCCTCTGGCGCAACGGCGATTTCCTCAGATTCTGGCTCGGCGAGACGCTGTCGCTCCTCGGCACCCAGGTCACCAACCTCGCGCTGCCACTGACCGCGATCATCGCCTTCGACGCCGGTGACGAGCAGGTCGGTGTCCTGCGATTCCTGCAACTCGTCCCCTACCTCGGGCTCGCACTGGTCTTCGGGGTTTGGGTGGACCGAGCCCGACGGCGACGGATCATGCTCGCCGCCAACCTCGTCCGGATGATCCTGCTGGCCCTCGTGCCCGTCATGTACTGGACGGACACGCTCACCCTCGTCCGGCTGCTGGTGATCGCCTGCGCCGTCGGGGTCGCCTCGGTCCTGTTCGACGTGAGCTGGATGTCCTACGTGCCGACCCTGGTCCGCGACCCGAGGCACTACGTCGAAGCCGGTGCCAAGATGGGGATGAGTTCGTCGGCGGCCGACGTGGCGGGACCCGGGCTCGCCGGTGTCCTGGTCGGCGCCCTGACGGCACCGGTGGCGCTGATCGTGGACGCGTTCTCGTATCTGGTGTCCCTGGTCTCGCTGTTGCTCATCCGCACCCCCGAACCCCGCCCCCAACCCCCGTCCGTACCACGACACTGGCCCACCGAACTGCGGGACGGCCTGCGCTGGGTGCTGAAGAACCCGATCCTGCGATGGCTGGCGCTCATCGGCTTCTGCTGCAATTTCTCCATGGTCACCGTGTGGACCATGTTCCTGCTGTACGGCGCCCGCGACCTGCATCTGGACTCCACGACCCTCGGTGGCATCTTCGCAACCGCCTCCGTGGGCGGTCTGATCGGCGCGGCAATCTCCCGGCAGGTCATTCGGCGCTTCCGGCTCGGTCGCGTCTATCTCGTCGCCCAGTCGGCGCTTCTCCTCGGTCCGATATCGATCGTTCTGGCCACCGGCCCTCGGCCGGTGATGGTGGGGATGTTCGTCCTCTCCTTCTTCATCACCTACCTCGGTCTCGGCGTCGCCGGCGTCGTCATCGTCAGCCTGCGTCAGGCCGGCACCCCGCAGTCGATGATGGGCCGGATGACGGCGGTCTTCCGCACCCTGCTGTTCGGGGGCGGCGCACTCGGCGGCCTCTTCGCCGGTCTGCTGTCGGGCCGAATCGGAGCCCAAGGCGCGTTGACCGTGGCGGCGTTCGGATCCGCCGCCGTACTGATCCCCCTTGCCCTGTCCCCGGTGAGCCGACTCCACGGCCTGCCGTCCGCACCGGAAGAACCCAACGCGGTGGCAGCGGACTGAAGCGAAACGGGCATGGTCGCCGGACCGGCGCCGGCGAGAGCCGGCGCCGGAGACCTCAAGCTCACACCTTCGGACACCAACGCTGAGGGGTCGACCCCCGTCGAACCGCCGCGCCCGTCACCGCGCGTCGACCAGCGGGAAGCGTCGCGCCGCTCACTCGGGTACGCCGCGACCTCCGGTCGGGCGCCGGGGCGGTCGTTCGTTCTGGAGGGGGCGCCGGGGCGGTCGTTCGTTCGGGAAGGGCGGCAGCAGGCGGCCGTCGTCTTCGCCGGCCCGGGTGCCCGTTCCCCACCGCTCGATGTCGTCCGTGGGACGCCGGCCGGGTTCGGTCAGGCCCGCCTCGTGGGCGGCTATCGCGGCTTCCACCCGATTGCGTGCGCCGATCTTGCCGAGGATCGAGCTGACATGCGCCTTCACCGTGCCTTCGACCAAGCACAGGTGAGCGCCGATCTCCGCGTTGGACAGCCCGGTGCCGAGCAGGGCCAGGACCTCGTGCTCGCGATCGGTGAGTCGCTCCATCCGATGCCGGGGCCGCGTTTCGCTCGCCGGTGCGCCGGATCGCAGGCTTGCGACGACCCGGGCCGCGACCCTCGGCGAGAGGTAGGCGCCGCCCGCCGCCGCCGCGTGCACTCCGGCCGGCAACTGCCGGGGATCGTCCGCCTTGAGCAGGAAGCCGGCGGCACCCAGCCGCAGGGCCCGGGCGATGAAGTCGTCCTCGTCGAAGGTGGTGAGCATGACGACGGCCGTGTCCGGAACCTCGCGGTGGATCCGGGCGGCCGCCTCGATCCCGTCGAGCCCGGGCATCTGGATGTCGAGCAGCGCCACGGCCGGCCGCAGTCGGGCCACCGCCTCCACCGCGTCGAGCCCGTCGACGGCCTCCGCGACGACCTCGATCCCGGGATCCCGCGCCAGGATCGCGCGTACTCCCGCTCGGACCATCGCCTCGTCGTCTGCCAGCACCACCCGAACGACCACCGGCGCAGTCTAACGACGGCCGGCGGTCGAGCCTTTGGTCGGGGACCCCTGTCGAAGGTAAGGGGTCGGGACGCCACCCTGCGGCCGACGCGCCCCGGTCCCGCCCGTCCATACGGTCGTCTCGGTGCCGAACGAACCCGACCGAACCCCGACCCGAACCCCGACCGAACCCGGACCGACTCCGGACGCGCCACAACCCGGCAAGCCCCGGCCGAAACCCGAACGGCACTCGCACAGACCGCGAACGCATCGACGAACCCACCGAAGGACACCCGTGATCACCCTCAGAGGCCTGACCAAACGCTACGGCGACACCGTCGCCGTCGAGGACCTGACGCTGGACATCGAGGCCGGCCGGGTGACCGGCTTCCTCGGCCCCAACGGCGCGGGGAAGTCCACCACGATGCGGATGATCCTCGGCTTGGACCACCCCACCGACGGCGAGGCACTCATCGACGGCAGGACCTACTCCTCGATCCGCCACCCACTCCGCACGGTCGGGGCGCTCCTGGACGCGAAGGCCCTGCACCCGGCCCGCTCCGCGCGCGGCCATCTGCTCGCCCAGGCGCGCAGCAACGGCATTCCCGCACGTCGCGTCGACGAAGTGTTGGACACCGTGGGCCTGGCCAAGGTCGCCCGGCGCCGCGCCGGAACCTTCTCGCTCGGCATGTACCAGCGGCTCGGCATCGCGGGCGCCCTGCTCGGCGACCCCGACGTGCTCGTGTTCGACGAGCCGGTCAACGGACTCGACCCCGACGGCGTGCGCTGGGTCCGCGAACTCGTCCGAGCACAGGCCGCCCAGGGCCGGACGGTCTTCCTCTCCAGCCACCTGATGAGCGAGATGCAGCTGACCGCCGATCGACTCGTGATCATCGGGAAGGGCAAGCTGCTGGCGAACACATCCATGGCCGACCTCCTCGCCGGCAGCCCACGTGCCTCGGTACGGGTATGCGTCCCCGACCCCGGGGATCGGCGCACTCTGGCCGATCACCTGGCCGCGTACACCGGCTCGAGCGTCACCTCCGGGGCGGCTCCCCACCGTGAGGGCGACGTACTCGTGGTCCGCGGCCGGACGGTGGCCGAAGTCGGCGACCTCGCGCACCGGTTGCGCGTCCGACTGCACGGACTGCACGACATCTCACCGTCCTTGGAGCAGGTCTACATGGAACTGACCGCGCAGAGCGTGGAGTACGGGACGCCCACCGCGCGGAGCGTGGAGTACGGGACGCCCACCGCACCCGCCGCCACCACCTTCGCCCCCGTGAACGCGGCGCCGGCCGAGTCCGCTCGCGCACACGGCAGGGCCGGGGTGTGAGCGCGGTGCGACCGGGAACAACCATCGACGCCGAGCGTCCCGCCCGCATCGCCGCCCGCATGCGATCGCACGGGTTGGGCAACGCGGTCGCGGCCGAGTGGACGAAGCTGTGGTCCATCCGCGTGCCGTACGCGTGCCTGCTCGTCGGCCTTGCGGTGACTGTGATCTTCACCTTCTATTACGCGTCCCTCGCCCGCATCCACGACGAGCCGCTCCAGGCGCTCGGCAATGCCCCGGCCGCCTCCGTCGTCCTCGGCCAGTTCGTCGTCGTGGTCCTGGCGATGACCATGGTGACCGCCGAGTACGCGACCGGGAGCGTCCGCACGTCGCTGCTGTGGGTGCCGGTCCGCGACCGAATGCAGCTGGCCAAGTCGCTCGTGGCCGCCGTGGTCGCCTTCATCGCCGGGGTCGGGTTCTCCGTCCTCGGCATGGCCGTGGCCTGGAGCCCGTTTCGCGGCCACGCGAGGTTCGACGCCGTCGAAGCGGTCTCCCAGGTGTTCGCCATGGGTCTCTACCACGCCCTGATCGCCGTTCTGGCCGTGGGAATCTCCTTCGCCCTGCGCACCGCGGCGGGCTCACTCCCGGCGCTCTTCGTCCTGCTCTACGCGCTCCCCGGCCTGTGCGACGCGTTGGGCGGCCCCTTTCTCCTCGCGTGCGACGACTACCTCCCGCAGACCGCCGGCGGCTACTTCACGCGTGCCGACGGTGCGGGTGCCGGCGACGCCCCCTACCCGCCCCCGGTCGCGATCGTGATCCTGGCGGCCTGGGCAATCACCGCACACCTGGCCGGTCGAGGTGTCCTACGTCGCCGTGACGCGTGACGCTCCACACCGGTGCGAACGCCGGCGCGCCCTGCCCCGTTGTGCTCTCCGGGCTCGGCCCGTCGCCGGGGGATCCGCGGCCGTCGGTAGCCTCGACCCGGTGACACGGTCGACCGGGACGGACAAGACGGGTACTCGCGCGAGATCACTCCTCCGCGATGTGGCGCTGTGGGCGGCACTCGCGAGTGCCGGTGTCTTCGCCTACCGCGAACAGTCGCAACCCTCCCTGCTCACCGGGCTGATACTGCCCCTGTCGACCCTGGCTGTGGCCGTCCCGCTCGGTCGCACCCGCCCGGGCACCGCCGTCTTCCTCGCCAACGCGGTGTGCGCGCTGGGCCTGGCCGACCCGGTCCCGACGGCGAGCGGGTATCTGCCCGCGCTGGTCGCACTGGCGTATCTGCTCGCCATCGGATCGGCCGACACACGCTCGGCGCTCCTGCTGTTCGGCGCCTGCCTGGCACTGGACCTCACATTGTGCGCCGTACTGCGCGTCGACGCGGTGTACTGGTTCTACGCGGTGTCGATGTTGCCCCTGGCCATGCTGCTGCCCTGGCTGGCCGGCCGCTTCCGACAGGCCAGACTCGCCGTGGTGCGAGGCGGCTGGGAGCGAGCCGAAATCCTCGAACGGCAGCGGGACGTCGTCGCCGAACAGGCGCGGCTGCGCGAACGCGCCCGCATCGCGGCCGACATGCACGACTCCCTCGGCCACCAACTCAGCCTGATCGCGCTGCACGCCGGCGCACTGGAGCTCTCGCCCACCCTGACCGGTCGCGATCGTGCGGACCTCGCGGCATTGCGTACGATCGCCTCGGACGCCGTCGGCCATCTGCGCGACACGATCGGCGTGCTCCGAGAAGGTGCCGCCGACTCCGCGGCGACCACCTCGTCGATCGAGCCGGTGGAAGAACTCGTCGCCCGGGTCGGCGAGTCCGGTGTCGCGGTGGACCTGCGCCGGAACGGCTCGGCACCCGCGCTCTCGCCGCTGGTCGAGCACGCGGTGTACCGCGTGGTGCAGGAATCGCTGACCAACACGATCAAGCACGCCCGGGGCAGCGCGGTCCGGATACGCATCACCCATCGAGGCGGCCGGACCACCGTACGGGTGACCAACTCCGCGCCGCCCGCGGCCTCGCCGTCCGGCCCGACGTCCGGCCCGACGTCCGACCCGGTCGCGCCCCCGGGTTCGGGCAGCCAGGGGCTGGTCGGGCTGCGGGAGCGGGTGCTGCTGATCGGTGGGACGCTCCGTGCCGCTCCCCGTGACGGTGGCTTCGAGGTCGTCGCCGGCTTCCCGGATCGGGTACGGCCCGAACGGGCCGGGGCCACCGATCGGCCCTCGGCAAAGGCCGGTTCGGAGTCGGTACGTGAACTCGCGGCCGCCCGGCGCAGCGCCCGATTCCGCTTCGCCGCCGCGTTCGCGCTACCGGCGGGCACGGCGCTCGTGATGCTCGCGTCGGCCGCCTATCTGGCGCTTCGCCTGTCCGGATGCGTCCTTGCCCCCTCGGACTACGCGGCGCTGCGCGTGGGCGGGGACCGCGCCGACTTCGCGAACTCGCTTCCGTTGCGACAGTTCCCCTTCGTACCGGACGAGATGCGGACGCTGCCTCGACCCGCCGGTGCCGTCTGCGAGTTCTACCGCTCCAACGGCAACCTTCTGGAGCAGGTGGACGTGTACCGGCTCTGCTTCGCGGGATCCCGACTGGTCGGCAAGGACGTATTGCCGGCGAACGGCGACCCGCCCGACACCGGCACGCCGGCGCCCAGCACGCCCGAACTCCGGTGAGGTGCGGGGCGATTCCCCGCACGGTCGCCCCGGGCCCGGCTCGCAGGTTCGACCCTTCGGCCCCTCCTCGCCCGTTCGGAAGGAGAGTGGCCCGAGGCGGGCGGCATTTGGCGCCGCCCGCCATCATCCGGCCGGGTATCACCGGGGCGGACTGCCACGCCTTTCGACCAACGAGGCGCCGGGCGGGCGGTGCGGGGGCTCATTTCGTACTGGTGGCGCCCGCGTGGGTCATCACGTAATTCAGCGACGAGGCCAGGGTGGTGTGGGCGAGCACAGCCGCGAGTCGGTCCCAGCCCGCGAGCGTGAAGTGGCCCAGCAGCCACCACACCTGGATACGGTCGCCGCACTCCCAGAGCGGCCGAGGGCCTTTCATCGTCGCGAACAGCCGTGCACGCGGCGCCTTGCCGTCGGCCAGGCGTGCGGCGTCCTCGGCGCAGCACAGAACCGGTCGGGGCAGCAGTTGCGGCGACGGCTGCCACAACGCGCCGACGTTCGCCGGCCCGTGGTGTGGGTCGAACAGGCACGGCGCCGTGTACAGGCCGGAGGCGTCGGGGCCGAAGCCCTCCCCCGGTCCTGCGGGCAGGCACACGCGGGCCTGGGCGAGCTGAGCGGTGAACCAGCCGACCGGCGATGCGTCCAGGAGGAGGTCGGTCGGGTCGGGTGCGGCACGCAACGCGTCCCGCATGCGCGCGGCGTCCGCGGTACGGGCCACGGCCTGGGGAGGCGAACCGCAAGCGGCCACTCGCGCTTCGACCGCGGCCAATTCGGTGTCGAGCTCGTCGAACATGCGCAGCAACAGCGCACGGGTCTGCGCTATTTCCCGGTCATACGCGGACAAGGGTGCTCCTCGGGCATTCAGCGGACGGCCATGGGCGGGTGACCGCCGTCGTGGAGGACGGGCGATGGTTGCGGAGCACAGTACCGAGAAGCGGTCGATCCCCACCCTGGGAACGTCCGACTCCCGGTGTCGCCCGGCATCGTGTCGAACAGGTCGGTCCGCCGGGCCGGCTCTCCGCAACCTGTGCCGCTCCGGCCCGCGCGCCCGCTCGATATAGGAACGGAACCTTCCGCATGCGTGGCTATGGTCGAGCCGTTCAGGCAGCCAGCCTCGTTCAAGCAGCCCAGCCTCATGGAGCCGTCATGATTCTGATTGTTGGAGCAACCGCGCGTTTCGGGCGTGAGACCGTCGAGATCCTTGCCGCCACGGGCACGAAGGTCCGGGCGTTGTCCCGCACGCCGGAGAACGCCGGCCTGCCCGCCGGGGTCGACGTCGTGCGAGGCGACCTCACCGACGCCGCATCACTGCGCCCGGCCCTCGACGGCGTCGAGAAGATCTTCCTCGTCCTGCCGTACGGGATGGACCCGAGCACCCTGCTCACCGAGGCCGCCGACGCCGGGGTCCGGCACATCGTGTTCCTCTCCTCGGGAGCGGTGGTCGGCGACGCGGACGACGTGCAGTCCGACGTGATCGCCGCCTACCACGCCGGAGTCGAGAAGGCCGTTGTCGCCCGCGGCCTCGACTGGACCTTCCTGCGCCTGCTGTTCCCCGCCATCAACACGCTGAGCTTCGCCCCGCAGCTCCGGGAATCCGACATCGTCCGGGCCCCGTACGCCGGTGCCGCCGCCTCCGTGGTCCACGAGCGCGACGTCGCCGAGGCGGCCGCGGCCGTGCTCACCGGCGACGGGCACGCCCAACGCGTCTACGACCTCACCGGCCCCGCCTCCCTCACCCAGGCCGAGCAGGTGCGCGTCCTCGGCGAGACGCTGGGCCGCCCCCTGGCTCTCGAGGAACTCGACGACGGCCCCGTCCGCGAACAGATGAGCCACTTCCTGGACGCCCCGTTCGTCAACGCCCTGTTCGACCTGATGGCCGCCACCGTCGACCGGCCCGCGCCGGTGAACGACACCATCCAACGACTCGTCGGACACCCCGCGCGCACCTATGCCCAATGGGCCGCCGACCACCGCGCCGACTTCTCCTGACCGGCGCACGAACCCGACCGACCGCTCGCGACCACACCGGTCCCGCGGCCCCGCCGAACGAGGTCCGTTCGGCGGGGCCCGGGGCAACCGAAAACGCGAACGCCGGGGCTTCGGGAGACGCACTGCTCGTGTCGGTGCCCGTCGACGTGATCGTCCTCTACACGACGGCGCCGCGGAACCCGACGCCGCCGAACTCGAAAGGCGGTTTCCCGTCTCGGACACCTTCATCGCGGCGTTCTCCTTCGCGATCTGGGGACTCATCCGGCGGCGGCCCCGGCCGGATCGGCCACGGTCGGGGGACGCGGACACCGACCCGGGCCGGTCCTTCGGCGGGACCTCACGTGCGCGTGGCGGTGGCCTGGGCGATCAGGAGGGCGACGTCGTCGTGGTCGTCGGGGTGGCGCAGGGAGTGCAGGAGCCACCGGCACGTGTCCTCCAGCGACCGGCGCGGTCCCTCCAGGGTGTGCACCAACGTGTTCAGGCGGTCGTCGATGGAGTGGTGGCGGGTTTCGACGAGGCCGTCGGTGTAGAGGACGAGCCGGTCGCCCGGGTTCAGGTCGAAGGCCGTGGTCCGGAACGGGACGCCGCCGACGCCGAGGGGCGCACCGGTGGGCAGGTCGAGCAGAACGGGTTCGTGTCCGGCCGCCGCGAGCACGGGCGGGAGATGTCCGGCGTTCGCTATCCGGCAGTGGTGGCCGTGCGGGTCGTAGACCACGTAGACGCACGTGGCGATGTAGTGCTCGAGCCCCTGCGTGATCTTGTCGAGGTGGCGCAGGATCTCGTCGGGGGCGAGGTCGAGGTCGGCGAAGGCGCACGTGGCGGTGCGCAGCCGGCCCATGGTCGCGGCGGCGTCGATGCCGTTGCCCATCACGTCGCCGACCACCAGGGCGGTCTTGTCGTCGGTGAGGGGGATGATGTCGTACCAGTCGCCTCCGACCTCGCTGGTTGCCTGGGCGGGTTGGTAGCGGGAGGCGACCTCCAGGCCGGTGAGCCGGGGCGGGCGGCCCGGCAGGAGGCTGCGTTGCAGGGTCTCGGCGGCGTTGCGGATGCTCTGGTGCCAGCGGGCGTTGTCGATGGCGACGGCGGCGCGGGCCGCAAGTTCCCCGGCCAGGAGCACGTCGTCCTCGTCGAACGGAAGCGGGTTGCGCGCGCGCAGCAGGTCGAACGCGCCGAGGACCTCGTTGTGGGCGATCAGCGGCACGGCCAGGTAGGAGTGCACGCCGGCGTGGGCGAACGCGGCCGCGCCGTCGGCGTCCCGGGCGATCCGCCGCAGGTCCTCGGCGTCGACATGCGCGAGGATGACGGGTTGCCCGGTGTGGACGCACCGGGTGATCAGACGGTCCGCCCCGTAGGCGGCGAGGTCCCCGGCCTTGACGGCGGCGGTGGCGGGTGTGGGGTACGCGGACGCCACCGCGAGTGCGCGAAACAGTTCCGGGCCCGGATCGTGCGCGGGAGGGCTTCGGCGGAACGCCAAGACGGCGTCGAGGAGGTCGACCGCGGCCACGTCGGCCAGGCCGGGCACGGCGATGTCGGCCAGTTCCTGGGCGGTCCGGTCCACCTCCAAGGTGGTGCCGACGCGGACGGAGGCGTCGGCGATCACGGCCAGGCGGCGCCGGGCCCGGTCCGCCTCGGTCGTGGCCCGGTGGCGTTCGCTGACGTCGACGACCGAGACGGCCACCCCGATCACCCGTCCCCCGGCACCTTCGAGCCGGTAGTAGGACACCGACCACGCGTGGTCGTGGTCCGGGTCCGCCGCGGTACGCCCGACGATGTATTGGTCGATCAAGGGCGTGCCCGTGAGCTGCACCTGGAGCAGCGCGGACTCGACGGTGTCGATGTCGAGACTCGGCAGGATGTCACCGGGGTGGCGGCCGATGTGGTCCGCCGCCGCGACGCCGTTGATGCGTTCCAGCGCCGGGTTGACCACGCGGTATCGCAGGTCGTTGTCCAGTAGGGCGATGCCGATGGGGGCCTGCGACACCAGGCGCTCCATCAGGGCCAGATCGGTCTCCACCCGCCGCAACATCCGCTGATCGGCGGCGATACCCAGGGCGTAGACGTCACCGAGATCGTCCAGCAGCCGCATGTTGCGGAACTCCACCAGGCGCGTGCTGCCGTCCTTGTGCCGGATCGGGAACGCGCCGGCCCAACTCGCGCCGGTTCCCATCACCTCGGCGAACAGCTTGACCACCAGGTCCGTGTGCTCCTTGTTGACCAGCACGTGAGCCGCGTACTGCCCCAGGGCCTCCTCGGCCGTGTAACCGAACACCTCATCCGCCTGCGGGCTCCAGAACACGATCCTGCCCCGGCCGTCCAACACGATCGCGGCCACGTTGAGCAGGTCGAGCAGTCCACCCGGCGGCGACGGCACGAACCGGCCCCGCTCGTCGTCCCCCGGGAGCGGCTCGTGTGCGTCCATCCTCGAAGCTCCCTACTCCACGGAGCCCGCTCGGCGCGCGCCGATCAAGCACCTCCCTTCCATGCTGCACCTCGAACGCATGCCCCACGATCGGGACCGCGCGGCGGACGTGGTGTCGGTCGGTCGCGCGCCCGCCCCACCACGGAAGCGCGCCGCCACGGCCGGCGCTCGCCCCGACCCCCCGGTACGCGCCGACGCCGGGCGGACCGTGGCGCTGCCGCGTCGACCCCGACAAGCCGCCGCCCGCTGAAGGGCGTCCTGTGCCGGCGTCGGAACAGTCGGTCCGGGGTGCCCGGCGCCGATCAGCGGTCGGGTTGTGTCGAGGCTCGGGCGTGCAGCACCCATTCGTGCGGGCGGATGGTGTCGGGTGGGGTGTGCTCGGCCAGGATGTCGCAGAGCAGTTCGGCGCAGGCGCGCCCGTAGTCGGCGGGTCTGAGGTCGACCGCGGTGATCGGCGGGCTGCTGGTGCGGACGGCGGTGCCGTCCACGCAGGAGGCGACCAGCAGGTCCCTGCCGGGTGTGCGCCCGAGGGCGGTGGCGGCGTGGAGGATGCCCGGGGCGGCGCCGTCCGGGCCGCAGACCACGGCGTCCACGGCAGGGTCGGCTTCGAGCAGGCCGCGTACCGCCTCGGCGGCCTCGGCGGGCGTGGCGGCGAAGGGCACGCGGCGTACGGCGACCGCGACGCCGCGCGCCGTGCCCCAGGCCTCGGCCGTCGTCCGCAGCGCCCGGGCCCACGTCGAGTCGCCACCCGGGGCCAGCAGGGCGGGGCGGCGGGCGCCTTGGCCGGCGAGGTGGTCGAGGAGCGCGGTGAGCGAGGCGGCGTTGTCGCAGACCACGGCGCCGCTGGGGACGGAGGACGGGCCCGGGTACCGCTCGCCGGTGACGACGGGGACACCGGCGTCGAGCATCACGGCGACGGCCTGGTCGGCGGCGTCCGGGTCGATGAGCAGGAGGCCGTCGACTCGGGAGGCGACCGGTCCGTGGGCGCCGGCGGATCCGCCGAGCAGGACCACGTCCAACCCGTCGTCCTGGGCGCGGGCGACGACTCCGAAGGCGAGGTTCATGTAGTAGTCGAGCCGGGTCGCGGTCCGGGGGAGGTAGAGACCGATCGCACCCGTGCCGGCGCGGCGCAGGCGGCGGGCGGCGCTGTTGGGGCGGTAGCCGAGCGCTTCCGCGGTCTCGCGGACCCGGGTGCGGGTGGCCTCGGCCACGCGTCCGGAGCCTTGGAGGGCGTCCGAGGCGGTGCTGCGGGACACGCCGGCGGCGCGGGCCACGTCGATCAGGGTCACGATGCGGGCGGTCACAGCCATGGATTGTAGATGGCCTGCTCGGGTACTTGCCGGATCGATCCGGCACCATCTAGATTCACCTATGCCGGATCGATCCGGCATCGGCCTGGGCATGCCATCCGCACGGCCCGATCTTCGAGGAGGCACCCCGCATGACGCGCGGATTCGACGTCGTCGAGACGAGCATCGCCGACCTGCGCGCGGCGCTGGAGAAGGGCGAGACCACCGCGGTCGAGCTGCTCGACGCCTACCTCGCGCGGATCGAGGCCTACGACCTGCCGGGCACCGAAACCGCGCTCAACGCGATGGTCGTGATGAACCCGGACGCCCGTGCCGACGCCGAAGCCTCCGACGCCCGCCGTGCGCGCGGCAAGACCCTCGGCCCGCTCGACGGCATCCCGTACACGGCGAAGGACAGCTACCTCGCGAAGGGGCTGACCGCGGCGGCCGGCTCGCCGGCGTTCGAGCACCTGGTCGCCCGCCGCGACGCGTTCGCCGTCGAGCGGCTGCGCGCGGCCGGGGCCGTGCTCATCGGCCTGACCAACATGCCGCCCATGGCGAACGGCGGCATGCAGCGCGGCGTGTACGGGCGCGCCGAAAGCCCCTACAGCGCCGACTGGCTGACCAGCGCCTACGGTTCCGGGTCGTCGAACGGATCGGGCACCGCGACCGCGGCGTCGTTCGGCGCGTTCGGCCTCGGCGAGGAGACCTGGTCGTCGGGCCGGGCACCCGCGTCGAACAACGCGCTGTGCGCGTACACGCCCAGTCGCGGCGTGATCTCGGTGCGCGGCAACTGGCCCCTCGTGCCGACCATGGACGTCGTGGTCCCGCACACCCGCACCATGGCCGACCTGTTCGAACTCCTCGACGTCGTCGTCGCCGACGACCCGGAGACCCGCGGCGACCTGTGGCGGTCCCAGCCGTGGGTGCCGGTGCCCGCGGCGTCGCAGGTGCGTCCCGACTCGTACTCGATGCTCGCCCCCGCGGACGCGACCACCGCGCGCGCCGCCCTCGCCGGCAAGCGCGTCGGCGTGCCGACGATGTACATCAACGCCGACCCCGACGCCGGCACGAACCCCGACGGCGGCATCGGCGGCCAGACCGGGCAGCGCATCGAGACGCGCGCCTCCGTGATCGCCCTGTGGGAGGCCGCGCGCCGCGACTTGGAGGCAGCGGGCGCCGAGGTCGTCGAGGTCGACTTCCCCGTCGTGTCGAACTACGAGTCCGACCGCCCCGGCGCGCCCTCGCTGCTCACCCGCGGCCTGGTCGCACGCGACTTCCTCACCATCGAGATCGAGGACCTGTCCGCCTGGGCGTGGGACGACTTCCTCCGTGCCAACGGCGACCCGGCGCTCGGCACGCTGGCCGACGTCGACAGCACCCGGATCTGGCCCAAGCACTCCGGCGAACTCCCGGACCGCTACGCCGGGTTCGACGACACGATCGCCGACTACCCGCGGTTGGTGCGTGAACGTCCGTACGCGTCCTTCACCGAGATGCCGCACCTCGAGGAGGGACTGCGCGCGCTCGAGGAGACCCGCAGGATCGACCTCGAAGTGTGGATGGACGAACTGCGCCTGGACGCCGTGGTGTTCCCCAGCGTCGCCGACGTCGGCCCGGCGGACATGGACGTCGACGAGGCGTCCGCCGACCTCGGCTGGCGCAACGGGGTCTGGGTCGCGAACGGCAACCTGGTGCCCCGACACCTGGGCATCCCGACGGTGACCGTGCCGATGGGCACCATGGCGGACATCGCCATGCCCGTGGGACTGACCTTCGCGGGACGCGCGTACGACGACAACGCCCTGCTCGGCCTGGCCGCGGCCTTCGAGGCGACCGGCAACCGCCGCACCGAACCCCCGCGCACGCCGAGGCTCACCGCCGAGTGACCCGAAGGGGCCGCGGCCCCTCCCGGCTTCGACGCCCCCTCGATGTCCATCGGAACGCGGATCGCCACCGCGCGGGCGCGGCCGGCTCGATCACGGCTCGGGCCGTGTCCACCGCGATGTTCCCGGCGTTGGCCTCGTCGCGGGCGGCGCGAGGCGGTATTGCGCCCGGCGCGATCGCACGAAGCCGTCCTCATCAGGCGACCGGAGGCGCGATCCGGGCGCAACAGTCGGTGGCACGCACGCCATCCAGCGATAGCATCGTGCCATCGGCTGGACGAAGGCCAACCCCCTTCTGGACATGGTGCGTTCGTTGGTCGACGCCATCGTGGAACGAGCTGGTCGGTCGGAAGCCGCGGCGCCTCGCTACTCCATCGGCGGCGATCTGCTGCGCGAGCGCCGGACCGACGGTGTGACAGGGATCGAGTCGGCCGTCGCCTCATCCCTCTGGGGAGAGTAACCACTCGGCCCGCCCACCTCCTCCGCACCCGGCCGGCGCGGACTCCTGCGGAGGGCGGCGGCCGGCGGGCGTGAGCGCGTCGCGTGCGGGTCCGGCGGTGGGCCGGATTCGCGGGACGATCACCGCGTCACCGATCACCGTGCCCGCCCCGGGAACCACGGCTGTGCCCACGTGCTTCGTCTGCCCATCGCCCATCCCGGCGTGGGTAGTGTGCTCCGCATGGCTGATTACGTGATCGTGTCAACGGCGGCGGAATCGCGCGAAGCAGCGACGGAACTCGCTCGCTCGGTAGTGGCTGCGAAGCTGGCCGCGAGTGCTCAAGTGACCGGTCCTCTCGTTTCGGTCTTCTGGCACGAGGGTCGGCTTGGCGAGGGTGAGGAGTGGCAGGCGTCCTTCAAGACCACCGGCGACCGATACGCGGATCTTGAAGCACACATCGTCGAGCATCACCCCTGGAACAATCCGGAGGTCTCGGCCGTGCCACTGGTGTCCGGGTCGGCACCCTACTTGGAGTGGATCCGCCGGACCGTTGCCCTCGATCAGGGCTAGTCGGTCAACCGCTCGAAGGCAGCCGCTACCGGCGGCAGTTCACGATGCGGAGACAATTGCTTGAGGACTGTGACTGCTCGCTGTCGCGGGCGCACCGAGCCGACTCCCGTGGACAGGTCAAGGGTGTGGGCAATCGTCACGGCGGCCTGCTCGATCTCGCCTGCGCGGGCGTAGGCATCGGCCAGCCACGTCAGATACAGCGCCTTGTCGCGGGCGTGGCTGTCGTCGAATTTCCCAAGCACGTCTTCGAGTGCCGGGACAGCGCGCAGGGGCCGGCGAAGCTCTGCCCAGCAACGACCGCTCATGATCTGGATCTCGTCCCGATCAACCCAGACCGACCAGTCCGGTTGCGGCCGGTCGTCCGAGCGCCCAAGCGCTGTCTCCGCCATCGCGAGTGCGCGCTCGGTGCCGGAGACCTGTCCGTTGGCCGCACACGCCCACGCGAGGCGTTCGAACAACAGCGCTTGCACACTGCGGGGCGCTTCGCGGCCGGCCGTCTCGCACGCGGCGGCGGCCATTTCCACGCCTGGACGGCCGGTGCTCACACGTTGGTAGGCGCTGTAGGCAAGTGCGTTCCCAGCCAGCGAACTGTCTCCGGCTTCCCGCGCTGCGGACAGACTCGTCTCATAGAGCTTGGCGGCCTCGTCATGGCGTCCGGCGTCGAATGCCGCCCACCCGGCCTGTTGTGCTTGTTCGGCGACGAGCGACACCAGGGCGCGGCCGGTGGCTTCGTCGTAGCCGGCCGTCCTGACCATGCCCGTGGTGACGTTGAGTTCGGCTCTGTACAGGTCGTAGGTCTCGGCTCCGCCCAGGTAGTTGTCGAGTTGGCGTAACCGCGCTGTGCGCTGCACCAGTTGTCGCACAGTGCTGGGTCCGATACGACGTCCGAACGCGGGATGCGGCGTCGTGCCGGTGGCTGTCGTCAAGCCCACCATGGCCATCGATGTCTGCATGAACTCCCGGCGCAGCACGTGCTCATCTCCATCCTCGACTGAGGAGCGGTCCACTCGTACGAGTGGCTTTACCTCGACCGCAGGATCAGACACCTGTGCGATGCGGTCTGACTCACTATCAGATCCCCAGCCGAGGGATGAGAAGGGCTGTCCCGTTGTACGTTCCAACACGCGGCGGTAGGCCGCACCCGGCATGCGAATGGTGCCGTCCTCAAGATGGGCTACATATCGCCAAGTGCAGGCACAGTTCACGCCCACCTCTCGGGCCGCCTCGGCCATCGACCGGGCGAACTCCTCGCGCGTCTGATGGCGCACTTCCTCGCGCAGGCGACGCAGGACAACATTTGGCTTCTTGCCCTTGTTGGCAGTCAAGGCGACTCCGACCCCCCGCAGGAATCGATGCGATCACCCACAGTAGACCGGACTTCGCAACGCCCGCAGATCAAAGCCACTTGCCGACGGCGGCGATTTGGCATGCCGATGACATACAGCAGTCATGGATCTCGACCCCGACCTCTACCACGCTTGTCGCATGGGCGGAATGCAGACAGGACAGACCACGCGGAGCATGATCGATCGGGGTTCGGCTGAGCAGGCAAGGGCGTTCACGGAGCAGCCTGCGCTGTACCCGAGACCGGATGGGTCGTGGCTTTGGCTGTCCCAGGTGCGGGGGGCCGTGCCCGGTGGAGGGTCGGCGCGGGGTCGGGACCGGATCTGGGGGTCCCATCCCGGTGCGGTGGCCGAGGCGCGGGCGTGGACCCGGTGGGTGTTGTGCGATTGGGATCTGACCTGGCTGGTCGACGAAGCGTGTTTCTGTGTCTCGGAGTTGGTGACCAACGCGGTTGTGCACGCCGAGTCGCGGGACGCGGATCCGGGGGTCACGGTGCGGTTCTGGTTCTGGCCCGAGGCGTTGGTGATCGAGGTCATCGACGAGGATCCGCGTCTGCCCGAGATGCCGGGGCGAGAGGTCCTCGACGCGTCGACGTTCGCCGTGGGGAATCTCTCGGACTGCCATCGTGGGCTGCTGACCGTGGGGGCACTGGCGGATCGGCTGGAGTGGCATCGGCATTCCCATGGCAAGTCCGTATGGTGCCGCTTCCTGCTCAACCCGGTCGCCAGGTCCCGCCGGGAGCACCCGGCCTGAGCCGGCGGAGATCACCACACCGGAGGTGGTCCCCGTCATCGACCCGGAGGGTTATTCGATCCCCTCCGGAAGTCCTGTCGTGCGGAGGCGTGTTACGCCCACGTCGTTCGGCACCGCGACAGGGGCACCCGGTCGGGGCCATACGCGACCCACCACCCGGTACGCGCGTGGGCCCGCAACACCGTGGCGGTGAAAGCGGGCCCACGCCTACGACCGGGTTCAGCGGCGGTCGTCCATCTCATCCTCGATGTCGTCGATGTCCTCGATGTCGTCGAAGCTCCGCCGGCCCTGCCGGCGTGCCTCGTCGGCACGCTGCCGCAGACGCTCCTGCTCGCTCTGACCTCGCAGCTTCGACTCGTCCTGCTTGCCCTGCATCTTCTGCTTCGACTCGTCCTGCTTGCCCTGCACCCTCTGCTTGGCCTGCCGGGTCTTCTCCTGCGTCTCGTCCTTGATACCCATGCTGGAACTCCGTTCCGGTGGGGGGTGGGTTCTTGGCCACCATGGCACGGAGGCGGACACGATGCTCTACGGTCCGTGGCAATCGAGTGACGTTACGCGCCCGGCTGGAGCGGCGTGCCGTGTGCTCGCGGCGTGCCCGATCGGGGTGTCGACCCGGGACCGGGGGCAACGCCGCACGCCCGGGGCGGGCGCCCCGGGCGGGTCCGCCCCGGTGCCATCGTCCGACGTCGACACGGCCGATGTCCGGCCAGGCGACAATCAAGCACCACACGAGCAATCGGCTCGATCGCCGCCGCCATGTTCCGCGCGGCCGGGGGTACCGCGGCGGGAGCGAGGCGTGGACACCGGTCGGGCAACGAACCCCGCGCGACCGATCCCACGGGCGAGGTATGGGCGAGGCGTCAGTAGATGCCCTCGAAGTGCACCTTCCACTTGCTGTTTCGGTAGGCGTTGCTTCCGCCGTAGACATTGTCCCTGTTTCCGGTCTCGCAGTAGAGGTAGAGCTCCTTGTCGTGGCTGTTGACTTCCAGTGAGATGCGGTCGTCCACCCTGATCACTCGCTTGCCACCGGCGGTGGCGTCCCCGGCTGAGAGCTTTCCGGTGACCTCGGCGCTGGCGGAGGTGAGATTGCCGGTGACCTCGGCGCTGCCGGCTTTCAGTCCCTTGAGCACCGTCGGCCCGTTCGCGGTGAGCGTCTGGTTTGCGGCGACGGTCAGCCCCTTGTTGGCCTGGACCAAACCGTTCGCGGTGAGCGTCTGGTCGGCAGCCACGGTCAGCCCCTTGTTGGCCTGGACCAAACCGTTCGCGGTGAGCGTCTGGTCGGCAGCCACGGTCAGCCCCTTGTTGGCCTGGATCGAGCCGTTCGCGGTGAGCGTCTGGTCGGCGGCGACGGTGACGGGGCCGTTCGCGGTCAGGGAGTTGTTGGCGGTGACGTTGCCGTTGGCCTGCAGCGCGTTGGTGACCGTCAGGGCGTCGAGGGTGGGGTTGCTGACGCAGACGGTGACGTGGTCCCAGCGGACCACGTGGCCGGAGGCGGGAGTGGGCGTGGCGGTCTTGAGGGCGAAGGCGGTGTCGCGGGTGAGGCCGGCGTCGATCGGCCAGCGGCTGCCGCCGGCGATCGCTTCGAGTTCGGCCTGGGAGGATCCGACGCGTTTGCCGTCGGCGTAGAGCTCGTGGTTGTCGCCGCGTTGGTGGTGCCATTCCAGGACGACGGGGGCGCCTGCGGCGATCTTCGTCGCGGGAGGTTGGCCCGTACCGGTGAGCGCGACCAGGGCGCGGCCGATGCCGGGGTGGGGGTCGGATCCGCTGCGGAAGGGGAACTTCGCGACGTCGAGCTTCATGGTGTTGGGGACTTCGGGGACGGAGCCTTCGGTGTCGGTGGCCCATTCCTCGATGTCGATCCGGGCGGTGCCGCTCTTGGTGCTGACCTTGATGCCGGAGAGGTGGATGTAGAGGCCGTCGACGTCGACCTCGCGGCCCGAGCGCGGGACCATCTCGAAGCGCGCTGTGGACGAGGCGGCCGCGGTGTCGTCCGCCGGGGTGAACACGGCGGTCTCGGCGGTGGGTACGGCGAGCAGGACGTCGGACTGGATGTCGAGGATGGTCCATTCCGCCTCGGGGCTGACGTAGGCGTCGATGCCCTCGCCGGTGACGGCCAGGTCGCGGGCGTAGGAGCCCACGGGCAGCACGATGGCGATCCTGGAGCACCGCACCGGCCGGTTGCCGGTGTTCGAGATGACGATGTCGATGTCGGCGAAGGCGTGTTCGTCCTCGGTGCCGGGGGTGATGTTCGGCGGGCTGGCGGTCAGCGGGTTGGGGGTCGTCGTCAGTGCGTAGGTGAGCTTGCATTCCTGTTCGGTGCGCACGGCGGTGGTCATCGGCGGCTTCCTTCGGTCTCGTCGGCGGACTCGGGACGCAGTTGCAGACGCCCGGTGCGCAGGGTCGGGGTGGCGCGGGGGTGTTCGGCCCGGTCGTCGGCGGCGTCGGTGGGGGTGGTGGTCCAGGTGTCGCCGTCGCGTTGGGCCCAGGTCCAGGTGCCGTGGCGGTCGGAGGGTCGGGGCACGGTGAGCGCGGTGACCTCGCCGGTGCGGGCTTGTTCGAGGGCGGCGGTGGCGGGGAGGGGACCGAGGCGGAAGGAGACCGGGAGGGCGGCAAGAGGTGGTTCGACGAGTCGGGTGGGGAGTTTGATCTCGGCGGTGGGCAGGATGTCGGCGGTGGCGTGCACGGTGCCGCGGGGGTCGGCGAGGAGGGTGAGGAACGCCGTTTCGCGATCGTCCGGGTCCGAACCGGGTGGCCTGGCGGGCAGGGTCAAGCCGGCGCCGGTGCCGATCGGTGCGAAGTAGGCGCGGCCCTCGTCGGGTAGTTCCTCGCAGTCGAGAACGGTGTGGAGCAGCCGGTAATCGGTGGCGCCACGCGCGCCGTGGAAGTAGCCGACGAGGCCGTCGGCGAGTTCGTTGCGCTCCCCCAGGCGGATCGGCCACCGGTAGTGGGGGTAGGACGGTGGTTCGGCCTCGCGCAGGTTCTCCCAGGAGGGGTCGGCCGGGGGCGGCCCGTCGAGGTCGAGTTGCAGCCTGACCCGGATCAGGGCGAGTGGGCGTCCCAGGAGCACGCTGGGGGTGGCCGGTGGCGGGGTGCCGCCGGTGGGCGCGGTCATCGACAGGGTCCGGTCGACGACCGTGAGCAGTGCGCGCATCGCGGCGGGGCCTCGTGCGGGGGCGCTCAGTTCGGTGAGGAAGGCGTGCAGGTGCGGGAAGTCGTCGCGCAGGTCGTCCTGGTCGGGGTAGCGGGAGTAGGGCAGCGCGTGCCAGGTCACCCGCGCGGTGCCGTCCGGAGGCAGGGTCGTGCGGAGTTCGCCCAGGGGGGCGCCGTCGGGTGCGTAGCAGTGCAGGGCCTGGTCGAGGTGGGCGGGGACGAGCCAGGCCCCGACGGCGGTGGCGTCCGGGTCGGGAGTGCGGGTGAGGGGGGTGTGGTCGTCGAGGGCGTCGAGGAGGGTGAAGCCGGCGCGGGCGGGTTGGAGCAGACGTGGGGTGAGTTGCGTGAAGCGGTACCAGGTCGGCGGGTGGATGGTGTGCAGGCCGTCCTCGGGGCGGTCCGGGTTCTTGGGGGTGGGGGTGAGTTCCTCGGGGAGTTCGGGGGCGAATCGGCGGGCGGGGGTGCCGGGGGCGATGACGTCGCCGGGTTCGTCGTCGTCGAAGTCCAGGGCGCGCGGGTCCGGGTGGATCGCGGGGAGGGCGTGGCCGAAGCGGTCGATGACGGCGAGGCGTTCGAACGCGAACTGCCCCGCCCGCAGGGGCTGGTGGAGGGACGGGTTCCAGCCCTCGAACGGGTGGGGGCGGTGGCCGGGGTTGGGGGGCAGGACGCGACCGGCGGCTTCGGCGAGCGCGGTGCGCAGGTCCGGGTCGAGCAGGTGGTGGGGGTTGATCACGGCGGGCGTGTGGCCGCGGGCGGTGAGTTGCTCGGTGAAGCCGACCATCTGTTGGGAGAACAGGTCGCCGTCGTCGGCCTGGCGGGCGAGGGCGCGCAGGGCGCCCGCGGCCGGGCCGGGGTGGGTGCGGGCGTACTGGCGCAGCGCGGCGGCGTCGGTGCGCCCGGGTGTGGGGGTCAGGAACTGTCGGCCGCGCAGGGTCAGGGGCACGGGGTGGGCGCCGGTGCCCCGCCAGTGGTAGCGGTCGCCGTCGAAGTCCCAGTTCGCCCGGTCGGGTTCCGTGCCGTCGGGGTCGCCGTGCCATTGGATGGGGAAGTAGTCGACCTTCCACTCGAAGAACAGCGGCGACCACGGTTGACGCCACTGCCGGGTGTACGCGCCGGGGGTGCCGACGGCGTTGGCGTGCGGGTCGCGCATGGCGTCGGCGAGGGCCTGGACCTGACCCGGGTAGCCGGTGACGGCCGCGAGCCGGGGGGCGTTGGAGGAGGCGAGGTGGAAGAGCTCGCGCAGCAGGGTTGCCAGCGCGCCGGAGATGCCGTCGGGGGCGGGCAGGTTGGGTGGTTTCGGCGTCTGCGCCTCGGTCGCGGACACCGGTCGGGCGGCGACGGTGACGCCGGTGATCAGGCGGTCGGGCCAGCGGCAGGCGAGCGGCGGGTTCTCGTCCTCCTCGTCTTCGTCCCGGGTGCCGGGCACGGTGTAGGGGTCGGTGCCGTCGAGGAGGGTGGGTGGTGTGGGCTTGTCCTTGGTGCCGCGGATGACGACGACGGGGTCGTTGGGGAGTTGGAAGTCGGACAGGACGGCGCGTTTGAGGACGACCTCGGCCGGGGGCAGGTCGTGGTCGGTCTGGTACTTGCGGATCGCGGCGTCAAGGGCTTGCGGAGTGTCGCCCCACGGAACGTCGGCACGTGCGGTGGTGACCGCGTCGCGGCGGGCGACGGCTTCCCGGGTGGCTTCGCGGACCAGTTCGTTGAGGTCTTCGCGGTAGGCGCCGTCGGGTTCTCCGGGGGCGTCGGGGACCTTGGGCAGGTTTGCGGCCCACCACAGGTCGTACAGCCGGCGCTGGGCGGCGGCGAGGTCGCGCATCGCGGTGTCGTGGACGGCTTGGTCGGTGTTGAGGCGGGCCAGGGCCGCGGTGTGTGCGGCGCGGGTCGCCCGGGGGCGTCGGGGCGTGGTGCGGGGTGCGGGGGCGCCGTCGCCTTGCGGTGCGGCCTCTTCCAGGACCCAGCCGTAGCCCGCGGGGGTGGGGGTGAACCAGGAGGTGTGCAGGGCGCGTTCGGCCGAGAACTCGCCGTCGGCCTCGTCGAGGAGGTCGAGCACACCGGCGTGCAGCGCGGTGAGCAGCGCGGCCACCTCCGGCGGCTCCCCCGCCCGGTGGGCCGCGTGTTCGCGCAGGGCGCCGGTGGCGTGCGCGGTGGTGTTGCCGAGGGCGACGGTCACGTAGTCGGGGCGGTCGGACGCCGGCATCCCGCCCACGCGCTGCCAACGCACGTCCAGGACGGTGCCGTGGCACAGGGTGCGGGCGGCCGAGACGGGCGCGGTGCCGCTCGCCACCCAGTTCAGGGCCGCCATCCGGGCCCCGAGGTCTCCGGCCAAGGGGTCGCTGGTGGGGTCGCTGTACCAGCCGGCGACGAGGTAGTTCAGGCGCCATTCCAGCGTCGGGTCGAGGTCGGTGAGGCGGTCGTGGATGGAGAACACGTCGGTGTTGTAGGGCTGGTACGCGGCGAACGTCGCCAGGCCGGGGCCCACCGCGGTGAGGAACATGCCGCCGGCCGGGGTCCCCGGCTCGGTCCAGGCACCGGTGGCCAGGTCGACGCGACGCCCGATGCGGGTGAGGCTGCCGTCGTGGGGGTGGAGGTAGGGGCTGGCGCCGTGTTCGGGGTCGAGGTGGTCGCTCTCGACGATCCAGCCACTCTCCGTGCGCGCTCCGGAGGCGGTGGCGACGGCCTGGCGGACGACCAGCCACCGGTTGGGCACCGTGGGGAACTCCGGTCCGGCTTCTCCCTCGTCTGCCTTCCCGGTGTCGCGCTCGGGGCCGGGGTCGGGGCTCTCGTCGATTCCGGCGGTGAGCGCGTCGGGGAGTTGCCAGTGCAGGTAGACGCCCTCACGGTCGGGGTCGGCGTTGAAGCCCAGGTCGGTGTTCGAGAACGGCGGGGGTTCCGGGGACAGGTGGAGTCGGGTCAGCGCGTAGTTCGCCTGCCAGCGCTGGAACACCTCGGCTTGGCGCACCCGTTCGTTGACCATCAGCGCCTCCACCCGCATGGGCACGACCAGCGGCTGCTCTTCGGCTGCGGCGATGGCGGGGTTGGCGGCGGGGGTTCGGGGGTCGGTCACGGTGTGTCCCTGCCCGTCGTCGAGGTGGGCCGCGCTGGGTCGGCGGTGCGGCTGATGAGCTGGCGGCGTGGGGTGTTGACGAGTTGCACGGCCAGGCCCGCCGGTCCGAAGGCGGCGGCCGAGGGCTGCCCGAGCGCGGCCAACCGGGCTCCGAGCGCGCGCAGGAGTCCCGCCGGGTCCGCGGGGCGCAGGTCCAGGATCGCCGGGCTGCCCGAGGGGTCGGGCCGTAGGTACGCGTCGAGCCCCGTCGGCCCGGTGGGGGCTGGAAACGCCTCCCCGCGGATTTCTTGGGCGACGGGGGCGTCCAGGCGTCGCAGGCCGATGACCGGGATGCCGCCGGGGGCGGTGTCGATGCCGAAGGACAGGCCCTCGGGGGGTTCGGCGAGTTCGATCTCGTCGGGGACGTCGGCGAACAGGACGAGCAGGACGTCGGAGGCGAGCGTGTCCTGGCGCAGTACCCGGATCGGCGTACGGGTCTGTTCGTGGCCGCGGTAGGGCCGCACGAGAAGTCCGGGGCATTCGTGGACGAGGGCGGAGCGGATCAGGACGCCGGCGCGGGGCGGGTCGACGTTGCCGCCGTAGGCCCAGGGGGCGGCCATGTGGGTGATGTCGGTGTCGTTGTCGCCGGTGATGGCGATGCCCGCCGCCCCCGCGGCCAGGGCGGTCGGCCAGCCGGCGTCGACGTGGAACAGGCGCAACGACTCGGCGGGCAACATGCGTTCGTCGGGGACCAGATCGGCGAACGGCACGCCGCGCAGCAGCCGCAGGTGGTCCAGCCAGGCGACGATCGGTGCACCCTCGAGCGCGAGGAGCTCGGCGAGCGCGGTGCGCAACGCGGCGGGCGGGTCCACGAGCAGGTTCGCCCCGCGGGCGGCTCTCCCCTGCCCCCGCCGCCCGGCGACCGCGCCCCGGCGCCGTGGCTGGGGAGGTGGGGCGTTGCGGGCGTCGACGGGGTGGGTGGTCGCGCGGAGTACCCGGGCGGCGGAGCCGTCCGCGACGAGCGTCTCCAGCAGTGTGCCGAAGGGGCGGTGGCCGAGCGCGCGGGCCTGCCGGGCCGCGAACGCGGCCGTTCCGACCTCGGTCTGGGGGTCGGAGTCGGGGGCTGCTTCGGCTCGGGGTTGGGGGGTCGCGTCGGTGCCGGTGGCCGCTGGGGCCTCGGTGGCGGTGTGGTCCGGTGTGGGCGTCCGGGCGGCGTCCAGGCCGGGGGCGGCGAGGCGTTGGGCCATGGCGGCGGCGCGGGCGCGGGCCTTGGCGTGCCAGGCGGTGAGCATGGCGGAGAAGTCCGCGTCGGCCAGCGCCAGTGCGCGGCCCAGTGTCCAGGCGGCGGCGCGGCTGGTGTCGAAGACGCCCCAGGCCTGTTCGTAGGCCAGGAGTCGGGCGGCGCTGGTCCATCCCCCCTCGGGGGTGGGAGGCAGGGGTTGGGCGGGTTCGGCGGTGAACGGGCCCCGGTACCAGGCGTAGGTGTCCTCGCCGGTCTCCACCCGGTAGGGCAGGGGAAGGTGCCCGGAGGCCAGGCGGGAGTGGGCTGCGGTGTGGGCGGCGGGGTCGACGCCGGGTGGGGGTGTGGGTGGGGCTTGGGGCAGGCGCAGCAGGAGGTCGCGTTCGTTGTCGTTGTCGTTCTCGTCGCGGAGGAAGTTGCGGACGCGTCCGGGGAAGCCGCCGGCCTTGTCGGGGATGCTGGTGAACGCCCAGCTGTGGAGTGCGGCGAGGCGGATGCGCACGTGGGCGGTGAGGGTGCCGGCGTCGGCGTCGGCCAGGATCGAGCGGCAGCCTTCGAGGGAGACCAGGTGGGCGCTGTATCGGGTCTCGGTGGTCCGGTCGGGCAGGCGGGAGGCGACGACGACGGCGAACTCGCCCTCGGCGAGTTGTTCGGCGCGCAGGCCCGGGTCGGGGCGGACGTCGCGCACGTGCAGGAGGTGGCGCAGTTCGTCGGTGCGCGGGACGACGGTCTGGAAGATGTCACCGGGGATGTCGATCGTGGCGCAGGGCGCGTCCGGGTCGCCTTCGATCTGCTGGTGGCCGATGCCGGGCCGGCGGATGCCGGGGGCGTCGGTGAGGAGTTGCCGGGCGGTCATGGTGACGGTCGCGGCGTCCGCCCCGGGGTCGTCGGGCAACTCGCCCTGGGCGAACAGCAGCAGGGCCGGCCACGGCGCGGTGGGCTCGGCGCGGTCGGTCTCGGCGAGGTGGCGCCTCCACGGCAGGAGCGGGTCGGTGAGGGTGACGTGGGCCAGGGTGGTGGTGAAGTCCGCGGCGGCGTGCGGCGCGGGGTTGACCGCGTGGACCAGTTCCGGGTCGAGGGCGAACTGCGGGGCGCGGACCTCGAAGTCCTCGTGGACGGGGTCCAGGTAGGTGCCGGTGTCCAGGTCGGTGACGGTCTGGGTGGCGGTGATGCGGAACTTGCCCGCGGGTACGGCGGGTTCGCGGTTGTCCTGGAACCGCAGGACGAAGCCGGGATCCGCGAGCGGTGCGCGATCGTCGAGCTGGTCCGTCATCGGGCGGTCCCTTCCGGGGCGGTTGCCGTGTACGCGGTCCGCGTGGACGCGCCGGCCGTGAACAGGGTGAACAGCGCGGCGGAGGCGACCGTGCCCGCGGGCAGGATCCACCGGTCCACGACGTGCGGGCCCGCGTCGCCGAGCTCGACGACGGCGATGGTCGCGTCGGCGCACACGAGGTACGCCCGGGCGGCGTCGGCGGAGAAGGCGATCGCCAGCGGGGCCGCGTCCAGGGTGAGCGTGCCGAGCGGGGTGGCGCCGTCGACGACGGACACGGCCGCGGCGTGCGGGACCCAACGGCGGTTGCGCGGGTCCAGGGCGAGGGCGACAGGCGCGGCGTCCAGGGTGACGTCGGAGACCAGGCGTGTGCCGGCGGGACTGCCTCCTTGAACGGCGAAGGTCGCCAGATGGTGCCCGGTGCCGTCGGTGAACGTGCGGGCCAGGACGGCCTGGTTGTCGGTGTCGACGAGCATGGCCTTCGCGGTCCCCTTCTTCGGGAAGCGGTAGGGCTCGTAGTACTTCGACGCGGGCGGACGCGGCCGGACCTGGACGACGCCGTTGGCGCCCTGTTCGGAGCCGTATACGAACAGCACGTCCTGTCCCGGGACCGCCGACACCCGCAGGGGCGCCGAGGGCTCCGAAACGGCGCCGATGTACGTGCCGGTCTCGGTGTCGAACACGGCGGTCTTGCCGGTGTTCGTCTCGACGGCGTACAGGTGCCCGGACTCGGCGTCCACGGCCAGAGCGTCGATCCTTTGCACACCTGAGTCGTATGCGTCGGTGGCGACCGGTTCACGAGCGCCGGTGAGGTCGATGGACACGGCGGCGGTGGACTGCGCCACCGGCGCGGCGGCGATCAGGCGTGTCCCGTCACGCCTGAGAGCCAAGACCTGGGCACGCGCACCGAGGTCGACGGTCAGCCGCAGGCCGAGGCGCAGGGTGGCGTTGTCGAGGACGTCGAGCCGACCCGCCGAGGTGCCCGCGATGTACAGGCGGGCGCCGTCGGGTGTGGTGGCGGTGAGGTAGGGGCCCGGTGCGAGGCCGCCGGCGCGTCCCAGGAGGGTGCCGGTGTCGGGATCGACGGCGAGCACCGAGGCGGTGGTGTCGTCCAGGACGAGCAGGGCCGACTCCGGCGGGGGTGGTGCGATGTCGTGGGTGAGCAGGAGCGGGTCGGCGTCCAGGCCCACGGTCCCGGCCTGTTCGGCGTATCCGCCCAGGGTGCCGTTGGGGAGATCGTCGTCCCCCAGGAGGCCTGTGAGCGCCGCGTGCAGGCGGGTGCGGGCCGCGGAGGAGGACAGGGTGGCGAGGTGGTCGGCGACCGCGGCGACGCCCGCGCCGGGCGGTGCCGGGACGCGGACCGGGGGGCCGGTGGGCGGGTCGGCGGGGTCGAGGGGGTTCGGGGCGTCGGGGTGGAGCGTCTCCCAGGTGAGGTCGCTCTCGGCGATCGGGCCCAGGTCCTGCCCGTTGACCCGGTGCGGGGGCACGCTCACGCGCAGGCCGGTGATGTGGGTGAGCATGGCCTCGTGGCCGGGCTTGAGCGCGTCCTCGGGCTTGACGGCCGGGTCGCCCCACACCGAGAACGGCACCCGCCCGTACTGCGGTTCGACGATCCACCGGTCCAGGCCGGGAACCTCGCCCCACGGCCCTTGCCGGACGGGCTCCCCGGGAGGCAGGTAGGTGACGCTCACATGCAGGAGGCCGTCCAGGCCGGTCTTGCCCATCGGGCGGATGTCGACACCCTTGTCGCCCACGTCCTCGCGGGTGTCGAAGCGGACGCGCCTTGTGGGCACGACGGTCGCGACCGCGAAGGAGAACGCGGCGGGATCCACCAGCCACAACTCCTCCCCCGCCTCCACCCGCGCGGCCCGCAGCACCGGGTCGGCGTCGGCGTCGGCCGTCAGCCCGCTCGACGCCGTCACCGTCAACGGGACCTGCTCCGGCAGGAGTTGCGCGGCGAACTGTTGCCAGGTCAGCGGGAGTGGGCTCGCGAGTTGTGCGCCGAAGCGCACGGTGACGGTGATGAACACGAACTTCGCGCGGACCGTGCCGCCGGTCGGCGGCCCCCACAGATCCAGCGACGCGCCCAACTCGCCGCGCAGCGTGAACAACAGCTTGACCTTGACGCCCACGCTGACCGAGATCCCCGCGCGGAAACTCAACGGGGCCCACTGGACGAGGATGTCGGCCTTCGCCGTCAACCAAGCCTCCACGTTCCCCGACCGGTACCGCACGTCCAGCATCCCGCCCGCCATCACCGCGTTCGGGGTGAGCGCGAAGTAGGACCCGCCGGTGATGCTCACCGCGCCCAGCGACCAGGAGAACCCCAACCGCGGCACCACCGGGAAATGCCCGGGCACCTGGTAGTGGGGGTGGTAGCCGCCGACGGTGACCACGAAATCCCCCGCGTACGCGCTGCGGCCGGACCACAGGTAGAACGCGAACCCGCCGGTGAGCACACACGCGGGATCGATCACGAAGGAGTCGACGAGCTGCGCGGTGACGGCGAGTTCACCCCGCTTGGACTGGTACACCACCCGCAGGTCCACGCCGATGCGGGCATAGGCGGTGCCGGTATGGGGGAAACTCGCGTTCGCCCGGCCGATCAACGCCAGGGTGAGGTCGTTCCCGGCCTCCAGGAGCAGCAGCACGCGGGTGCGGACGAACTCGAACGAGGTGAAGTCCAGACCCCCTGCCAGCCAGATCTGACCCTGGGTCGGTTTCACCCACGGGTTCTCGCCTCCGGTGAGCCGCGCCAGAACCTGCAGCGGGTCCGACGGGAAGTCCTCGTCGTCCAAGGCCGCCACCAGCGGGAAGGACCCGATCTCGTGCTGCTCCGGCACGCGCACGCTCGACTGGTAGCCGAAACCGAGGGCGAACCCGGTCACGTGGAAGGGCGGCGGCCCCCCGAACGGGACCGACGCCCGCCCGAACACGAACAACGACACCGCCCCGGTCCGTGACTTCTGGTAGGCACCGATCGCCAACACGCTCAGTTTGGGGGCCAGTTCCACCGTCAGCGAGCCTTGGACCAGCACCGGCCACTCGGGCGGGTCCGGGCGACTGACGAGAGCGCCCGCGACGTGCAGCGGCGGGCGTTCGAAACCCACGCCCAAGCCGTCCAGACGGGTCTGGACCGGGAACGCGTCCACGCCGTCCGCGACTTGGGTGCCGGTCAGGTTGATGCCCAGGCCCAGACCCGCCACGCCGATCGTCAATCCCGCGGCGGACAGCGAAGCGTCCACCATGAGCCACATCGTGCCCTTGGTGTAGGCCACACCGATCCTCGCCACGTGCAACGGCCCGAAGGAGCGACCCACGTCCAACCAGGCGCTCACACCGGAGCCGCCCGCGACCGCGGGTATCGCGAGCGGACCGGACGCGGGACCCGTCGGCGGGCCCAGGGGCAAGACCAGGGTGGTGGCGGAACCGCCCGGGAGAGTGTGGTCCAGGGCGAGCATCCCGCCGCGGCCCAGCCCACCGCCCGGGTTGCCCGGGGACGCCGGAAGGCCGGGAAAGGTCGGCAGATCGGCCGCCGAGACCACCGCGTTGAGTCGATCGAGCACGGGCTTCGACAGCGCGGCCGAGGTCAAAACGCCGCGCAACGCCACCAGGCGCAGATCCGCCGCCGGCGGGAGCGCTCCGTCCAGCAGCGGCAGGTCGCCCAGTCCGGCGTCCACCGCGGTGTGGACCTGCAGACACCACACCAAAGCCGCGGTCTGCTCCGGCCGCACGGCGGCCCCTACCACGGTCACCGTCGCCAACCGGGCCCCGATCAGCGGCCCGGTCCTCGAGTCGTGGACCAGCGTCACCTCCCGCAGCTCCGGCCGCAGCGCCGGGGGAAGGAGTTCGTCGAGTTCCCGGGCGCCGGCCCAGCCCAGGGCCTCACCCAACACGGACAGGGTCAGGCCCTGATCGTCGCTTGCCCAGGTGCCCCGCAACGCCCACGCGTTCTGCGCGCCGGTCGTTCGGGTCACCTCCCCCTCGAACCAGATCCTGGACTCGTCCTCGCCCGTGCCGATTTTGAACCCGGCCTCGGCCGTCAGGGAGAACTCGCTCTCGGCGCCGGCGCCGGTGCCCGTGGTGACGCGGCGCAGATACAGCAGCAAGTCCGTCTCCAGGCTTGCGAAGGTCGTCGCCGCCGAGACGGAGAACGCCCACTCCGCCACGCCGGGGCCGGACAGGACGTCCAGGGTGAGGTTGCGCACCGCGAGTTCCCGCAGACCCTCGGGGACGTCGACGTCACCCCACTCCGCGGCGACCCAGTCGAGGACGTCCCCCATGGCGACGGCCGACAGGCTGCCGTGCAGGCGACGATGACCGTCCGCCTCGTACCAGACCGTCAGCACCAACTCGCTGTCGCCGATGATGATCGACCCCGGTACCTCGGCGCCCGGCGTCGGCGCGTCCGTTGCCGCGGCGGCCCTGGGGAACGAGGTGAGGGCGAACCTGTTGGCCTTCTTCTTCCAATCCGTGGCCTTGAGGTCCCAGGGCTGGACCGTCTGCGCATCGGCGATCATGAGGATGTACTTCTCCGCGAAGCTCTTTCCCTCGGACCGCAGGTTGATCGGATCCGAGAGATACCTCCTCAGGTCCTTGTGGGCCGCCACCCGTGCCTTGAATCGCGCCTCGCCGATGACGGGGCCGCAGTACTCCTCGAAGCCCTCGCGCGGGTCGTCGTAGCGCCACGACGAGCCGTTGGGGCCGATGAAGAGGTTCGCCGGGAGGTACGTGAACAGGGCCATGAGGTCGTCGTGTCCGTCCGGGGACGACCTGCTCGCGTCGTGTCGGTACGCGGATCCGGTGAGCTTGTCCACGTACTCCTTGAAATCGACGTGCGGCACCTTCAGGTCCGGATACCGATCGCGGTTGTCCGAAAGCGCACGGGCCATCTTCAGCAGGGCGCGCCTCAAGTGCACGCCGTCGCCCGAGGGTTCGTTGTAGTCGTTCTCGACGACCGCGTTCCAGAAACGGACCAACTCGGCGAACGGAACGACGTGGTGCCGCGAGAGGGTGACCGCGCCGGTACCGTTCATCGGCTTGTTCAGGTCGTTGGGATCACGGGTCACCAGTTCCTTCGCGAAAGGCTCCTGGCGGCTGTTCGTGGTGGTGAGCTTCACTGGTTCCGTCACGGGACTTCCCTCCGACGACAACAGCCGGCCCGCGCCCCACCCTCACGCACGACACGGACGGCCACTCGCCCACGCATCGCGCGACACCACCCGACCGGCTCGCGCCCGCACGGGATCCCCGCCACCGAAACGACGAAGCCACGCGATCCTGACACGCCACCAACCAGCCCGGAAGCCATCGACCGAAAGTGACCGGAACTCTACGGACCGTGTCCGAAATGCCGTCGACGCTCGGCACACCGCCCTCGGACGGCACGCGGCAGGACCGAACGCCGCGAACAGGCCGCCTCGGGAACGACCCACAGAACACGTCCGGTTGCGGCGAAGACCCCTCCACCGCACATGCGAGCACCGATCCGCCCAGGTCAGCTCACCGCGCGACCGACCCGAGGAGTACACCGGGTGTCCGGGCGGCCATTGTCACCTTCGACGCTTCGGCCGCCGCCGATGCGACCGGACCCTAGGTTGCCCACCATGGACACCGCACCTCGCAGCGCCCCACCCCCACGGACACCCGTCACCCACCTGGAGATCGAGCCGAACATCCTGTACTTCGGCACCCCGGTGGCACTCCTGTCGACGGAGAACCGGGACGGCTCGTTCAACCTCGCCCCGATGTCCTCCGCATGGGCGCTCGGGCGCACCGTCGTACTGGGACTGGGCCGCGAGGGGCAGACCGCGCACAACCTCGGCAGCCGACCCGACGTGGTGATCAACCTGCCGGCCCCGGCCCAGTGGCCGGCGGTGGAGCGGCTGGCGTCACTGACGGGACGCGATCCGGTGCCCCAAACCAAGGCCGAAGGCTTCCGCTTCGAGCCGGACAAGTTCGGCGCGGCCTGCCTGACCGCCGAACCGTCCCACCTGATCCGTCCGCCTCGCGTCGCCGAATGCCCGATCCAACTGGAGGCCCGCGCCGAGCGGGTACAGCCGGACGCCTCCGGCGAATTCGTCATCGTCGAGGCCGTCGTACACAAGGTCCACGCCGACTCCCGCATCGTCGTTCCCGGCACCGACCACATCGACCCCGCCGCCTGGAGCCCTCTGGTCTACAACTTCCGCCACTACTTCGGGCTCGGCCCGGAACTCGGCCACACCTACCGCAGCCAAACACCCCGCACCCCCAAGGACCCCGCCGCAGAACAGGCACTCGCCGACGCCGCGCGCCACTGATCGCGGGTGGTCGACCCGTAGCCGGCCGACGGCGGGGGCGTCGAGGCGCTGCCCTCCGCCGCCCGGTTTCAGGGCGCTGAAACCCTCGTGAATCCACGCTGAATGCGTCCTGCCGCAACCTCTGCGGCATGACGACAACGACATCACGATCTCCCGCCATCGCGGCCGAGGGGCTGCGCAAGGCCTACGGGGGCAGGACGGTCCTCGACGGCATCGACCTGGCCGTGCCGACCGGCACCGTCTTCTCCCTGCTCGGCCCGAACGGCGCCGGCAAGACCACCACCGTCAAGATCCTCTCCACCCTCGTCACCGCCGACGCCGGCGACCTGCGGGTCGGCGGCCACGACCCGGCCGTCGACCCGCAGGCGGTGCGGGCCGCGATCGGCGTCACCGGGCAGTTCTCCGCCGTCGACGGGCTGATCACCGGCGAGGAGAACATGCTCCTCATGGCCGACCTGCACCACCTACCCCGTCCCGAAGGCCGCCGCGGCACCGCCGAGTTGTTGGAGCGCTTCGACCTCACCGAGGCCGCGAGGAAGCCCGCCTCCACCTACTCCGGCGGCATGAGACGCCGCCTCGACCTCGCCATGACGCTGGTCGGCAACCCGCGGATCATCTTCCTCGACGAGCCCACCACCGGCCTGGACCCGCGCAGCCGCCACAACATGTGGGGCATCATCCGCGAACTCGTCTCCGACGGCGTCACCGTCTTCCTCACCACCCAGTACCTGGACGAGGCCGACGAACTCGCCGACCGCATCGCCGTCCTCCACGACGGCAGGATCGCCGCCGAGGGCACCGCCGAGGAACTCAAGCGCATGATCCCCGGCGGACACGTGCGACTGCGCTTCGCCGACCCCGTCGCGTACGAGCGCGCCGCCGCCGCCCTGCACGGCGTCGCGTGCGACGACGAGTCGTTGTCCCTGCAGATCCCCAGCGACGGCAGCCAACGCGAACTGCGCTCCATCCTCGACCGGCTGGACGCGGACGACATCGAGGCGGACGAACTCACCGTGCACACCCCCGACCTCGACGACGTCTTCTTCGCCCTCACCGGCGGCACCGACCACCCGAGCCGGCCGAACCGGCCCACGGAGGCGGCCCGATGAGCTCCTTGACCCTCGCCGTACGCGACTCGAACACGATGCTGCGCCGCAACCTCCTGCACACCCGGCGCTACCCCTCCCTCACCCTCAACATCCTGCTGACGCCGATCGTCCTGCTGCTGCTCTTCGTCTACGTCTTCGGCGACGTGATGAGCGCGGGCATCGGTGGCGGCGGCGCCGACCGCTCCGGCTACATCGCCTATCTCGTCCCGGGCATCCTGTTGACGACCATCGGCGCGACCCCGACCGGGGCCGCGATCTCCGTGTCCATGGACATGACCGAGGGCATCATCGCCCGCTTCCGCACGATGGCGATCCACCGAGGGGCGGTACTCGTCGGGCACGTCCTCGCAAGCGTGCTGCAGGCGGTCGTCAGCGTCGTCCTCGTCGGCGCCGTCGCCGTCGCCATCGGCTTCCGGTCCACCGACGCCACCGCCCTGGAATGGCTCGCGGCGTTCGGCCTGCTCGTGCTGGTCGCCGTGGCGCTCACCTGGATCGCCGTCGGCATCGGCCTGGCCGGCCCCAACCCCGAGGCGGCCGGCAACAACGCGCTGCCGCTGATCATCCTCCCGCTCATCTCCAGCGCCTTCGTGCCCATCGACGCGATGCCGGGCTGGTTCCAACCGATCGCCGAGTACCAGCCGTTCACCCCCGCCATCGAAACCCTGCGCGGCCTGCTGCTCGGCACCGAGATCGGCGACAACGGGTGGATCACCCTCATCTGGTGCCTGGGCCTGGCCGCCCTCGGGTGCCACTGGTCGAACGCGCTGTATCGCCGCGACCCGAAATGAGCGTGCGGGCCGCCTCCCGCAACTCGTCCCGCCCCAGGGCGGCGTACTCCGACACCGCCTCGGAGTACGCCGCCCTGTCGGCGTCCTCGGCCGCCCGCCGGGCCCGGTCCGCCGACATCGTCGGCGCGAACTCGCGCAGCACCCGCAGCCGTTCGGCCAGGGCGATCATCCGCACGGCGCGGGCGTCGCCGGCCGCGAGCCCCGTCACGCCGAGCGCGTGCAACACCGTCCCGAACACCGGGAGTTCCGCCGGCGTGCGGGACGGGCCAAAAAGCAGCGTCCCCAGCCGCTGCCGCAGCCGAGCGGCCACCTCCGCGACGGGTTCGAGACGGCCGGCGTGCGCGTGCGCGGTCACCGCCGCCGCCTGGATCTGCAGCGCCCACGGGTCGAGCCAGGGGTCGCCGCCATGCGTCGCCTCGGCCTCGGACATCCGCTCCACGGCGCCGCGCCACAGGCCGAGCCCGGTCTCCGTCAGTCCGCGGGCGAGCGCGATCTCGGCGCGCCCGCCGAGATCGGGGCTGTAGAAGGCGTCGTGCCGTGGCGTGTCGTCGCCCTGGGCCTGCCCCAGCCAGTACTCGGCCTCGTCGAAGTTGCCGCGCTGCAGGCAGGCGAGGGCGAGGGCGGAGCGGATGCCGATGTAGTCGTGTGCGTCGCCGAGCCGCGGCAGCACCTCGAGCGCCGCCTTGAGATGCCTGTACGCGGCCTCGCCCTGTCCGGTCTTCAAGCACAGCTCGCTCAGCCGGGAATGACCCATGAGCCGCAGGGACGGGTTGTCGACCGGAGCCAGTGCGGCGGTCATCCGGCGGGCGGAGGCGAGCGCGCCGTCGATGTCGTGCTCGTGCTCCCAGACATAGGTGGCGACACACTCGGCGATGCCGGCGACCAGCGGCTGCTCGTGTCCGCAGAGCCTGTGCAGAACGTCGTAGTCGGGAGGCAGCATCTCGGGAATCGCGCTGAGCACCGCCGCGATGGCGCGCAGCAGCGTGTCCGGCGGGGCCGGGGGCAGTCGCCGCAGGGTGACGAGCCGGCGCGTGACGTCGGCGTGCGGACCGTAGTCCATGAACCGGCTCGCCATGCACAACACCGCTGCGGCGCGGGCGACTTCGACGTAACGGGGCTCAGGGCGATAGTGCGACAGCAGCGGACCGGTGTCCGTGCCGAGGGCGGTGAGGCGGGGGTGGTTGGAGTCGGTGAACCACAGGGCGGCGAGGACGGCGGTGAGGGCGGCGGTGGTGGGACCGTCCGCACGAGCCAGGGCGTGCCGCAGCGCCGCCACGAGGTTGTCCTGCTCGGCTCTGATCCGCTCCCAGGCGGTCCGCGGTTCCGAGCCGAAAACCCAGTCGTGGTAGGTGACCCCGAAGTCCCGTGCCCAGGCGAGGAATCGACCGACGGCCTCCTCGTCCTCGCCCGCCTCCGCACGCCGGGCCGCGCTGAACTCCCTTACGGTCTCCAGCATCCGGAACCGCACGCCGGCCGGGGTGTCGGTGCGAGTCAGGAGCGACTGATCGCTCGACTGCTCGAGGAGGAACAGCGCGTCGGCGCCGAGGAGGTGCTCCGCCGCTTCGGCCAGGAAGCCGCCCGGGAAGACGGACAGCGTGCGCAGCGCCGCCCTGGCGTCCCGGGCGAGCAGGTTCCAGCTCCACTCCACGACCGCGTGCAGGGTGCGGTGGCGCTCCGGCACGTCCCGTGCCCCGCCGCGAAGGAGTGCGAATCGGTCGCCGAGGCGGCGGGCGATCTCCGGAACCGACAACACTCGCACCCGCGCCGCGGCCAACTCCACCGCCAGTGGCAGCCCGTCGAGGTGGCGGCACAGCCCGGCCACCGTGTCCGGCGGCAGCTCCACGCCGGGCCGGGCGGCCCGGGCCCGCTGTGTGAACAATTCGATGGAGGTGTCGAGACCGAGCTCCGGCAGCGCGTACAGCACTTCCGAGGTGAGGTCCAGTGGGGACCGGCTGGTGGAGAGCACCCGCAGGTCTTTCGTGGACGAGACCAGGATCCGTACGAGGTCGGCGGCGCCGTCGACGACCTGCTCGCAGTTGTCCAGGACCAGCAGGGCGGGCCCGGTGCCGAGCACACCGAGAATGCCGGACACCGGGTCGGCCGGGACGTGGCCGCTCAGGGCGCCCGGCCGCCCCTCGCCCGCGCCGAGCGCGAAGGCCACCTCCGCGGCCACGTCCTCGTCCGCCGTGACGCCGGCGAGCGGTACGAAGTACACCGCGCGTTGCTCGGCCCGGCGGCTGACGGCGTGCACGAGCCGGGTCTTGCCGAGGCCACCGGGGCCGACGACGGTGACGGCGCGGGAGACGCGCAGCAGCCGCTCCACCGCCGCGATGTCCGCGTCCCGTCCCAGCAGCCGGTTCGGCTCGTGCGGCACGCCGCGCCTGACCACGGGCGGCTCGGCGCGCAGCAACTCCCGCTGTACGGCTTGGAGTCCGCCGCCCGGATCCGAACCGAGTTCCTCGCGCAGCTCGCGGCGGTACGCCTCGTACCGCGTCAGCGCGGCGGACGGGCCCGCCGTCGCCGCCTCGCCGCGCAGCAGCTCGGCGAGCACCTCCTCGTCGCGTGGACGCTCCGCGGCGGCCGCGGCCAGCGGTCCGACCGCCTCCGCGTGCCGCCCCAGTCGGGCGAGCGCGAGCGCCCGCGCGCGTACGAGCGTGCCGCGCACGGGCGCGCGCTCGGTGCGCAGCGCGGCTACCGGGTCGTCGGTGGCGCCGCCCCCGTCGGGGGTGCCCTCCCACAACGCGAGCCCGGCCTCGGCCGCCGCCAGCGACCCCGCGTGGTCCCCGGCCCTGGCCCGGTCCGCGCTCGCGGCCGCGTGCAGCAGCAGGGCCGAGCTGTCGACCCGATCCTCGGCGAGGGCGAGCCGGTATCCGGTCGGCGTGCTTACCAGGACGCCGGCGCCCACCTGCGCCCGCGCCCTGGACACCAGAACCTGCAGCGCCTTTGCCGGCCGCTGCGGCAACTCCTCCGGCCACAGCCCCGCCACCAGACGCTCGGTGCTGCACCCCGTACGCAGATCGCCCGCGAGCAGCGCGAGGAGAGCACGGAGCCGGGGCGCGGTGACCTCCCGTCCGCGATAGGCGACACGCGGCAACAGTGTCAGGTCGGTGGTCACCCGTGCAGGTTAGCCAAGGCCGGCCGCCGGAACTCCCGGTGCGGAGCACACTCCCGTCCGCGGAGGCTCACGCCCCACCACCTCCCGTCCGATACATCATTCGGCCGGCGGACCGAACGCGTCCATGTACGCGGCGAGGGCCGCCGAGGGGTTCAGGGTGCGGGCGCGGGCGACGTTGTCGGCCTCGTCCCCGGGAACCTCGACGGTGGCCACGATGGACAGACGCCGCTCGCCGTCGCCGAACAGCCCTTCCGCGTCGAGGCGGGCCATCGCCGTGACCATCGCGCGCAACCGCAGGTCGAACTCGGCGTCCCCATCGTCGTCGGGGAGTTCGAAGACCTGCGGTCGGGCGTCGAAGACACTTCGGATCGGGGCGAGGTGCCGCTCCCCGTAGCTGCAGAACGGCGAATCCGCGTAGGACCACCGCAGTTCCTCGGCCTTGGCCGCCGAGTCGCCCGCCGCGGCGGCCAGCGCCTGGGTCGACCAGGCGGACAGCGACGGGCCGAAGGCCTCGCCCGGCGTGACCAGCGCACAGTAGTAGAAGTCGTGCTCCGGGTATTCCCGGAACAGGTCCGAGATGGCGGCGCGGGCGGCCCGGTACACGGCTTCGCTGAGATCTGCTTCGGTTGGCGTCACGTCGACTCCCTGTGTGCGTTCGTACGGATCACGGCGGGCCCCGCCCACACGGATTCGCGGCAGGCCCCGCCCAGGCTGTCCCGGGCGGTGGCGCGGGCGGCCGGCGTGCGGGTGGAACGTACCCCGTCGTGGTCGATGCGGCCACGGCCGGGAGCGTTCGCACGGTGCTCCCGTTCGCGTCGGCACCCCTCCGGCGGTCGCGGCCGGCGTGGTCGCACGCGATCGGCGCCGGGTCACCGGATACCCGACCCGACCCGGGCACGGCCGGTTCTCCCGTCGCGGCCGACGCGTCGACGCCGACGTGTACATCGATATCCCGCCGTGTCCGACCGATCACCCTGTGCCTTCGATGTCGACTCCGGATCGCCCCCGGCAGCGCGGCGATCATGGAGTTTCGCCCCGGGAGGGCCGGGCAGCCGAGAGGAATGAGAATGCTGCGCTTGCCGGGGACCTACCGTCCCCAGGCGGACACCAGGCTGTTGGCGTCGGCGTTCATCGAGCAGGACCTGCACCGGTCCGATCGTGTTCTGGACGTCGGCACCGGCACGGGCGCCGTGGCGCTCGCGGCCGCGTCCGCGGCGTCCGGAACGTGTCGGGTCACCGCGATCGACGTCTCCCGCCAAGCCGTCTGGACGGCCCGCCTGAACAGCGCCTGGCGTCGGCGCCGGGTCAGCGTACTGCGCGGAGACCTCCTGGAACCCGTGGCGGGCCAAACGTTCGACGTCATCCTCGCGAACCCGCCGTACGTGCCCTCCCCCGAAGAGGACGCCCCCGTCCGAGGGCGCGCCCGCGCGTGGGACGCCGGCACGGACGGCCGGCTGGTCCTGGATCGCCTCTGCGCCCAGGTCCCGCGCTACCTGAACCCCGGCGGGACGCTGCTGGTGGTGCATTCGGCCCTGTGCGGGGTGGGGACGACGCTGGGTCTGCTCGAGGCGGTCGGCCTGCGTTCGCGCGTGGTCGCGCGAAGCCTCGAGCCGTTCGGTCCCGTCCTGTCCGCGCGCGCCGCATTCCTGGAAGAACGCGGTCTGGGGAAACCCGGCTGCCGAGAAGAGGAATTGGTGGTCATCCGTGGCGATTCCCAGTCGTGAGACCCGCCGCGTCGAGGTGGTCGACGGCGGTCCGATGCTGATCGAGGGGCCGGTGGAGGTACTCCTGGCCGACGGAAGCACGGCATCCTCCGACCGGCGGATCGTGGCGCTGTGCGCGTGCCACCGCACCCGCCGACCGCCGTGGTGCGACACCAGCCACCGACCCCACCGGCGCCCCGGCGAACCGCAGGCCGCGGCTTCCACAGCCCGGAAGCAGCCATGACCGAACCGGAACCGCCCACCCCCCGCGGCCCCCTGTCACGCACAATCGTCGCGGCGCTGCGCAGCCCGGCCGGAACCGGTATGCCGACCCCCGAGGCCGAGGTCGATGCGGATCCCTTCGGCGAGGACCTCCAACTCGCGTTGTACGCGTGCTACGAACTGCACTACCGCTCGTTCGCGGGAGTGGACGCCCGGTGGGAGTGGGATCCCGATCTGCTGCGCCTGCGGGGTCGACTCGAAGGGGCGTTCCTGCGCGCCCTGCGCGAGCACGTCGGGGCCACCGACGCCGGTGTGGACGAGGCGCTCGCGCCGTTGCTGGTCGAGCCGTTGGACCGCGGCGGCGTCAGCCACCATCTGCTCGACCGCGGCAACGTGGAACAGTTTCGCGAGTACGTCGTCCACCGCTCGCTCTACCACCTCAAGGAGGCCGACCCCCAGGCGTGGCTCATCCCACGCCTGACCGGGCGGGCCAAGGCGGGCGTGATCACGGTCGAGTTCGACGAATACGGCGGCGGCCGCGCCGAGCGTATGCACGCGCGGTTGTTCGCCGACCTCATGCGCGGTCTGGGGCTGGACGCCACGTACGGCTTCTATCTCGACCGGGTGCCCGCGCCCATGCTCGCGGTGGTCAACCTGATGTCCCTGCTCGGACTGCACCGAGGACACCGGGCGATGGCGGTGGGCCAGTTCGCCGCCATCGAGATCGGCTCGCCGCCCGCCGCGGCCCGTCTGGCCGCCGCGCTGCGCCGGCTGAACGTCGCGGACCCCGCCTGCGCCTTCTTCTACACCGAACACGTGGAGGCGGACGCCGTCCACGAACAGCTCATGCGACGCGAGGTCGTGGCGGCGCTGCTGGAACACGAACCCGGCCTCGAAAGCGACCTCGTGTTCGGAATCCGGGCGACCGCTCTCGTGGAGGACCGTCTCGCCGCACACCTGCTCGCCGCGTGGAAGGAGGGCCGAAGCTCGCTGCGTTCCCGCGAGGCCGACGGTTTCGCGTCGGGAGCCGCTCCCCGGCCCGGGGCGGACACCCGGTGATCGCCGACCATCGCGACCCGGGCGGGCTCCTGATCCTGGCCAACTTCGTGTCGCCCCTGGCCGTCGACCTCCGCGAGACGTCGATCCTGCGGCGATGGTCGGAGCAGGCGTCCCGCAAGATCTGGCTCACCAGACCGGGTGACCTCCTGGTCGTTCCGATGCCGCTCTCCGATGCCTTTCGGCGCTACGCCCTGCGCATGCTCGCGATGCCCGAGGACTCCGTCACGGTGGTCACGGTGCCGGACACCGCACATGCACCGATGGCCGAGGCCATCGCCATCCACGGCCTGTTGGAGCCGCTGCGCGCACTCGTGCGCGAACGCCCCGGTGCGCGCCTGCTCCCGACCGCCCTCGACGAGGCGTCGGTCGCCCTCGCCGCGGACCTCGGCATCCCCGTCGCCCCGTACGGAGCGGGTCACCCCTCACGCCGAGTCGTGCGAACGGTGGCGGACCTGAACACCAAGTCCGGTTTCCGCTCCCTCGCCGACCGACTGGGTATGCGCCTGCCCTCCGGTCGGGTGTGTACAGGCGCCGACCTCCCCCGGGCCATCGACGAAATGTTGTCCGTGTGGGAGCGCGTGGTCGTCAAAACCGACCGCTCCGCCGGCGGCCACGGCCTCTCCTTCCTGACCCGGGGAGAACCGCGGACCATGGCGCCCGTCGCCCCCGACAGCCGATGGGTCGTGGAGCGGTACGTCGAGCACACCCGCGCCGTCAGTGCCCAGGGCCACGTCGCGCGCGAGCGGGCGACGGCGCTGTACGACGGCGAGATGCGCATGTGCGGGGGCTCGTTCGTCGGCTACCGTTCGCCGCTGAACGACCTCCCCGAGGCGCCCCGCGCGGAACTCGCCGACTGGACCATCGCCCTGGGACGTCACCTCGGAGCCGAGGGATACCTGGGCCCCTACAGTCTGGACGCGGTATGCGCCGGAGACGGCGGCCTCCACGTCCTGGAATGCAACGTCCGGCGCACCGCGACCACCACCACCCATGCCCTGGTGACCCGGCTCGTGGGCGACGGCCCCGCACCCGTCTGGTCCATGGGCACGTTTCGAGCCGGTCGGGCCATGGCGTTCGACACGGTGAGGGAATGCCTGATCGAGGCCGGCTTGGACTTTCGTCCGGGTGGCCGGGAAGGCGTGATCCTCTACACGGACCGCCCCGCGGACGGCGTCGGATGGCGATACGTAGCCCTTGCGACCGATCTCCCGCGACTCGACGAACTGGAGGCCCGTCTCACCACCGCCTTCGCGCACGACGGCGTCGAAGGACCGGGGGACGATGGGCTCAGGCGGTGATCAGTTCGGCGCGGAGTTTGTCGAGGATGCGGGAGATCAGCCGGGAGATGTGCATCTGGGACAGGCCCAGGCGTTCGCCGATCTCGGCCTGGGTCATCTCCTGGCCGAAGCGCATGGACACGATGTCGCGTT
>NZ_JBSFEO010000064.1:0-48515 GCF_053594475.1 Embleya sp. NPDC001921
CCTCGCTCGGGGCTTCGTGTCCCTCCGCTTCGCTCCGGGCCACGAAGCCCAAAGTCTGCGGCTCCGCCGCTCTCCGCGCTTCGCGCGTCGATCACTGGGGTGGGACCGGGTCGGGGGCGCTGACGCGCCGGGGGTGGGCGGTCGAGGCGGTGATCGACGCGGGCGGGGTGGGGTGGGTCGGGGGATTGCGCTTGGGGGACGGGGGGTGGACGCGGGCGGGGTGGGGGTGGGTTGGGGGTGGTGATGTGTCGGGGGATTGCGCTTGGGCCGTGGGTGATCGACGTGCGCGGGGGCGCTGGGGTGGCGCGGGTGGGGCGGGGTTATGTGTGGGTGCGGACTACCTCGACCATGGCGGTGGTGAGGGTGGTCAGGTCTTCGGGGGACATCACGTAGGGGGGCATCGTGTAGACGAGTTTGCCGAAGGGGCGGATCCAGACGCCTTGTTCGACGAAGGCCGGCTGGATGGTGGACATGTCCACGGGGGTGGAGAGTTCGATGACGCCGATGGCGCCCAGGACGCGGACGTCGACTACGCCGGGGAGGTCGCGGGCCGGGGCCAGGCCGGTGCGCAGGCCTTCGGACAGGGTGGCGACGCGTTCGCGCCAGGGGCCGGAGAGGAGCAGGTCCACGCTCGCGCCCGCGATCGCCGCGGCGAGCGGATTGGCCATGAAGGTCGGGCCGTGCATGAAGGCGCCGCCCTCGCCGCGGGAGATGGTGTCGGCCACCTCGTCGGTGCACAGGGTCGCGGCCATGGTCAGGTAGCCGCCGGTGAGGGCCTTGCCCAGGCACATGATGTCCGGTGCGATTCCCGCGTGTTCGCAGGCGAACAGCTCACCGGTCCGACCGAATCCGGTGGCGATCTCGTCCGCGATCAGCAACACCCCGTGTCGGGTGCACAGTTCGCGGATCCGGCGCAGGTACGCGGGGGAGTGGAAGCGCATCCCGCCCGCCCCCTGCACGATCGGCTCCAGGATCACCGCGGCGATGGTCGAGCCGTGTCGCTCCAGGAGGTCCTCGACCGCCGCGGTGTCCGCGGCGGCCGGCTCGGTGTCGAAGCCCGAGGGTGGGATCGGTGCGAACAGGTGGGCCGGCAGCACCTCGGAGAACAGGTGATGCATTCCGCCGACCGGGTCGCACACCGACATCGCGCCGAACGTGTCGCCGTGGTAACCGCCGCGCACGGTGAGCAGTCGGGTGCGCTCGGGGCGTCCGCGTCCGCGCTGGTATTGCAGCGCCATCTTGAGCGCCACCTCGACCGCGACCGAGCCGGAGTCGGCGAAGAAGACCTTGTTCAGCGGCTCGGGAGTGATCTCCACCAGCCGGCGGGCGAGTCGCACGGCCGGGGGGTGGGTCAGTCCGCCGAACATGACGTGCGCCATCGTGTCCACCTGCGCGTGCGCGGCGGCGTTCAGCACGGGGTGGTTGTAGCCGTGGATCGCGGCCCACCACGAGGACATCCCGTCGATCAGTTCGCGTCCGTCGGCGAGCCGGAGCCGGACCCCGTCGGCGCCGACCACGGGGAACAGCGGCGCGCTGCCGTCGGTGCTCGCGTACGGATGCCAGATGTGCCGCCGGTCGTGGGAAACCAGTTCGTCGCCGTAGGCCGCGTCGTAGTGCTCCATAGGCGCAGCACGCTATCGGAGCGCGGGAGGCGACCCGGAATCGGCCGCCTCCCGCGGGTACCCGCGACGCCCGCCCGACCGCCCCGCCGGTCCGGGCGCCGACGTTCGTTCAGATGCCGCTGACCGGTACCGATCCGGCGGCCAGCAGGTTGCGCCGGCCCGCCTCGCTCAGTGCGGCGGCCAGTTCGTCGTTGCCGGTGTGGATGCCGATCGTGCCGACCGGGGCGGCGAACAGCAGCACCACGCCGTGCGTCTTGGCCGCGTTCAGCCACGCCTCGGGAACCTCCGCCGGGGTCTGCGCCTGCCACCACGCCTCGGTCCGCCCGCCCGCGCCCGGGAACAGCACCGCGGTCAGGTAGCCGTCGGTCATCTGCACGGACCAGCCGCCGAGCAGCGGCGGCAGCGTCTCGTCCGGGGTGGCGATCGGCGCGAACCCGCGCTCGCCGAGCAGCGACAGGAACTCGTCCTGCGCGCCGGGAGTGCCGGGACGGGCCACGGCCGCGCCCGGCTCGACCACCAGCGCCGCGTACGTCACGCCCGCACACACCACCATGCTGCCGGTGATCGAGATCGGCACCGGACCACCCGGCACCACCGTCTGCACGGCGAGGCCGGGGTTGGCCTGCGCCGCGAGCAGCGGCTCGACCGCCGCCTCGGATACCGGGATCACCTGCGAGGGGATGCAGCGCGTGTGCGCGAACGCGAGTACGGCGGTCTCCTCGGCCAGGTACAACAGCGCGCTGGTCTCCACGGAAGTGGTGTCGCCCTCGCCGCGGCAGGAGGCACAGGCGTAGGTCTGGGGACCGGTCTCGCCGGCCACCAATCGGGCGGCCTCGTCGTCGCCGATCTCGGCGCGGACCTCGGGGCTGACGTCGAGCAAGCGTGACACGGAAGGCTCCATCGGTAGGGGTGCGTGCGACAGTGGGGGATCGCCGTCTGCGTTCTCGCGCCGGGACGTTACCGCCTGGTGACGTTGTGTCACCTGGAGAACGCGGTAACGTCACCCCTATGGGGCATGTGCGCCCCGGCCGCGCCACGGCCATTCGGGGGACGGCGCCGGAGTGCACGCCCGTGTGCGACGGTGGACGTCGACGTTTCGGCGTCGGGTACGCGTTCGATGACCGATCGATGACCGAGAGGTACGAGTATGTCGATGTGATCACGTCATGATCACCGTGCGATCACGGCCGAAAGGTTGTGTGGAATCGGGTGATCGGTGAATCAATTCGGACATATAAGAACGCGCTGATGAGATGAGAATCTCCATATGTTTCTCATCCGAATCAGTCGGGCAAGTCACGCCCGGTAACAAATGCGGGATACAACTTTTTCGGGCCTGCCCCTGAAAAAGGCGTTCGACCCCGGACGTGCGCCGCTGCCGTGACGTTTTTGCGGCGGCCGTACTCCCGCATCCACAGCCCGCGGCGCCGGTGCCCTCATCACGGCGGTGCTCCGGCCCGGAATCGAAGTCAACGATTCCGTTTCCCGCGGCCCTAATGACGAGGTATGTGTGTCCAGACTCAAGGCCGAAGGCCTGTACAAGATTTTCGGCCGACGTGCCGATGACGCGGTCAAACGGCTCCGTGCCGGCGAAAGCCGCGACGATGTACGCAAGAGCAATGCCACCCCGGCCGTGATCGACGTTTCGTTCGAGGTCGCCGAGGGCGAGATCTTCGTGGTGATGGGCCTGTCCGGTTCGGGCAAGTCGACCCTGCTGCGGATGCTCAACGGTCTCCTGGACGCCACCGCCGGCGCCGTCTACATCGACGACCGGGATCTGACCTCGCTGCCCGCCAAGGAATTGCGCGACGTGCGCGCCCGGCGCGTCAGCATGGTCTTCCAGCATTTCGCGCTGTTCCCGCACCGCACGGTGCTGGAGAACGCCGGCTACGGCCTGTCCGTACAGGGCGTGCCGGCGGCCGAGCGGGATCGGCGTGCCCGTGAGGCCCTGGCCCTGGTCGGCCTGGCCGGTTGGGAGGAGTCCGCGCCGGGCGAGTTGTCCGGCGGCATGCAGCAGCGGGTCGGTTTGGCCCGGGCGCTTGCCACGGACGCCGACATCCTGCTGATGGACGAGTCGTTCAGCGCACTCGACCCGCTGATCCGCCGGGAGATGCAGGACCAGCTCCTGGAGCTCCAGGAGAAGCTGCACAAGACCATCGTGTTCATCACGCACGATCTCAACGAGGCGATGCGCCTGGGTGACCGGATCGCGGTGATGCGCGACGGCCGGGTGGTCCAGATCGGCACCGCCGAGGACATCCTGACCGACCCGGCCAACGACTATGTGGCGTCCTTCGTCGCCGACGTGGACCGCACCCGGGTGCTGACCGCCGGCTCGATCATGGAGGACTCGCGCGCCACGGTGACCTGTGGCGAGGGGCCTCGGGTCGCGATGCGCACGATGCGCGAGGCGCAGACCACGGCCGCGTTCGTGGTGGACACCCGCGAGAACGGCCGCCGGCTGCTCGGCGCGGTCACCGACGCGGCGGTCACCGAGGCCGCGCGTATCGGCGATCGCAGCATCCGGCCGGATCCGTCGCTGGATGTGGTGACGGTGACCCCGCAGACGCCGGTCGCCGAGCTGTTCACGCCCTGCGCGGAGAGCAGATTGCCGCTCGCGGTGGTGGACGAGGCGATGCGGCTGGTCGGGGTGATCCCCCGGGTGAGCCTGTTGGCCGCGCTCGGCAACGCCGCGCCGAGCGGATCGGGCGGTGCCGAGGGGGGCACGCTCGGTGTGACCGACACCGGCAGCGTCAAGATGCTGGTGCCCGCGGGCCCGGCGGAAAAGTTGCTGCCGACGGGTACGGCGGGCGCGCCGGAGCGGTCCGCCCCGACCGCTTCGCTCGTCCCGGCACCGGCCGGCGAGCCGGTCCTGGGCGAGGGCGAGGTGCGTGACGATGCCTAGGATTCACGTGGGCGACTGGGCGGAGAGCCTGGTCGACTTCATGCGCGACCACTTCTCGTGGTTGTTCGACTTCATCCAGAACGTGGTGGGCGGCGCGATCACCCATCTCGCCGACTGGCTGACCGACTCGCCGCTGCCGGCCGTGGTCGTGTTGTTCGCGGCGATCGGCTGGGCCGTGCGCGGTCCGGTGTTCGGGCTGCTCGCGGCGGTCGGATTCCTGCTGATCGACGGCCTGGACATGTGGCAGCCGGCGATGTCCACGCTGGCCCTGGTGCTGGTCTCGGCGGCGGTCGCGCTGCTGATCGCGATCCCGCTGGGCATCCTGACCGCGCGCAGCAAGGCCGTGGGCACCGTGGTCAAACCGGTGCTGGACTTCATGCAGACGATGCCGGCCTTCGTGTACCTGATCCCGGCGATCACGTTCTTCGGTATCGGTGAGGTACCGGGCGCCGTGGCCACCGTGGTCTTCGCGCTGCCGCCGGGCGTACGGATGACCGAGCTCGGCATCCGCAGCGTGGACGCGGAGATGGTCGAGGCCGGTGAGGCGTTCGGCACCAGCGAGTGGAAGATCCTCAAGGACATCCAGTTCCCGCTCGCGCTGCCGACCATCATGGCCGGCGTCAACCAGGTCATCATGTTGTCGTTGTCGATGGTGGTCACCGCCGGCATCGTCGGCGCCGGCGGCCTGGGCAGCGAGGTGTTCGGCGCGTTGTCGAACAACAACGTGGGCCTGGGGGTCGAGGCCGGCGTCGCGGTGGTCGTGCTCGCGATCTACCTCGACCGTACGGTCAGCGCCGCCGGGCAGCGGGTCGAGGCCCGGGCCAAGCGCGCCGCGACCGTGCGCGACACCGACGGCTTCACGCCCAAGTGGCTGCTGGACTGGCGTCCGCGCCCGGTCGTCGCGGTCGGCGGCGTGGTCGCGGTCGCGCTGGTGGCGGGGCTGCTGGGCGGCTTCGGGCTGGGCGCCTCGGACAGCGGTCGGAAGAAGATCACGATCGGCTGGATCCCGTGGGAGGAGGACGTCGTGGTCACCCACGTGTACAAGCAGTTGTTGGAGAAGCGCGGCTACGACGTCACGCTCAAGCAGCTCGACGTGGGCCCGATGTTCCAGGGCATCGCGCGCGGGGACATCGACCTGTTCCTGGACGCGTGGCTGCCCACGCTGCACAAGAAGTACATGGACGAGTACGGGTCCAAGCTCGAGGAGATCGGGCAGTGGTACGACAACGTCGATCTGCAACTCGCGATCCCGAAGAACCTTCCGTACAACTCGGTCGAGGAACTCAAGGGACACGAGAAGGAGTTCGGCGGTCGGATCGTCGGCATCGAGCCGGGCGCGAACCTCATGGACCTGACCGAGAAGAAGCTGATCCCGGAGTACGGGCTCGACTTCGACCTGGTCAAGAGCAGCACGCCCGCGATGATCGCCGAACTGGACCGACAGACGGCGGCGGGCAAGCCGATCGTGGTGACGATGTGGCGTCCGCACTGGGCGTACACGAAGTACGACATCAAGCCGCTGGCCGACCCGAAGCAGTCCTACGGCGCGCCGGGCTGGATCAGCTCGGTCGGCCGCAAGGGCTTCGCGAAGGACTTCCCGGAGCTGAACACCTGGGTGAAGAACCTCAAACTCGACGACTCGGTACTCGGGCCGCTGGAGAAGAAGGTCTTCGTCGACTTCGAGGGCAAGCCGAACGCCGCCGCCGAGGGGGTCAAGGCCTACCTGAAGGAGAACCCGGACGTCGAGCGGAAGTTTCTCGGCGGGCTCCCGGCCGCGGGCGGGGAGCAGCCGAAGCAGGACAAGGACGGTGGGCAGGACAAGGGCGCGCAGCCCCAGTCGCTGCCGGCCGCGGCTCGGGAACCGGAGAGTGTGAGCTGACGGTCCGTCGCTCACCTGGGTGACGCGATCGGCCGAGGCGACGCGTTGACGCGATCCGAGTGATCAGCCGAGTGATCGGCCGAGGCGATCGGTTGACCCGTGAAGAGGGTGCCGCACGATATTCGTGCGGCACCCTCTTCTTTCGTCTTTTTCGTCTTTCGCGTCGTGTCGGCCGCGGCCTGCCCCGACGGGCGCGGCCGGAGGGCCGATGGTGGATTCGCCCGGATCGGGTCGGGCACGTCGTGGGCGTCTCGCCGGGCGCCCGGGCACGGTGGCGTGCCGGGGTCAGCGGCGGATCTTCCAATCGGCGTCGGGGGCGATCGGTTCGCACTTGAAGCCCCACTGGGAGGCCCCGTTGGCGAAGGACTTGAAGAAGGTCTCGGTGGGCTGACCCAGGGTCAGGCCGGGAGGGTCCTCGCCGTTGTGCCGGCTGAGTTGGTAGGCGACGGTGTGGCCGTCGCACATGCCGAGCACCTTGCCCTCGACGGTGCCCGCGAGCTGGGCGTCGTTGGGGACGCCGCCGGTGGGCAACCGCTCGGACAGGACGGCGCGTTCGCCCGGGATCTCGGCGCCGGGGGCGAGGTAGCCGTGCACTATGGCGAAGGACAACACGCGCGTGCCGTCCAGGAACAGGTCGCAGCCCTGGATCGCGCCGGGGCCTTCGGGAGTCGCGGCCGCGGTCCAGCGCGCGCGCTGCTCACCGGCCGCCTGCGGGCCGAGCGCGGCGGGGTCGAGCATGCCGCACACGCGCGCGTCGGTGATCGGCTTCGGATCGTTCGCGGGCTTGATCTCGCCGGGGCGAGGGGTCGGCTCGGAGCCGCACCCGGCCACCTTGGCCACGCCGTTGGCGAGTTCGACGGCCAGGTCGGCCAACTGCTGCCGCTGGTCGGGCGCGTCCGGCGCGCCGGCGGGCCCGATGGTGCGGGCGCGCACCAGCATCGGCACCGGGTCCTTGACGTTCTGCACCTTGCAGTTCTGCACCAGCCACGCGTCGTCCGCGCCGGCCATGCCGTACAGGTCGTGGTCCTTGTCGCCCAGCGGCGCCGACCCGGTCGTGGTCAGCCCCGGCAACTGCACACGTTCGGCGCCCGCCATGTTGAACAAGTAGGCCGAGCCGACGAAGGCCCGGTCGCCCGCCGAGACTCGGCAGCGCAGCACCGGATAGTGCTCCAGCGGCGGCTGGTCCTGGCTGGTGTACGCGGGTTCCGCGGGCAGCAGCGCGGTCACCGACGAGGTCGGCAGGAGGCCGGCGCACACGGTCTCGCCGACGGGCTGGGTGTCCGATCCGGTGGGAGTGCCCGCGGAGGGCTCGGCGGTCGGCGAACCGGGACTCGCGCAACCGGCCACGAGCAGACCGGCGGTCACCAGGCTCGCCACGGACACGGCAGGGCGCAGCCTGGAGCGAAGCATGCGGCCAGGATATCCGGCCGTTCAGCCGCGGTTTCCCCTCACCCACCACCCGGTCAGCGCGCCCGCCCCGAACGTGCCGCCCAGGACGATCCACATCGGTGCCTCCAGCGTGGGGATCCAGAAGCGGATCGTTGCCGAGGCGGTGTTGGCCAGCACGAACCAGACGGCCAGGACCACGATCACGGCGATGCCGATCGTGCGGTAGGACACGCCGCCGAGGTTGCCGCCCGCGGCGCCGGGTCGAGGGGTCTTCGCCATGCCGTGATGCTATTTGCGTGACGGTTCGATCACGTAGAGGCGCGCCGACTTGACCATCTCTTGAAAGTTGCTTGCAGCAACAAAGAACGCTATGGTTGTAACAAGCAACGAGTGTCGGGGGTGGGGAAGCCGCGTCCGGGCGCAGAGGATCCGAGAGGTGGAAGGGGAAGGCATGACCAACGCACCGGCCGCGGAGGCGTCGGCGGAACCGATGTCGCACCGGCAGATCATGGAGGCCCTGTCCGGGCTGCTGCTGGGCATGTTCGTGGCGATCCTGTCGTCCACGATCGTGTCCAACGCGCTGCCGCGGATCATCTCCGATCTGCACGGCAGCCAGACCTCCTACACGTGGGTGGTCACCGCGACGTTGCTCGCGATGACCGCGACCACCCCGATCTGGGGCAAGCTCGCGGACCTGACCAGCAAGAAGCTGCTGGTGCAGCTCGCGCTGGTGATCTACGTCGCGGGTTCGGCGCTGGCCGGCCTCTCGCAGAACACGAGCATGCTGATCGGCTGCCGGGTGATCCAGGGCATCGGCGTGGGCGGCCTGACCGCGCTCGCGCAGGTGATCATGGCCGCGATGATCTCGCCGCGGGAGCGCGGCCGGTACAGCGGCTACCTCGGCGCCACCTTCGCGCTGGCCACCGTCGGCGGCCCGCTGATCGGCGGCGTGATCGTGGACACCCCGTGGCTGGGCTGGCGCTGGTGCTTCTACGTCGGCGTGCCGTTCGCGGTGGTCGCGATCGTGATCCTGCAGAAGACGCTCAAGCTTCCGGTGGTCAAGCGTGAGGTCACCATCGACTACCTGGGCGCGACGCTGATCAGCGCGGGCGTCTCGGTGCTCCTGGTGTGGGTCTCGCTGGCGGGCAAGAACTACGACTGGGTCTCCTGGCAGAGCGCGGCGATGGTGCTCGGATCGTTGCTGCTGATCGCCCTGGCGATTCGGGTCGAGGGTCGGGCGGCCGAGCCGATCATCCCGCTGTGGTTGTTCAAGGAGCGGACCATCGTGCTCGCCGTGCTCGGCAGCCTCGCGGTGGGCCTGGCGATGATGGGCTCGTCGGTCTTCCTCAGCCAGTACTTCCAGATCGCGCGCGGCAAGTCGCCGACCGTCTCGGGCCTGATGACGCTGCCGATGATCGGCGGCCTGGTGATCGCCTCGACCGTGGTCGGCAAGCTGATCACCGCGACCGGATTCTGGAAGCGCTACCTGGTCGCGGGCGGCGTCTCGCTGACCATCGGCCTGGCCCTGATGAGCACGGCCCGCGCGGACACCAACCTGTGGGTGCTCGGCGTGTACATGTTCCTGCTGGGTGCGGGCGTCGGCGCGCTGCAGCAGAACCTGGTGCTCGCGGTGCAGAACGCGGTGCCGGTCCACCAGTTGGGCGCGGCCAGTTCGGTCGTCGCGTTCTTCCGCAGCCTGGGCGGCGCGGTCGGTGTCTCGGCGCTGGGCGCGGTGATGGCGACCAAGGTCACCGGCTACCTGTCCGACGCCGGGCTCGAGTCCGGTGCGGGCGGCGGGTCCGGCATCCCGAACGTGCACCACCTGCCGGAGCCGGCGCGCGGCATCGTCGAGGCCTCGTACGGCCACGCGGTGGGCGACATCTTCCTGTTCGCGGCCCCGTTCGGCCTGCTCGCGCTGATCGTGGTGCTGCTGATCAAGGAGGTCCCGCTGCAGACCTCCCAGGCGGTGGTGGTGGCCAAGGCCGACCCGCAGGCGCCCGCGGCGGGTGCCGCGGGCGCGGAGCCGGGTTCCCGCTCCGCTCCGGTACGGCTCGACAGGGTCGAGGCGCGCACGCCGTAGCCCGCCGACACACACTTCGGGGCGGCCCCACGCGGGGCCGCCCCGAGGCGCGTTTCGGGAGCCGGGCTCAGTACTGGTAGAACCCGCGCCCGCTCTTCTTGCCGAGCAGCCCCGCGTCGACCATGCGCAGCAGCAGCGGCGGCGAGCTGTAGAGCTGCTCCTTGAACTCGTCGTAGAGGCTGTCCGCGACCGCCTTGATCGTGTCCAGGCCGATCAGGTCGGTCAGCCGCAGCGGGCCCATCGGGTGCGCGCAGCCGAGCACCATGCCGTTGTCGATGTCCTCCGCCGACGCGAAACCGGACTCGAACATCCGGATGGCGGAGAGCAGATAGGGCACGAGCAGCGAGTTGACCACGAAGCCGGCGCGGTCTTGCGAGCGGATCACCGTCTTGCCCAGCACCTCGCCCGCGAACGCCTCCGCGCGGGCGGCCGTGCGCTCGTCGGTGAGCAGCGAGGGCACCAGCTCGACCAGCTTCTGCACCGGCACCGGGTTGAAGAAGTGGATCCCGACGACCTGCTGCGGCCGGGTCGTGGCCATGCCGAGTTTCATGATCGGGATCGAGGACGTGTTCGACGCCAGGATCGCGTCCTCGCGCACCACGACCTTGTCCAAGGTGGCGAAGATCTGCGTCTTGACCTCTTCGAGCTCGGCCACGGCCTCGATCACCATGTCCCGGTCGGCGAAGTCGCCCAGGTCGGTGGTGTAGGTGATCCGGGCCAGCGCCGCGTCCCGATCGGCCTCGGCGAGCTTGCCCGCCTTCACCCCACGATCGATCGACTTGGTCACCCGGGCCTGCCCGGCCTCCGCGGCGGCCTTGCCGGTCTCCGCCACCAACACGTCCAGCCCGGCCTTCGCACAGACCTCGACGATGCCGGACCCCATCAGCCCGGCCCCTACCACCCCTACACGCCGTACATCGGACACCGCGTACTCCTCGCTCCACTTGCTGCCGTCAGCCTCCTCGGCATCCTCTCAGGTGCGGGTCGGCGGGCGTCGGCGCGCGTGACGGGTCGGCCGGCGAGTCCGGCGACGACTTCCTCCCGCAGGGGCTCGGGCGTCGGTCGCCGGCCTCGTCCGGCGGGGTCCGGGGTGTCGGTCGTCAGTGCGGGGCCGTCTCCATGTCCGGGAGCGGGTAGGGGAACTTGGCGCCGACCGCGCCGTCCACGGTCAGGATCTGGCCGCTGACGTAGCGGGAGAGGTCGCCGGTGAGGAAGAGGAGGGGGCCGGCGATGTCGGCGGGCAGGGCCACGTCGCGCAGGGGGGCGTTGGCGGCGTTGGCGGCGCGGCCGGGTTCGCCGAGGTAGGCCGATACGCGGGGGGTCCAGACCACGCCGGGGGCGACCGCGTTGACCCGGACGCCGCGGGGGCCCAGTTCCACCGCGGCGGAGCGGACCAGCGAGATCAGGCCCGCCTTGGCCGCGCCGTAGGCCGCGTGCATCGGGGCGCCGGTCTGGCCGGAGACCGAGGCGACGAAGGTGATCGCGCCGCCGCCGCGCGCGGCCAGGTGCGCGCCGCCCAGTTGCAGCGCGAGCAGCGCGTGCCGGAGCACGATGTCCTGGTGCCAGGTCCAGTCCTCGTCGGTGGTGGAGAGCAGGTCGGCGTACCGGCTCATGCCGATGATGTCGACGATCGCGTGTGCCCGGCCCAGCCGTGCCTCGACGTCGGCCCACAGCCGGGTCACGTCCGCGCGCGCGGTGGCGTCGCCGGACCACGCGAGGCCGTCGACCTCCTCGGCGACGTCCTTGGCCAGGTCCGGCTCGCGGTCCACCGCGAACACCCGCGCGCCGGCCTGGGCGAGCGCGTGCGCGGTCTGCCGGCCGATGCCCTGGCCCGCGCCGAGCACGACCACGCCGCGTCCGTCGAGCCGGAGCCGGGCCGGGTAGTCGGGTACCTCGGAGTCGTCGGTTCGGGTCATGGCGCCGACGCTAGGCAGGACCTGACGCACTGTCAATCATGGTTCGGGAGTTGGCCCGGCCTGGAACTGACGGTCTGTCAATCATCCTCTCGGCGTGGCAATGTTTGACCCAGGCAATAAAAATCCCGGATGAACGAGAGCGAAGGGGTTCGGCATGGGCGAGCACATGGGACACGGCGTGAAGCAGCGCGACCGGGTCCGGATGACCGAGCGGGAGATCGCCGACTTCCTGGCCGAGCGGCACTCGATGACCATGTCCACGCTCAACGCCGACGGCAGCATCCACTCGGTCGGCATGTGGTACGGCTTCATCGAGGGCGAGGTCGGCCTGGAGAGCAAGGCCCGCGCGCAGAAGGTGCTCAACGTGCGCCGCAATCCGACCATCACGTGCCTGGTCGAGGCCGGCGAGTACTACGAGGAACTGCGCGGCGTGTCCATCGTCGGCAAGGCCGAGGTGGTCGAGGAGCCGGAGCGGATCTGGGAGCTCGGGGTGAGCGTGTTCGGCCGCTACGCGGCGCCGTACACCGAGGAGATGCGCCCGGCCGTGGAGATGATGCTGAACAAGCGCGTGGTGATCAAGGTCGTGCCGGATCGTGTCGTCTCCTGGGACCACCGCAAGCTCGGACTGCCGTCCACGCGCCCGAGCTGACCGGCGCGTCCGCGCCCCGGGCGGCGAAACGGCGGCCGAAGGGTCGACGGCGCGGCGGGTGCGGCGTGGTGCCCGAGCGCGGCGGGCGGTGCGGCCGTCGGTGCGGCCGGTGGTGCGGACGCCGGTGGACCGGCGACTCGGACGCGGATCTGGCGACGCCGGATCCAGTCAGGTAGCCTGTCCGCTTACTTGATCGAGACAAGTATTGGTGAGGGAGTACACAGTGCCGATCGGATTCGCCACCGAACACCGGGCGTTCGCGGAATCGGTCGCCGGTTTCGTCGCTCGCCACGCCTCGATCGAGGCCACCCGCCGGGCCGCCGACGACCTGTCCGCCGGCGCGCTCCCGAACTGCTGGGATGCCCTGGTCGGCCAGGGCCTGACCGCCGTCCACCTCGCCGAGGAGCACGGCGGCGCCGGCGCGGGCGTCCTCGAACTCGCCGTCGCCCTCGAGGAGGCCGGCCGCGGCCTGCTGCCCGGCCCGTACCTGTCCACCGTGCTGGCCGGCACCGTCCTGGCCCGGCACGCCGGGGCCGAGGTCGGCAAGGCCCTGCTGCCGCGATTCGCCGAGGGCGCCACCGGCGCGGTCGCCGTCGCACCGAGCCTGACCGCGCATCAGACCCAGGTCGGCTGGGAGATCAACGGCATCGCCGAACCGGTCCTGGGCGCGGCCGGCGCCGACTACCTGCTGCTCGGCGCGCGCACCGACACCAACCCCGGCCGGGACGAGCAGATCTGGTTCGTGGTCAAGCCCGACAACAAGGAGACCATCCGGGTCACCCCGCTGGACCCGGTCGACCTCGCCCGCGGCGTGGCCCGGGTGCGCACGCATAACCTGGAGATCACCGCGTCCCAGGTGCTGACCGGCATCAGTACCGCCCGGGTGCGCGACCTGGCCGCCGTGCTCGCCGCCGCCGAGGCGGTCGGCGTGGCCCGCTGGTGCTTCGAGACGGCGCTCGCCTACGTCAAGATCCGCGAGCAGTTCGGCGTCGCGGTCGGCTCGTTCCAGGCGATCAAGCACAAGGCCGCCACCTTGTTCACCCGGCTGGAACTGGCCACCGCCGCGGCGTGGGACGCGGCCCGGGCCGCCGACGACACCGCCGAGGACGCCGACGAGCAACTGCGCCTGGCCGCCGCCGAGGCCGCCGTGGTCTGCCTCCCGCTCGCCCGCGAGGTCGCGCTGGACTGCATCACCATGCTCGGCGGCATCGGCTTCACCTGGGAACACGACATCCACCTGTACTGGCGCCGCGCGGTCTTCCTGGCCCAGTGGCTGGGCCCGTCGGGGGAGTGGACCGCACGACTCGGCCGGGCCGCGCTGGAGAGCGTCGGCGGCGGCCCCACCCGGCGCTTCGACCTCGAACTCGACGAGGGCGCCATCGCCGCCTTCCGGACCGAGACGGCCGCGCACCTGACCGAGGCGAACGCCCTCGCCGAGCCTGCCCGTCGGCGGCGCCTGGCCGAACTCGGCTACGTCTCGCCGCACTACCCCAAGCCCTACGGGATCGCCGCGAGCCCCGCCCAACAGGTGGTCATCCAGCAGGAGTTCGCCCGGATCGGGCTGACCCCGCCGAGCACGATCATCGGCGAGTTCGCGCTGCCCACGATCATGGCGCACGGCACCGACGCGCAACGCGACGCCTACGTGCTGGCCACGCTGCGCGGCGACATCGTCTGGTGCCAGCTCTTCAGCGAGCCGGGCGCCGGCTCCGACCTGGCGTCGCTGAGCACCCGGGCGACCAAGGTCGACGGCGGCTGGCGGCTGAACGGCCAGAAGGTGTGGAACTCCAAGGCGCACGAGGCGCACTTCGGCATCTGCCTGGCCCGCACCGACTCGGACGCGCCCAAGCACAAGGGCATCACGTACTTCATCGTGGACATGGCCACGCCCGGGATCGACGTGCGCCCGCTCAAGCAGTCCAACGGGCAGTCGGAGTTCAACGAGGTCTATCTCGACGACGTGTTCGTGGCCGACGACCAGGTGGTCGGCGACGTGCACGCGGGTTGGCGGATCGCCCGCACCACGCTGGCCAACGAGCGGGTGATGATCGCCGGCGGGCCGGGTATGCAGGCGTTCGGCAAGCTGCTCGCCGACCTCGGCGAGACCGGCGCGGCGTGGGCGGACACCGCGGTGGCGAGCCGGCTGGGCGGCTTCGCGGCGGAGCACTTCGCGCTGCGCGCGTTGACCCTGCGCTCGACTTTGCAGCAGTTGTCCGGGCTCAACCCCGGTGCCGCCTCCAGCGTGCTCAAACTCGCGGTCACCGAACACCAGCGGGCCGTGGTCACCGCGCGCCTGGACCGGATCGGCGCGGGCGGCACCCATCACGACGACCTCGGGGGCGAACTGCTCACCGCCTACCTCTCGCTGCCGGCGGTCCTGCTCGGCGGCGGCACCCGGGAGATCCAGCTCAACGTCGTCGCCGAACGCATCCTGGGCCTGCCCAGAGGCTGATCCGACGGCGCCCCGCCCGCGCCGGGCCGGCCCCGGCGATCGGCTTTCCGTCCCGGCAACCGGCGATCGACCACCGGCTGTCAGTGCTTTCCACGGCTACCAGGGAGACCACGTGCACATCGCCTACACACCCGAGCAGGAGGACCTGCGGCGGGAACTGCGCGAGTACTTCGCGCGGATCATGACCCCGGAGATCCGGGCCGAGCAGGCCGCGGGCGAGACCAGCCTGATGGGCAAGGACGGCGCGTACTGCCGCGTCGTCAAGCGGATGGGCGAGGACGGCTGGCTGGGCATCGGCTGGCCCAAGGAATACGGCGGCCAGGACCGCACGATGCTGGAACAGCTGATCTTCACCGACGAGGCCACCCTGGCCGGCGCGGCGGTGCCGTTCCTGACCATCAACACCGTCGGTCCGACGCTGATGGAGTACGGCACGCGGGAGCAGCGCGACTTCTTCCTGCCCAAGATCCTCGCCGGCGACATGCACTTCTCGATCGGCTACTCCGAGCCGGGCGCGGGCACCGACCTGGCCGCCTTGACCACCAAGGCGGTTCGGGACGGCGACGACTGGATCATCAACGGCCAGAAGATGTGGACGTCGCTGATCCACGTCGCGGACTACGTGTGGCTGGCCGCGCGCACCGACCCCGACGCGCCCCGGCACAAGGGCCTGACCATGTTCCTGGTGCCCACGAACGCCGAGGGTTTCTCCTGGACCCCGATCAAGACGATGGGCGGCCAGACCACGTCCCAGACGTTCTACGAGAACGTCCGGGTGCCCGCCTCCGCGATGGTCGGCGAGCTCAACGGCGGCTGGAAGCTGATCACCGGCCAGCTCAACCGCGAGCGGGTGGCGCTGTGTTCGGCCGCGGGCATCCAGCTCGCGCTGCACGAGACCCGGCGCTGGGCCGAGCGGGCGCTGTTGCCGGACGGCTCGCGGGTGATCGACCGGGAGCACGTGCAGGCCAACCTCGGCCGGGTGCACGCCAAGGTCGAGTTCCTCAAGCTGGTCAACTGGAAGATCGCCTGGTCGGTCGACCACGGCACCAAGGTCGGCCCCGCCGACGCCTCGGCGACCAAGATCTTCGGCACCGAGTTCGCCACCGAGGCATACCGGCTGCTGATGGAGTGCATGGGCGAGGACGCCTACCTCCAGCAGGACTCACCCGGTGCTCTGCTGCGCGGCCGACTGGAGAAGATGCACCGCACCGCGCTCATCCTCACCTTCGGCGGCGGCACCAACGAGGTACAGCGCGACATGATCGCGATGCTGGGCCTCGGCCTGCCGCGCCCGCCCCGCTGACCCGCCGTCACCACGCTGACAAGGACAGGTGAAATGGACTTCGGTTACACGGAAGAACAGCAGGACCTGGTGGGCCTGGCGGGGCGGATCCTCGGCGAGCGGGTCACCCACGAGGCGCTCACCGCGCTGGACAAGCGGGTCGAGGAGGGCGGCGAGCCGCGCTTCGACCGCGACCTGTGGGCGGAGCTGGCCAAGGCCAACCTGCTCGGGATCGGGCTGCCCGAGGAGTTCGGCGGCTCGGGCTACGGCGTCTTCGAGCAGTGCCTGATCCTGGAGCAGATCGGCCGCACGCTGGCGCCGGTGCCGTTCGGGCCCTCGATCGCGGTCGCCGCCTCGATCCTGAACCAGATGGGTACGGACGAGCAGAAGGCGGCCTGGCTGCCGGGCGCCGTGGACGGCTCGCGGATCCTGACCTACGCGCTCGCCGAGCCGTTCGGTCGGGACGGCGCCGCGCCCGCCACCAAGGCGGTGCGCACGGACGGGGTCTGGCACCTGGACGGGGTCAAGACCGGGGTGCCGGTCGCGACCGTGGCCGACCTGATCCTGGTGTCCGCGGACGTGGCGGGTCACGGCGGGGTGTTCCTGGTCGACCCGAAGGCCGAGGGTGTGCGGATCGAGCCCCAGTTGACCACCGCCAAGGAGATCGCCGGTCTGGTCACCCTGGAGCACGCCGTGGGCACCCCGCTGGGCGGCCCCGACGCGGCCCGCAACCTGCGCGACCGGGCCACCCTGGCGTTGTGCGCGACCCAGCTCGGGGTGACCGAGAAGGCGATGCGCGAGACCGCGAAGTACGCGAGCGAGCGGGTGCAGTTCAAGCGCCCGATCGGCTCGTTCCAGGCGGTCGGACACCGCCTGGCCGACGCGTACATCGACGTCGAGGGCATCCGGCTGACCACGTGGCAGGCCGCGTGGCAGGAGGCCGAGGGGCTGGACGCGGCCGAGGCGATCGCGACCGCGAAGTTCTGGGCGGCGGACGGCGGACACCGGGTCGCGCACGCCGCGGTGCACGTGCACGGCGGCATGGGCGTGGCCGAGGAGCACTTCGTACACCGCTACTTCAACCACGCCAAGCAGCTCGAACTCTCGCTCGGCGGCGCGACCGAGCAGGCGCTGCGGATCGGCGCCGGCTTCGCCGCGACCGCCGCGGGCGAGTTCGCCTGACCCGGTTTTCCCGAGCACGCCTTCGGCGCCGCCACGCCGGCGCCGCACCCCTGTGATTCCTGGAGACGAACAGACATGAGCGAACCCCACGCCCTGGTCGAGCGGGACGGCCACGTCCTGATCATCACGATGAACCGGCCCGAGGCCCGCAACGCGGTCACCGGCGAGATGATCGAGATCCTGGAGGCCGCCTGGGACGAGGTCAACGACAACCCGGAGATCCGGGTCGCCATCCTCACCGGTGCCGGCGGCGCGTTCTGCGCGGGCGCCGACCTCAAGGCGATGAGCCGGCGCGCGCCCGGCGACGCGTTCAAGGGCGGCGAAGGCAAGCCGGCCATGGACATGTCCGTGATGAAGTGGGTCCTCAAGGGCTTCACCCTCACCAAGCCCCTGATCGCCGCGATCGAGGGCCCCGCCATCGCGGGCGGCACCGAGATCCTCCAGGCCACCGACATCCGGGTCGCCGGCGAGTCGGCGCGCTTCGGCGTTTCCGAGGTCCGCTGGGGCCTGTTCCCGCTCGGTGGGTCGGCGGTGCGCCTGCGCCGCCAGATTCCGTACACTGTCGCCGCCGACCTGCTGCTCACGGGCCGCCACATCAAGGCGCCCGAGGCCAAGGAGCTCGGTCTGATCGGACACGTCGTGCCGGACGGCGGCGCGCTGGAGAAGGCGAAGGAGATCGCCCACCAGATCGCCGCCAACGGTCCGATCGCCGTTCAGGCAGTCCTGCGCGTTCTGCGTGAAACCGACCAGTTGACCGAGGAAGATGCGTTCAAGCTGGAGTCGCAGATCGGAATGCGGGTATTCATGAGCGACGACGCCAAGATCGGTCCGCGAGCCTTCGCGGAGAAGAAGACTCCGGAGTTCAAGGGCACGTGATGTGCCATCGGAAGACTTCGGCATGAAACGGGCCCGCCGGGTCAGGGACGGCAATCCCCCGGCGGGTCCTCATCATGTTCACGCGCGCGAGGTCACCCGGGTTGCGTCGGATGACGGAGAAATCTCGGCGCCGATTCCGGGACCCGGCGGGCGCGGATGTCCCGGGCGAGTTCGACCGAGGCCAGGACGCCGAGCGCCGCGGCCAACACGGCGAGCGGTCCCCGGACCACCGGCACGGTCAGTCGGGCCGACCACGGCAGCACGGCGGCGCCGAGCACGGCCGCGGCCAGGCACAGGTAGGTGAAGCCCTTGAACCCGTCCGGGTCCACGCTCGGCCACGCGCCCGCCGGCAGCGCCCCGCCCGCGACGGCCGGCAGGCCGTCGCGGTTGCGTAGGCGCACGGAGACTTCCGTCGCGAGAAGCTACCGCCGGACGGGGACGTTCCGGGCGGTCCTTGCCGGATCGTGTCCGGATTCGGCCCGGCCGGCGGGGCCTGCGGTGCTGTCGGGCGAGGCCCTGCGCGGGTGGTGTCGGGCGGCCGCGCCGAACCTATTCTTTTGATCGAGTCAAGGGTAAGTTGGCCCATCCCTGCTTCGATCCGGATCGGATCCGTGCCTCGGATCCGGCTTCGGAAGCATCCGTTCATCCGCCGTGGGAGCCGACCATGACGCCCGTCAGCCCGTCGTTCAACCTCGCCGACCTCTTCGAGATCGTGGTGGACGCGATTCCCGACCGCACCGCTTTGATCGCGGGCGAGGTACGACTGACGTACCGTCAACTCGACGAGCGGGCGAATCGGTTCGCGCACCACCTGCTCGGGGTCGGGATCCGGCCGGGCGAGTTCGTCGGGATCCACGCGTGGAACCGCGCGGAGTGGGTCGAGGCGATGATCGGCTGCCACAAGGCGCGCGCCGTGCCGATCAACATCAACTACCGCTACGTCGAGGCGGAACTGCGCTACCTGTACGAGAACTCGGGCATGGTCGCGGTGGTCGCCGAGCGCTCGTTCGCCGGCCCGACCGCGGCGATCCGGGCGGACTTCCCGGCACTGCGGCATGTGCTGATCCTGGAGGACGGCTCGACCGAACCGGCCGAGGACACCGTCGGCTACGAGGACGCGCTCGCGGCGGCCTCGCCCGCCCGCGACTTCGACGCGCGCACCGCGGACGACCTGTACGGCCTGTACACGGGCGGCACCACCGGCATGCCCAAGTGTGTGCTGTGGCGCGGCGAGGACATCTTCTTCGCGGCCCTCCAGGCCGGTCGCGGCGGCCGGCCGAAGCTGGAGAAGCCCGACGAACTGGGGGACACGGTCCGGGAATCGGCCGGGCTGACCACGCTGGGCCTGGCGCCGATGATGCACGGCGGCGGGCAGTGGTCGATGTGGAACACCTTCTACATGGGCAACACGTACCTGATGTGGACCGGCCGGGCCTTCGACCCGGACGCCGTGATGGCCCTCGCGGCGCGCGAGCGGGCGTTGTCGATGGCGGTGGTCGGCGACGGCATGGGCCGGCCGCTGGCGGACTGGCTCGCGGCCAACCCGGACACCCACGACCTGTCCGCGCTCAAGGCGATCAGCAACGGCGGCGCGCCGATGAGCGCTTCGGTCCGCACCGCGCTGGAACAGACCGGCATCTTCGTGATCGACAGCTTCGGCGCGTCCGAGACCGGTGCCGCCATGCGGCAGACCGGCGCGGCCGGCGCGGCCACGCGGTTCGCCTCCTCGGACACCACGACCGTGCTCGACGACCGACTGGTGCCGGTGCGGCCGGGCTCGGGCGACGTCGGCCGACTGGCCGTCAGCGGACACATCCCGCTCGCCTACCACGGCGACGACGAGAAGACCCGGGCCACCTTCGTCCGGGACGCGGCCGGGCGCCGCTGGGTGCTGCCCGGCGACTTCGCGTTGCTGGAAGAGGACGGCGGCATCACCCTGCTCGGGCGTGGCAGCGCGACGATCAACACCGGTGGCGAGAAGGTCTACCCGGACGAGGTGGAGAACGTGCTGAAGTCGCACGCCGACGTGTTCGACGCGGTCGTGGTGGGCGTCCCGGACCCGCGCTTCGGCCAGGCGGTCACCGCGCTCGTGGTGGTGCGCGCGGGCACCGACCCGACGCCGGAGGCGATCACCGCGCACGCCCGGACCCGGATCGCCGGGTACAAGACGCCCAAGCGCATCCACTTCGTCGAGTCGATCCCGCGCACGGCGGCGGGCAAGGTGGACCTGCGGGCGGCGAAGGCGCGCGCGGAGGAACTGTCCCGGTAGGCGGGCGAGTCGGGCGCGGTGCGGTAGGCGGGGCGGGTCGGGCGCGGTGCCGCACGTGGAGCCCGGGGCCCGGGTCGGCCGGGTGGCCGGGTGCTCGGCCGACCCGGGCCCTCGGTCGAGCACTCCCGGTCAGCTCAACACCTCGGTCAGGGTGTGGATCAGCAAGCCGACGAGCGCGCCCACGACGGTGCCGTTGATCCGGATGAACTGGAGGTCGCGTCCGACGTTGATCTCGATCTTGCGGCTGGTCTCCTTCGGGTCCCAGGCGCCGACGGTGTCGGTGATCAGCGCGGTGATCTCGTCGCGGTAGGTGGTCACCACGTACGCGGCGGCCTGCTCGATCCACCGATCGGCCTTGCCGCGCACGCGCGCGTCCTCGGCGAGCCGACCGGCCAGCGAGCGCACGGCGTCGGTGACCCGGTTGCGCAGTTCGCTGTTCGGGTCCTCGGTGGCCTCGACGAGCATCGCGCGCGCGGCGCTCCACACCGACGCGATCAGCTCCTGCACCGCCGGGTGCGCGATGGTGCGGTCCCGCAGCCCCTCTATCTGGGCGATCATCCGCGGGTCGTGCTGGAGGTCGCGGGCCACCTCGGCGAGGAAGTTGTCCACCGCGAGTCGGGCCGGGTGCTCCGGGTCGTCCCGCACCGCGCCCGCGAACCGGACCAGTTCGCGGTGCACCTTGTTGGCGATCTGCCGGTCGAGGAAGCGCGGCGACCAGCCCGGCGACTCCTCGTTGACCACCCGCAGGACGGCCTCGCGATGTTGCTCCAGCCAGTCGTGCGCCTTGGCCGCGACCAGGTCGACCAGGCCCCGGTGCGCGCCGTCGCGGACCAGCCGGTCGAGCAGTTCGCCGATCGGCTGGGCGACGGCCTGCGCGGACACCCGACGGGTGATCGCCTGTCCGAACACGCTCTGCACGTCCTCGTCGCGCAGCACGGTCAGTGCCGCGCGGGCCAGCGCGCCCAGTTGGTCGGTCACCCGCTCGGCGTGCCCGGGAGCGGCCAGCCAGGCGCCGGCCCGCCGGGACACCTCCATCCGGCTCAGCCGTTGCCGCACCACCGTGTCGGAGAGGAAGTTCTCCCCGACGAACTCGCCGAGGTTGCGCCCCAGCGCGTCCTTGCGGGTCGGGATGATCGCGGTATGCGGGATCGGCAGTCCGAGCGGGCGGCGGAACAGCGCGGTCACCGCGAACCAGTCGGCCATCGCGCCGACCATCCCGGCCTCCGCCGCGGCCTGCACATATCCGGCCCACGCGCCCGCCCCGCGCGCCTCGGCCCATCGCGCGAGGATGTACAACACGGTCGCGAACACCAGGAACCCGGTGGCGATCACCTTCATCCGGCGCACACCCCGGAGCTTCTCCAGCTCCGAAGCGGTACGAACCACGCCGCCCGGATCCGGGCGGCGTGGAGCGGGCGACGAGGACTCGGCGAGATCGACCATGACGCCCATTGTGATCTCTCGGCGACGAGATGCGGCGGTGGGCCGAGTCGTGCCCGGCGTGTGTGAGGACGGCGCGGAGGTGGCGGCGGGGGCTGGGGAGTTCGTCGGTTGCTCGCGGCGCGGCGGGCGCCGCGCCGCGAGCGGGCCGCCGCACCGGGTGGTCGGTCAGTCGGGGGCGGGGGTGGAGAGGATGCCGTTCAGGAGGACCTCGGTCGCCCAGGTGTCGCGGTCGTCGCCGGAGACCCGGGTGAGGGTTTTGCGCATGGCGACCAGGTGGGGGTAGTCCGTCGCGGAGAGTCGCCCGAACGCCTCGTCCATCGCGGCGACCGCGCTCTCCTCGGTCTGCCCCTCGGCGCCCTTGTCGACGTACGCCGACTCCTCGGCCCCCGCGGCGGTGATGTGCAGGTTGATCAGGTCGAGCGCGAGTGAGCGGGTGAGGTCGTCGACGCCCGCGCCGGCCAGCAGACCCAGGATCGTCTCGGCGAGCGCGAGCGCGTTGGGGCCGGTCGGTACGTCGCCCAGGGCCACGGTCGCGATGCCGCGATGGGCGCCGAGCGCGGTGATCGCCTCCCGGATCAACGTGGCCAACTCCGCGCGCCAGTGCGGGAACGGCTCGCCGACCGGCGCGACGGCGGGCAGCGGGATCTCGCCGAGCACCCGGTCGTAGACCAACGCGAGCAGCTCGTCCCGGTTCGCCACGTACACGTACAGCGACGCGGCGCCGGTGTCCAGTGCCTGCGCGACCCGACGCATCGTCACCGCCTCCAGGCCGTCCGCGTCCAGGATCGCGAGCGCGGCGGACACGAGCGCGTCCGCACTGAGCGCGGCCTTCGCCGGACGGGTGCGCCGGCTGATCGGGGCGGCAGGGGTGGACGGTCGCGACTCGCCGGGTGATTTCGCCATGCCCCGAGTATACGCGTTGACGGAACACTGTTCGCTACGTACATTGTTCGCCACGAACGCCGTTCGTTACGAACAGTGCTCGCCAGGCGGCGCCCCGAAAGGCGCTGAGCCGCACCACCCACCCATCGAGGAGTACCGATGACCACCACCGTCGTCCCGTCCGCCCCCGTCGCCGAGACCCCGCTGCCCGCCGCGTACGCCTGGCGGTGGCGGATCCTGGCGATCGTGCTCGTCGCCGAGGTCATGGACCTGCTCGACAGCACCGTGACCAACGTCGCCGGCCCGTCCGTCCGGGGCGATCTCGGCGGCGGCGCGTCGCTGTTGCAGTGGCTCGCCTCCGGCTACACGCTCGCGTTCGGCGTGCTGCTCGTGGTCGGCGGCAGACTCGGCGACCGCTGGGGCCGACGCCGATTGTTCCTGCTGGGTGCCGGTGGCTTCGCCGTGGCGTCCCTGTTGTGCGCACTGGCCCCGGCGCCGGAAGCGCTGGTCGCCGCCCGCGTCGCCCAGGGTGCCTTCGGCGCCCTGCTCATCCCGCAGGGCTTCGGCATCCTCAAGTCGGTCTTCCCACCCGCCGAGACCGGCAAGGCGTTCGCCGCGTTCGGCCCGATCCTGGGCCTGTCCGCCGTCGGCGGTCCGATCCTGGCCGGCGCGCTGATCCACCTCGACCTGTTCGGCACCGGCTGGCGGTTGATCTTCCTGATGAACGTCCCGCTCGGCCTCGCCGCCGTGCTCGGCGGACTCCGCTACATCCCCAAGGACGCCCCGAACCCCGGTGTGCGGATCGACGTGCTCGCCGCCACCCTCCTGGCGGTCGCCTCGACGCTGGTCATCCTCCCGCTCATCCAGGGCCCCGAAGCCGACTGGCCCGCCTGGACGTTCGGCTGCCTCGGCGCCGGCCTGACCGTCTTCGCCGGCTTCATCCTGCGCGAACGCCGCAGCGCCCACTCGCTGATCGAGGCCACCCTGCTGCGCAACCGCGCCTACACCTCCGGCATGTTGTTCGGCCTCGTCTTCTTCGCCGGCACCGCCGGCTTCATGCTGATCACCTCGCTGTTCGTGCAACTGCACCTGAACTTCGACCCGCTCGCCGCCGGCCTCACCCTCGCCCCGATCGCGGTCGGCATCGTGGTCGCCTCCATCGCGGGCTTCCCACTGATCCCCAGGCTCGGCCGCAACCTGCTCCTGATCGGCGCCGGCGTCAACGTCAGCGGCCTGATCGCCCTCGCCGCCGTGGTCACCCACTACGGCTCGGACACGACCGGCGTGCACCTGATCGCCCCGCTGTTCGTCTCCGGGCTCGGCATGGGCGCCGTGTTCGCCCCGCTGTTCGACGTGATCCTGGCCGGTGTCGCCGACCACGAACTGGGCAGCGCCTCAGGGTCGTTGTCCGCGATGCAACAGCTCGCCGGCGCACTCGGCGTGGCCGGCATCACCACGTTGTTCCTCCAACTCGCCGAACACCACAGCGCCTCCACCGCGATGGCCGTCGGCGCACTCGCGGTGGCCGGCCTCGGCCTGCTCGCCGCCGGCCTGGTCTTCCGGCTCCCGCGGCACGCCAGGCCGCACGAGGACTAGCCCCCACGCCGAGTCGCCTTCCCGGCGGCCCGACGGCCACCGCGTCCACGAAGAACCGATGGGCGGCCGGTCCACGACCGCGAGCGCGCCCACGACCACCGCGAGGACTTCGCGGGCGGCCTGCCGCAGCGTGGCTGAATCGCCGACAACCGCTCGGATACCCGCACTTCGGACCGGCCGGACCGGCACAATCCGGCCGGCCGGTCCATGCTTTGGTGGAGTTCTCGCTCCCTCGCTCCCCAAGGGGTTGTCGCGCTGTCTACGCTGCTGTTCGGACCGGCCGTTTTCCGAACTCTGGACGCACATGACCGTCGCGCTTCACACCGTCGCGGGTGCCGCAATCGAAGTACGCCGCGCGCTCCAGGCTGATGAAGCCAGGGACGTTCCCGAACACACGTGGGTGGGCCCGATCGTCCGGATCCGCCCGCAGGGCGAACGGCACTACGAGGACATCGCGTACATCGACGCGGCGCCCACCGACGGAATGGGCACCTCCCCCTCCAGGCACCTGATCCTGTGGGCGGACCGGGCCCGCCGACAGCGGATCGCCGCGGTGGGTACGTACTCGGCCGCCGCCGACTACGCGGTCTACAGCGTCACCGGCCCGGCCGGCGAGCACCTGGCGACGGTGCATCGCGAACAGGGCAGCATCCGCCGGCTGCGCCGCACGTCCTGGACGATCCGCCCGGCCGAGGGCCCCACGCTGCACGCGGCGAAGGGCACCACGTTCGGCTGGATCGCGTGGTGGGCGTTGTCCCCGCTGTGGGGCCTGATGATGGCCGTGGCCGTACTCGGCGGCAAGGCGCCGAGGTTGCCGCTGCGCACGATCTGGCGCCACGACGGCACGCGCGTCTTCGAATACCTGGGCAGCGTCGGTACCACCGACTCCTACGAACTGCCGCCGGGCCACGTGGACGCCCGCATAGTCCTGGCCCTGGCGGCCCTGCACAACAGCCATCCCGGCTGGTACGACCGCCTGTAACGGCGCGACCGGCTCCGGTGGGCTACCGGAGGCCGCCGGGCGGCACCGTCGTCTCGCAGGCGTCGCACAGGGTCAGGCGCAGTCGACGCGTGCCGCGGAGCGTGCCCGGGCGGCCGCAGTGCTCGCAGACCGTTCGGGAGATTCGGTCGAACTCGTGTGTCACGGCGTGGAGTCGGGTCGATTCGGCCGGGGTCCGGGCGGAGCCGTTCGGGGTCCACGGGTGGGGGTTGGCCTGGAAGGCGAGTGCCGCCCACTTCTGCTTGACGGCGAGGAGTTCGTAGTCGGGGAACTCCGCCTCCACCGCCTCGTGGCAGCGCAGCGCGAGCTGATACCACCCCGGTCCGATCCAGAACCCGGCGGACGGGTCCCTGAAATGGCGCCGCAACGGCTCCAGGACGTCCTCGGACGCCCATTCCGACCGACCGGTGGTCGTTGCCATCGCGGGCTGCCTCCCCTTCGGCGGGTCGCGGTGGACCCTCGAGGATCGTAGTCGAGAGCCGGCGTCCGTCCGCGGGTCCCCGCTCCCTGCCGCCGCGGTGCCGGCCGACGGGTTCATCCGTCCGTCGGCGGCGTCCAGCCGGCGACCAGGTCCAGCAGGCCCGGGAAGCGCGCGTCCAGGTCCCGGATCCGGACGTGGCTGCGGCGCTCGAGGCCGTACTGCCGTTGCCGGATCAGGCCCGCCTCGCGCAGGGCTCGGAAGTGGTGGGTGAGCGAGGACTTGGGTTGGCCGAGGCCGAACCACCCGCACGTGTGGTCGAACTCGGTCGACTCCAGGAGCAGCGTGCGCACGATGCCCATCCGCAGCGGCGTGCTCAGCGCGCCCAGCACCACTTCCAGGCGCAACTCGTCGACGGACGGCTCCGGCAGCGGTTCCGGGGCGTCGGCGGGGACCGGGCGAACGGCCGCGTCGTGTGCCACTGGACATCTCTCCTCGCCGAGCCGGGCTGCTGTACGAGTTGCATCGTACTGCACTTCATGTTCGACTCGACTCGTACAGCAAGTACGAGTCAAGTCGTACAACCATGTTCTGGGGGTTCCATGACCACGACCGACCTCGACCGCACACCCACCGGTGCCGCCGCGACCGCGACCGGCCCCGTGCCCACCGCCGGTGCCGTGTGGCTCGCCGCGTGGCCGGTGACCGCCGTCTTCGTGCTCTCCAACGCCGCGACCCCGCTCTACCTCGTGTGGCAGCGCGAACTCGGCTTCTCCTCCGGCACGCTGACCGTGATCTTCGCGACCTACATCGTCGGCCTGCTCGGCGCGCTCGTCGTCGCCGGCGCGCTGTCCGACCGGATCGGCCGCAAACCCGTCCTGCTTCCGGCGCTGGGCCTGGCCGCGCTCGCGTGCCTGGTCTTCGCACTCGCCGGGTCGGTGCTCGCGCTCGGTATCGCGCGCCTGCTCACCGGTATCGCGGTCGGCGCGACCGTGGCGGCCGGCATGGCGGCGGTCGCCGACGTCGCCGGGCCCGCGCGCAAGCGGCTCGCGGCGCTGTCGGCGTCCTGCGCGATGGTGCTGGGCGCGGGGCTCGGGCCGATGCTCGCGGGCGTGTTGTCCGAGACCGTCGCCGGCCCGACCACCACCGTGTTCATCGTCGAGGCCGCGCTGTTGGCGACCGCGTTCGTGGTCGTGTACCGGATGCCGCTCGCCCGCCCCCGGCGCGCCGCCGGCTCCGCCGGGGGATGGCTTCGAGTGCCCTCGGTCCCGGCCGCCAACCGCAGGCAACTCCTGCTCGGGGTCGCGGTGTTCGCGCCCGGGATCACCGCCACCTCGTTCGTGTTGTCGCTGGGCCCCTCGCTCCTGGCCGGGTTGCTCGACACGTCGAGTCGGATCGTGGCGGGCTCCACCGCGTTCGTGATGTTCGCCGCCGCCACCGGTGTGCAGTTCGCGGTGCGGCGCCTGCCCGTGCGGACCGTACTGCCGGCCGGGGCCGGATCCGTCGTGGTGGCGATGACCGCGCTGATCGCGGCCGAGTACCTCGCGTCCGCCTCCCTGCTGATCTCGGCCGCGATCCTGGCCGGAGCCGGTCAGGGGCTGGGCCAACTCGGCGGCCTGACCCTGCTCGGCGCGAGCGTCCCGCGCGAGCGGGCCGCCGAGGCCAACGCGGCCCTGAACGTGGGCGGCTACCTGCCCGCGGGCCTGCTCCCGATCTCGATCGGCTACCTGAGCGACGCGGCCGGCCTGCGCGTCGCCACGACGTCGTTCGCCGTCGTGCTGATCTGCTCGGCCGCGGTCGCGGTGGCGCTGATCGCGCTGAACCGCACGGTCTGCGAGTCGGTGTGAGGACCCCGCTCCGACCCGGCCGGTCGGGCCCCGCGGCGGATCGAGAACTTTCCTCACCTCGGGCGTCACACTTTCCCGCCGGGCTCCGTCAGTGCTGTGTCGGACCGAAAAACAAGGGCCGGCAGCCGGAGGCGAGGACACCGCCGCCGGTGAGACCACCTCTCGAGGAGCACAGTCATGGAAGCACGCATGGGCAACCCCGCGATGGTCGTTCCCGGCGCGATGAAGGCGCTGATGGCCCTCGGTGCCGCCGCCGCACAGACCGGCGTTCCCAAGGTCACCCTGGAACTGGCCAACCTGCGGGCGAGCCAGATCAACGGCTGCAGCGTCTGTGTGCACATGCACGCCCGCGACCTGCGCAAGGCCGGCGAGGCGGACGAGCGCATCGACACCGTCGCCGGTTGGCGGGACGCCCCGTACTTCACCGACGCGGAGCGCGCGGCCCTCGCGCTGACCGAGGCGGTCACCCGGGTCGCCGACGTCGGCGACCCGATCCCGGACGCGATCTACGACGAGGCCGCCAAGCACTTTGACGAGCAGGAACTCGGCGCCCTGCTGCTGTCCATCGCCGCGGTCAACGTCTGGAACCGGATCAACCTCGCCACCCGCCAGGTCGCGGGCGGCGCCTGGTAGGGGCACCGCGGCCCGAGACGTCGCGGACCCGGAGCCGGGAGCACCTCCCGGCCCTCCGGGCCGCGGGCGCGGCGCAGCCTCCCGCCGCCCATGTGCTCGAACGCGAGTACGGCGTCTTGACTTCGGGCCGTCGCGTCGGGATCCTGCCGGCGAGACGGCACGGTCACCCGGTGCCGCGACCGGACTACCGGGAGGAACCGCGGATGAGCCGCGACACTGGCGGGGCGTACGAGTCGGCCCATCGGCGCAGCCTGACCGATCCGGACGGCTTCTGGCTGGAGGCCGCCGCCGCGATCGACTGGGTGACGCCGCCCACCCGGGCCCTGGACGCCTCCGCCGCACCGCTGTACCGCTGGTTCCCCGACGGTGTGTTGAACACGTGTTTCAACGCGCTGGACCGACATGTCGCGGGTGGGCGCGCCGAACAGGCCGCGATCGTCTACGACTCGCCGGTCACCGGGACGCGGCGCACCCTGAGCTACGCCGAACTGCTCGACCTGACCGCGCGGTTCGCCGGTGTGCTGCGCGGACTGGGGGTGGGCCGGGGCGATCGGGTGGTGTTGTACCTGCCGATGGTGCCCGAGGCCGTGGTGGCGATGCTGGCCTGCGCCCGACTCGGCGCGGTGCACTCGGTCGTGTTCGGCGGCTTCGCCGCACACGAGTTGGCGGTGCGGATCGACGACGCCCGGCCCAAGGTCGTGGTGGCCGCGTCCTGCGGGATCGAGCCCACCCGCACGATCGCCTACAAGCCGCTCGTGGACGCGGCGCTGGCCGAGGCGACGCACCGGCCCGACAAGGTGGTGGTGCTGCAACGTCCGCAGCTCATGGCCGAGACGACCGAACGCGACCTGGACTGGGACACCGCGATGGCGACGGCCGAACCCGTCGAGTGTGTGCCCGTCGCGGCCGGCGACCCGCTGTACATCCTCTACACCTCCGGCACCACCGGCCCGCCCAAGGGCATCGTGCGCGACAACGGCGGACACGCGGTCGCGCTGCGCTGGTCGATGGAGAACGTGTACGGCGTGCGGCCCGGCGAGGTGAGCTGGACCGCGTCCGACGTCGGCTGGGTGGTCGGCCACTCGTACATCGTCTACGCGCCGCTGCTCACCGGCTGCACCTCCGTGCTGTACGAGGGCAAGCCGGTCGGCACGCCGGACGCGGGCGCGTTCTGGCGGGTGGCCGCCGAGCACCGGGCCACCATGTTGTTCACCGCGCCGACCGCGTTCCGGGCGATCAAGAAGGAGGACCCGGACGGGAAACTGCTCGCCGGACACGATCTGTCCGCGCTGCGCGCGCTGTTCCTGGCGGGTGAGCGGCTCGATCCGGAGACCTACCGCTGGGCGGGCGACCTGCTCGGGATCCCCGTGGTGGACAACTGGTGGCAGACCGAGACCGGTTGGCCGATCGTGGCCGACCCGATGGGCCTGGAACCGCATCCCACCAAGCCCGGTTCGCCGACCCTGCCGGTGCCCGGCTACGACGTACGGATCCTGGACCCGCGGGGCGTCGAGGTGCCGCCCGGCGTGGACGGCGCGGTGGTGCTCAAGCTGCCCATGCCGCCCGGCACGCTGAGCACGCTGTGGGGCGACGACGAGCGCTACGTCGCGTCCTATCTGACCACCTTTCCCGGCTACTACCTCAGCGGCGACGGCGGGCGCAAGGACGAGGACGGCTACGTCTACGTGATGGGCCGCACCGACGACGTGATCAACGTCGCCGGGCACCGGCTCTCCACCGGCTCGATGGAGGAGGTGCTGGCCGCGCACCCGGACGTCGCGGAGTGCGCGGTGATCGGGGTGGCCGACGAGCTCAAGGGCCAGGTGCCGCGCGGTCTGGTCGTGCTCAAGGCCGGTGTCGATCGCGAACCCGCGGAGGTCGCCGCCGAGTTGGTGCTCCGGGTGCGGGACACGATCGGCGCGGTGGCCGCCCTGCGTCGGGTGGACGTGGTCGCGGCGCTGCCCAAGACCCGGTCGGGCAAGATCCTGCGCCGCACGATGCGCGACATCGCGGACGGCAAGCGGCCCGTACTGCCCTCCACCATCGAGGACCCGACCGTCATCGAGACACTGCGCCCGACCCTGACCGGAGAACGTCCCGACTAGGGATCGCCCGAAGGAACTCGGCGCAGCCGCCGGGACCTTCCGGAGGGTCCCGGCGGCGGGACGGCCCCCGGCTTCCCGGATCGTTCAGCCGACGTAGGAGGCGCGCGGCGGGGACTGCGGCCCCAGCGGCCCGGCCAGCCACGCGTCGTACAACTTCTGCCACGAGCCGTCCCGCTTCATCCGCTCCAGCAGCCCGTTGGCGAATCGCACGAAGTCCTGGTGCGCCAACGGGAAGGCCATGCCGTGCGGTTCGTCGCTGAAGGTCGGACCGACCACGTCGGTGTCGGAGTCCTGTGCCTGAAGTCCCCTGAGCAGCGCGGACGTCGTCGAGATCGCGTCCACCTCGCCCTGCTGCAACGCGACCAGGCAGTCCGTCCAGTTCTCCACGGCGTACGGCAGCACGCCCGCCGGGTTGTCCCGCAGGAACACGATCGACGTGGTGGCGCGGACCGTGCACACCCGCCTGCCGCGCAGATCCGCGAGGGCGCGCACGCCCGAGTCGGAGCGCACCAGGACCCGTTGGCCGTCGGTGTAGTAGTCGCTGCTGAAGGCCACTTGGAGTTTGCGGTCGCACGTGATGGTCATCGTGTCGATCACCACGTCCACATACCCGTTCCGGAGCACGTCGGTGCGCTGGGCCTGGGTGATCACCTTGTAGCGCAGCCGCGCGGGGTCGTCGGGGCCGGCGAAGATCGCCCGGGCGAGGGCCTTGGCCATCTCGATGTCGAAGCCCTTGATCAGCCCGCTGCGTCGGTCCAACTCGCCGAAGAATCGGGTGTTCTGGTCGACGCCGACGATCAGGTACCCGCGTCGGTGCACGCGCTCCATCGTCGAACCGGCGGGCATCGCCCCGGGAGCGGGCAGCGACCCGGGCGGGGTGAGGCTCTCGCGCGGATCGCAGGGCGGCGCGACGGACGGCTTGGGGTAGTCCTCCGGGGTCGCCGGGCGGGCCCCGGAGATCACCGGATCGAGGACCCGCACGGCGGCGGGTCCATCGGTCGACGAGGCGGAGCACGCGGCGAGGGTCGCGGCCAGCACGAATGCCGGGGCCGAGTTCGCGATTCGACGGGTTCTCCGATGCATGGCGCTCCCTGGTGCCGGTGTGCGCACCGGCGAGTCGTGGCCGCTGCGGGTCGCCGAACCGGCCGGGACCCGTTCGCGTCGAGGCTTGTGCGGTCGAATTGCTCCGATTATCGACCGGCTCGTGCGGATTCCCGGGCCGCTTGGCCAAACAATGGGGGGTTCCCTCGACGGAGTGGACCAGGACTGGAGTACGCGTGACGAGCTACGGCATCACCGGCCACATCAACCTGGCGCCCGACACCGTGCCGCTGGTCGACCGGGCCGTTCGGGACCTGCTCGCCCGGGTCGCGCCGGACGAACTCGTGGGCTATAGCTGCCTCGCGGCAGGTGCGGACGCGATCTTCGCGCACGCCGTCCTGGAACTGGGCGGCCGACTCGTGGTGTTGCTGCCGTCGGCCGACTACGGCGCGACCAAGGTCGGTCCGGACTACCGCGCGAGCTTCGAGCACCTGATCGCGCGGGCCGACGAGGTCCGGGTGATGCCGTTCCGCCGGGCGTCCGTGGACGCGTACGCGGCGGCCAACGACGCGCTGCTCGCGGCGGTCGACGTGGTGTTCGCGGTCTGGGACGGCCGACCCGGCGGCGCGCGCGGCGGCACCGCCGAGGTGGTCGCCAAGGCCCGCGCGGCGGGCACGCGGGTACGCGTGGTCTGGCCCCCCGGCGCCGCCCGCGGCTGAGCACGACCTGCGGCGCGGCACGCAACGACTTGGCCGGGTACGGGAGTTGCCCGGAATCCGAGCCCGGTGGTGTGGTGCGCGGTGGCCTTCGAGCCCGGCGCCGCGATCGTGGTCGGGTGCGGGCGTGGGAGGAACGAGCGGGCCCGCCGGTGGTCGAGGGACGACCGGCGGGCCCGCCGCGGGTGTTCGGGTACGGCTACCGCGCCGAGTCCGCCTCGGTCGGCCTCGATTCGGCGGCGGGCGCGGTGCCCGGCGGGTACGACGGGCCCGCGGCGGCCTTGCGCCGCGAATCGAGCACGGCCAGCACCAGCGTGGCCAGGCCGGCCAGGCCCGCCAGCACCGAGATGCCGGGCAGGACCAAGCCCATGACGGCGTTCTGCGCTTCGCGCCACGCGGAGTCGGTGATGCGGAACAGCCCTATGCCGACCGCGGTCACCCCGAGCAGCGCGATCACCGCGTGCCAGATCACCGGATTGGCCGGCCGCGCGGCGCGGGCCGGCGCGGGGGTGAGCGGGAAGGGTGAACCGTTCGGGAAGGGCGGCACCTCGGTCGCGGCGACGGCGGGCGCATCGGCCGGCAACTGCGGCGCGGGCACCACCCGAGTCGGCGCGTCCGGTCGCGGCGGCGCCGCCGACTCGGGTTCCCGGGCGACCTTGACGGTCTCGGCACCGGCGTCGGCGGGCGCGGGGGACTCGGAGTCCCGGGCGACCTTGACCGTTTCGGCGTCGGTGCCCCGGCGGATGGCCGGCACCTTGACCGGCGCGCCACCGTCGTAGGGCGCCTTGGCCGCCGGCTTGTCCGCCTCGGGCGCGGGAGCCGCCGGGGTCGCGATCGGTGTCGTGACGTCGTCGTCCCCGCCGACGCGAACGGCCGGTGTCACCACGGGAGTCGTGGCGTCGGCCGCCGGGTCGGCGGCGGGCTTCTCGGCGGCGGGCTTTTTGGCGCCGTTCCGGTCGGCCCGTACCGCCGGCGACGCCACCGGAGTCGCGTCGTCCTCGTCGTTCACCTCGTCGGTGTCGGTGTCGGTGTCGGTGTCGGTATCGGTGTCGCCCTTGTCCCGGCCCGCGCCGTTCTTCGCGGCACCACCACCGGCGGCGGGCTTCCCGGCGCCCTTCTTGCCCGTGCGTACGGCGGGCGTGGCCACGGGGGTAGCGTCGGACTCGGACTCGGACTCGGACTCGGACTCGTCCTCGGCTTCGGTCTCGGCGGTTCGCGGGGTCGGCTTCGCGCCCTTCCCGGCCGCGGCCGATGCCGGTGTCGCCACCGGAGTCTCGTCGCCCGCCTCGTCGGCATCGGACCCGGCGGCGGGACCGCGGGTCGTCTTCGCGGCGCCCTTCTTGCCGGTCCGTACCGCGGGCGTGGCCACGGGAGTCGCGTCGTCTTCGTCCGTGCCGGCCTTCGCGGCACCACCACCGGCGGCGGGCTTCCCGGCGCCCTTCTTGCCCGTGCGTACGGCGGGCGTGGCCACGGGAGTCGCGTCGGCCTCGGCCTCGTCCTCGGCGGCTCGCGCGGTCGGCTTCGCGCCGTTCCTCGCGGCGGCACCACCGGCGGCGGGCTTCCCGGTGCTCTTCCCGCCCGCGCGTACCGCCGGAGTCGCCACGGGCGTCTCGTCCGTGTCGGTCGGCGTCGCGGCGGCGAGTGCGGCGGCCGCCGGGATCTCGGTGGTCTCCGGCTCCTCCTCTTCCTCCTCCGCTTCCCCGTCCGCGCCCTCGGCGTCCTTCGGGGGCGGGGCATCGCCCACGGCCGCGGTCGCCGCGGCGACCAGCGCCCTCAGTTCCTCGGGAAGCCAGTCCGCACTCGGCTCCGCCGCCGCGAAGCGCGCCACCAGGTCGGCCGCCGAGGGCCGTGCGGTGGGCCGCTTCTTCAGGCAGTCGGCGACGATCTCGCGGAGCCAGTCCGGGAGTTCCGTCAGGTCCGGCATCTCGCGCACGACCTTCTGCGCGATCTCGGCGACCGACCCCGCGCCGAACGGCGCCACGCCGGCCGCGTGGCACAGCACACCGCCCAGCGCGAACACGTCGATCGCCGGGCCTATGGAGCCGCCGGTGACCTGCTCCGGCGCGGGCAGCCCCGGGACGTCCACGACACCCGTCCGGGTCATCCCGGCCGAGCCGAGGGCCCGGGCCAGCGAGTAGTCCGACACACGCGGTCCGTCGGCCGCGAGCAGGACGTTGGCCGGCTTGAGGTCACGGTGCGTCAGATCGACCTCGTGGACGGCCGCGAGTCCCTCGGCCAATCCCGCGCCCAGCGCGCGCAGCGAATGCTCGGGCAGCGGACCGTGCGCCGCGACGGCCGCCTCCAGGGACGGGCCGGCCACGTGCTCGACGACCAGCCACGGCGGCGTGCCGTCCGGGTCCGCGTCCAGGACGTGCGCGACGTGTGTACCGCCGACCTCCCGGGCGGTGGTGACGTCCTTGCGGAAGCGTTCGAGGAACGTCTTGTCGGACGCCAGGTCGGGCCGCACCAGCTTGACCGTGACGTGGTCACCACCGGGTGCGCGACCGAGGAAGACCGTCCCCAGGCCGCCCTGTCCCAACCGGGCCGACAGTCGGTACCGCCCGACAACCCCGGGATCGCCCGGCTTCAGCGGATCCATGACTGCCGCCCCCTCTATGTACGTGCTGCGCCAAGGCAGGGAGGGGCCCCAGGGCTTTTCGCCGGCCCTGTCTGTCTCGCCTCCCCGCGGACTTTGCCGCAGCCTACCCTCCGGGCCGAGGCCCCACCGAGGGCCCGGACCGGCTCGTCGACGACTCGTGAACGTCTCGTCACCGACCCGACGACCGCGGCGAATCGCCGGGACATGTCCCGATTCGCGCCTTTGACCGGGCTCCGTACGCGCCGCTAGCTTCGCGACAACACCCGGCAACACCCGGCAACATCAGCCCGCGCGGCGAGGGAGCTGAACCGATGGCGATCGTTCTGGGGCCGAATCGATACGGCAAGGCACAGGTGCGACTGGTCCGGGTCACCCGGACCACCGCGACCGAGCACGAGTTGTGCGACCTGAACGTGTCCGTGTCGCTGTCCGGCGACCTCGCGGACACCCATCTGCGCGGCGACAACGCCCACGTCATCCCGACCGACACGATGCGCGCCGTGGTGTACGCGTTCGCGCGGGACCGACCGCTGCCCGCGATCGAGGCGTTCGGGCTGCGTCTGGCCCGGCACTTCGTCGACGCGTACGCCCCGATCGACACCGCGCGCGTGCGCGTCCTGGAGTACCCCTGGATCCGGATCCCCGGTACACACGGGCCGCACCCGCACGCGTGGACCCGGGCGGCCGGCGCCCGATACGCGGGCGTGCTGCACGGGTCGGCCGGCACCGAGGTCTGCGCCGGCCTGGAGGACGTGACCGTGCTCAAGTCCACCGGGTCGGAATTCCACGGCTTCATGACGGACCGCTACACGACGCTGGCCCCGACCCGGGACCGGATCCTGGCCACGAGCGTGCACGCGCGCTGGCGTCATCGGCGGATCGACGTCGCGTCGGCGGACTGGGACACGTCCTTCCGCGCGGCCCGCGACACGCTGCTGCGCACCTTCGCCGACACCCACAGCCTGTCCCTGCAACAGACCCTGTACGCGATGGGCGAGGCGGTGCTGACCGAACAGGAGGATCTGGCCGAGGTGCGGCTGACGCTGCCGAACAGGCACCACGTCCCGGTCGACCTCGACGCGTTCGGTCTGCACAACACGGGTGAGGTGTACCAGGTGACGGATCGGCCGTACGGCCTGATCGAGGGCACGGTGCTGCGCGACGACGCGGCACCCGCGCTCGCCGAACTGCCCTGGCGATAGCGCCGGACGCCGCCGACCGGACCGGGACACACCGCGGGGGCGAGGCGCCGTCCGGCACCTCGCCCCCGCGACCCCACCCCTCATCCCCCCGGATGAAAGTTCGTCGCCCGCGTATTTCCGTCGCGCGCGTGTTCGTCGTCCCCCGGACGCCGACCCGGACGCCGACCCGCCGCCCCCGGACGTCGCCCCCGACGTCGCCCCGGACCGGGCGTCGGTCAGCCCAGGTTCTCGATCCCGGCCGTGCCCTTCTCGACGTCGAGGACCTCGACGGAGGAGACCTTGCGGGTGGTGTTGTTCTCGGCCCACTGCTTGGCCTCGGTGGCGAGCTTGCCGCCCTTGTCCATCCGGGCGCTCTCGGCGGCGAGGTTCTCCGTGAGCGAGACCTCGGCGGGCAGCGAGGTGAGCACCACGACGTCGTAGCCGGAATAGGTCTTCGAGATCCGGACCTTGGTGACCAGGCCGCCGTGGGTGGTGGTCTTGAGCTTGGCGAGCAGGTCGGCGGCGTACTTCTCGGAACCGGCCTTGTCGGTGTCCTTCTCCGCGCCGTTCTCGATGCCGGCGGTGCCCTTCTCCTTGTCGAGCACGGAGACGGAGCCGATCGTCAGGCTCGACGAGTCCTGCGTCCACTGCATCGCCTCGACGGCGAGCTTCTTCCCCTTGTCCATCCGGGCGTTGGCACCCTTGATGTCCTCGGTGATGGAGACCTCGGCGGGCAGCGTGGTGTTGACGGTCACCTCGTAGCGTTCGTACTGCTTCACGATCCGGACCTCGGACACCACGCCGCCGTGCTTGGTGGTCTTGAGGTGGGCCAGCAGGTCCTGGGCGACCTTGTCGGTGCCACCCTTGTCGCCGGCCTTGGGCGCGTCCGACTTGGGCGTGCCGGTCTTGGGCTCGTCGGCGCCGGGCGCCGCGCTCGCGTCGGCCGCGCCGGTGGTCCTCGGCGACTCCACCGAGGCGCTCGACGCCTTGCCCTCTTCCTTCCTGTCGGGTCCGCAGGCGGCGAGCGATCCGGTCATGGCGATCGTCGCGGCGACGGCCACGGTGGTGATCAGGCCCCGGCGACGTCCCCGCGGGGGCGCGGTCGAAGCGGACTGCTGCACAACGGTCTGCCGGGGAGCGAGCGCGGACATGAGGTTTCCCTTCGGAGGCACTGCGTCTCGGCCGTCTACTGCGCCGATCGGTCCGCCGGCCGAGCGGCCGGTGGTCAAGTGACAGCGCGGTGCGGGTGTTTCCGGGGTTGCTCCGTGCTGCCGTGGTCAATAGAAGCAGTGCCTGTGAACGCTGTCAACAAGAATTTTGCTCGCGCATGAAGTCGCCTCGATATGGTTGACTCCGGAAGGTTCACAATCGGCCCATGAGGAGGAGACGGTGCCCAGCAGCCCCCAGGTCACCGCTGCCGAGATCGCCCGCATCGCGGGCGTCGGGCGCGCCGCCGTGAGCAACTGGCGGCGGCGCTTCGACGACTTCCCGCGGCCCGTGGGCGGCAGCGACGCGAGCCCCACCTTCGCGCTGTCCGACGTGGAGAGCTGGCTGCGCGACCAGGGCAAGATCGCCGAGGTCGCCCCGGAGGAACACCTGTGGCGCCTGGTCGCCGCCTCCGACGACATCCCCGGCCGGCTTGCCGACATCGGCGACCACCTGGCGGCCGGCTCAGCCGAGCCGGTCGGGCCGCACGCCGCCCTGTTGCGCGCCGCGAGCGACCTCGCCGGCACCCGCGGGGCGTCGGCCGTGTTCGCCGCCCTGTACTCCCGATTCGCCGAGTCCGCGGCCGGCCCGGGCGGTGTCACCCCCTCGGCCACCGTCGCGCTGATCGCCGAACTCGCGAGCGTGGGACGGGAATCCGTGACATCCGTGCTGAATCCGGCGACCACGCACGGCGATCTGCTGCTCGGTTTCGTGCGATCCGCGCGCACCCTGCGCGGGCAGGCCGAGGCACCGGCCCTGGCCCGACTGATCCGGGCCCGCATCGCGCTGCACCCCGATGCCGGAGCGGACACCGCGATCGCCGTCGCCGAGGGCGACGCGCTGCGCGCGGACGCGTGGCCCGACGAGCTGTTCGACACCGTCGTGGGCAACCCGCCGTTCAACGACCGCAATTGGGGCCACGACGAACTGGCCTACGACCGGCGCTGGGAGTACGGCCTGCCGCCCCGGACCGAGTCCGAACTCGCGTGGGTCCAGCACGCGCTGGCGCACACCGAGGTCGGCGGGCGGGTCGTGCTGCTGATGCCGCCCGCCGTCGCGGCCCGGGGCTCGGGCCGGCGGATCCGGGCCGAACTGCTGCGCCGGGGCGCACTGCGCGCGGTGTTCGCGCTGCCCGCGGGCGCCGCGCCGCCGTTCGGCGTCGCGCTGCACCTGTGGATCCTGGAACGGCCCTCGGGCGAACCGATGCCCTCGCACGTGCTGTTCGCCGCGCTGGAGGACCCGGCCGCGGCACAGGCCACGGTGCGGGCCTGGCACGACTTCGGCACCGACCCCGGCGGCCTGGCCGAGGTGCCCGGCCGGCACCGCGCCGTGCCGCTGATCGAACTCCTCGACGACAACGTCGACCTGACCCCGTCGCACAACCTGCCCGAGCGCACCGACCTGCACGTGGCCGAGCGGGTGCACGACACCCGCCGGCGGCTGCTCGACCTGCTGGACCGGCTCCCGGAACTGGTGCCCGACGTACCCGCCGCCGACCCGGGGGCGGCGACCTGGCGCTCGGTCGCGCTCGCCGACCTGGCCCGCACCGGCGCGGTCACGCTGTACCGCAGCGCGACCCGCTCCGGCCGGAGCGGCCGGGAGACGCCGACCGGGCCGACCGTGCCGATGCTCACCACCACCGACCTCGCCGCCGCCGTGCCGCCGAGCGCGCGCCTGTCGGTCGCCGACGCGGACGAGGCGCAACATCCGCGCATCCGGGCGGGCGACGTGATCGTGCCGACCCTGCTGGGCAGCGGCGAGAACGGGTGGGCGGGCGCGGTCCGGGTGGCCGGACCCGCCGAGCGGGACGCGGTGCTCGGACCCAACCTGCACCTGTTGCGCCCCGATCCGGCCACCCTCGATCCGTGGTTCCTGGCCGGGTTCCTGACCGACCCGGCCCAGGCCAGGCGGGCCGGCTACGGGTCCAGCATCGTGCGGGTCGACGTGCGCCGGATCGAGATCCCGCTGCTGCCGCCGGACCGGCAGCGCGCCTATGGCGAGACCTTCCGGGCGCTGCGCGCGTTCGTGACCGACCTGCGCGGCGCGGCGGCCCTGGGCGAGGACCTGGGCCGGGGCCTGCTGGAGGGCCTGACCGCCGGCCTGCTCCAGCCGCCGCGGTAGCGGCGCTCGCCCGGCTCCGCCCTAGCGGCCCTCCAAGGCGCGCAGGACGGCCTGCGAGCGGGCCGTCGGCGCGGCGGAGCGGAACGGGCCCGGCGGGGCCAGGGCGGCCGCTCCGGCGGCCCGGTCGGGGCCGGTGTAGCTGCGCACCAGGGCCTCGGCGGCGGCGCGGTGCACGTCGCCCATCGAGTACAGCTCCTCGCCGGGGACGATCCGATGCCGCCGGGCGCGCGCGTCGTGGGCCGGCCACTGTCGGTGCACCACCAGCCGCGGCTCGTCCTCCGGCTCGGCCGCGGTCAGCGTGGAGAAGGACAGCGTGTACGGGAGCAGCGGGCCGACCAGCTCGCACAGGCCCCACAACACCGCCTCGGGGTCCGGCACGGCGTCCGCCTCGGACAGCGCGAAGGTGGCCTCCGGCCGGGTGAGCACCGCCGAGATCACGTCCGTCAGCACCTCGGGATGCCGCGTGGCGCGCAGCCGCAGCCCGGCCTCGCGGCGGGTCAGCTCCGCGTTCAGCACCGCCGGGTCGAGCCGGGGCACGTGCCGGTGGCCCGGGGGATCCAGATCCGGCAGGTCCACCGGCGCCGCGCCCAGCGCGAGCGCGTGCCGGGGACCGGCGAGCGAGACCGCGCCGGGCTCGGGTCGGGCCGGGGCGATCAGCACCAGAGCGTGGGCGGCGGTGCGCCGGATCAGCGTCGGCCGGCCGCCGAGCATGCCGAAGCGGACCGCGGACCGACGCGGCCCGTAGTACCCGGCGCCCAGCGCGGGCCCGAGCATCGGCCCCAGTACGGAGTGCCAGCGCCCCAGGCCCGGTTCGGACAGCGACGAGGTCGTCACGCTGATCGTCCCCGAGTCGCTCACCCGGTAGCCGATCCGGTCGAGCATCGGCGCACGCGTCGGGTACGGATCCTCGGTGTAGCGCTTGGTCGGGGCGGGCGCGGGTCGGGCCGCGGTCGGTTCGGCGGCCCGTCGGCGCGCGGGCCGGGCCGGGCGCGGGCGCTCGGCCGAGGGAGCGCGCACCGCCTCCGGCTCGGCTGCCGGTCGCGCCGCGGGCGGGCCGGCCGGTTCGACGGCGGGGCGGATCCGGCGCTCGTGCTCGTAGAGCAGTTCGAGGACGGGGCGGGGCAACCACGAGGCCGCCTCGTGCGGGCGCCGGCGGCGGGTCAGCAGGGCGGCGAAGTCGGCGACCACGTCGTGCGGCGAGGGGCGCCGGTCGGCGCGGCGGCGCAGACACGACTCCACCAACGGCAGCAGTTCCTCGGGCAGTCCGGTCAGATCCGGGTCGCGGTTGCGCACGGCGCTCATCACCCGCATCGCGCTGCCCTCGTACGGCGCGTGACCGGTGCCCGCGAACAGCAGCGTGGCGCCCATCGCGTACACGTCGGAGCGGACCGTGCCGGATTCGCCCTCGATCTGCTCGGGTGCCATGTAGGCGATCGTGCCGACCAGGTTGACGGTGTCCTGGTCCTCGGCCAGCGCGAGCCCGAAGTCGATCACCTTGGGGCCGTCCAGGGTGACCAGGATGTTGCCCGGGGCCAGGTCGCGGTGCACCAGGCCGGCGCCGTGGATCGCGCCGAGCGCCTCGGCCACCCCGGCGGCCAGCCAGCGCACCGCGTCCGGCGGCAGTGGACCGCACTCGTCGACCACCTCGCGCAGCGACGGCGCGGGCACGTACGCGGTGGCCAGCCAGGGCCGCTCGGCCTCCGGGTCGGCGTTCACCACGGCGGCCGTGAACACCCCGCTGACCAGTCGCGCGGCGTGCACCTCGCGGGCGAACCGGCGGCGGAAGTCCGCGTCGTGGTCCAGCTCGGCCAGGATGGTCTTGATCGCCACCAGCCGGCCCGCCGGGGACAGTCCCAGGAAGACCCGGGCCATGCCGCCCCGGCCGAGTCGGGAGAGCACCCGATAGGGCCCGATCCGGCGCGGATCGTACGCGTCCAGGGGGGCCGGACCCCGCCTGTCGACATCGGTCACGCAACGTCCCCCCGGGCCACCCGATCGTGTGCCCTCATCATGACGCCGCATGGGTGACACTCGTAACGGGAAGCCGAAACACGTGCACTGTTGTGCCGATGACTCTGGGCATCTCGACCCGCCACCCTGGGTCAGGTGACGCGGCTCACGGTTTGTCGCCCAGGTGGGAGGTGGCTGCGAGGTCGCCTCGCGCGCCTGCTATTCGTACTGATGCACACATGTCACAAAGACCGGAACCGCACGGACACGATCCGGGTGGCTGCCGGAGCCTGAGCCGAGAAGTAGGGGACCCCCATGAGCGAGGACTCGGTAGTACTGCGCCACCAAGGAAACGAGCACACCCTTCCGCTGGTCGAGGGCACCATCGGCGACACCGCCGTGGACATCTCGACACTTCGCGCCAAGACGGGGCTGGTGACCTACGACGGAGGGTTCGTCAACACCGCCGCGTGTAAATCGGCGATCACCTTCATCGACGGCGAGGAGGGCATCCTTCGCTACCGCGGCTACCCGATCGAGCAGATCGCCGAGCAGGGGACCTTCCTGGAGACGGCGTACCTGCTGATCTACGGCGAGTTGCCGTCCGCGAGCGCGCTGGACAACTTCCGCGACGAGATCACCCAGCACACCCTGCTGCACGAGGACGTCAAGCGCTTCTACGACGGCTTCCCGCGCGACGCGCACCCGATGGCGATGTTGTCGTCCGTGGTGTCCGCGCTGTCCACGTTCTACCAGGACAGCCACAACCCGTTCGACGAGGAGCAGGTCCGGCTCTCGGCGATAAGGCTGTTGGCGAAGTTGCCGACGATCGCGGCCTACGCGTTCAAGAAGTCCGTCGGGCAGCCGATGCTCTACCCGGACAACTCGCTCGGCTACGTCGAGAACTTCCTGCGGATGACCTTCGCGGTCCCGGCCGAGTCGTACAAGGCCGACCCGGTGGTGGTGGACGCGCTGGACAAGCTGCTCATCCTGCACGGCGACCACGAGCAGAACTGCTCGACCTCGACGGTGCGGCTGGTCGGCTCCAGCCAGGCGAACATGTTCGCGTCCATCTCGGCCGGCATCAACGCGCTGTGGGGTCCGCTGCACGGCGGCGCGAACCAGCAGGTCCTCGAGATGCTCGAGCAGATCAAGAACGACGGTGGCGACATCGACTCGTTCGTGAACAAGGTGAAGAACAAGGAAGACGGCGTGCGCCTGATGGGCTTCGGCCACCGGGTGTACAAGAGCCGCGACCCGCGCGCGACGATCATCAAGAAGGCGGCCGACGACGTCCTGTCCCGGATGGGCAAGAAGGACGAACTGTTGGACCTCGCGATGCAGTTGGAGGAGCGCGCGCTCGCGGACGACTACTTCGTCGAGCGCAAGCTGTACCCGAACGTGGACTTCTACACCGGGCTGATCTACCGGGCGATGGGCTTCCCCACCGAGATGTTCACGGTGTTGTTCGCGATCGGCCGGCTGCCGGGCTGGATCGCGCACTGGCAGGAGATGATCGCCGACCCGAAGGCGAAGATCGGCCGCCCGCGCCAGGTGTACACCGGCGTCGCGCTGCGCGACTACACCCCCATCGGTGCTCGCTGACCGTAGGGAACACGCGAAAACGATCTTGGAGTCGAAGGTCCCGAACCACGGTTCGAGGTACTCGGCTCCAAGATCGTTTTGTTTTCCGCCATCGCGTTTCGCGCCGAGGTCGCTCGCGGGCGGTGCAGCGCACTCGATCGACCCCGGTGCGGGAGAACTGTACTGACAACTCCTGATTGATCGGTAGTTTTGTGACCTGAACGTGATCAGCGACTCGGACCCGTCCCAAAGGTCGGGAGTCGAACGAGCCGGCGAGGGTCGAGGGTCGAGCCGGGACGCGCCGGGATCAGCCGGTGGGCGTCGCCTCCGCGGGGCCCTTCCCGGTGGCCGCGTCGAGCACGTACAGGTGCCGATCGGCGCTGCCCACGAAGAGCAGCCCGTCGGCCACGACCGGCGAGGTCACCCGGCCCCCGGTGGTGAAGCGCCAGCGCGGCTCGCCGCCCATGCCCACCGCTATCACCGAGCCGTTGCTGCTGCCCGCGTACACGATGTCGTCCGCGACCACCGGCGAGGTGACCCAGCCCTCGGCCCCGAACCGCCACACGCAGCGTGTGGTGTTGACGTCGACCGCGTACAGGCCGCCGTCGCCGCTGCCGAAGAACGACAGGTTGCCCGCCGTGGCCGGCTGCGCGACCGGACCGCCCGCGCCGAACCACCCGCGCATCGCGCCGTCGGTGGCGTTGAGCAGGTACAGGTACTGGTCGGTGCTGCCGACGTGCACGATGCCGTTCGCCACGGTCGGCGAGGACACCCAGCCGCCGGTGGCGAAGCGCCACCGGCACCAGCCGGTCGCCGCGTCCAGCGCGTACACGCAGCGGTCGCTGGAGCCGAAGTACACCGTGCCGTCCACGACGGTGGGCGAGGTGGCCCAGCCGCCGGTGGGGAAGCGCCAGCGACATCGACCGGTGGCCGCGTCCACGGCGTACAGCGCGTTGTCGCTGGAGCCGAAGTACACGGTGCCGTCGGCGACCACGGGGGCGGCCACGACCTCGCCGCCGGTGGGGAAGCTCCAGCGCCACTGACGTGACGTCAGCTCCAGCGCGTAGACATGGTTGTCCTGGCTGCTGAGGTACATCAGCTCGCCGTCCACGGCGGGCGGGTGCGACCAGCCCGACGAGTCGAACCGCCATTCGCGGGTGGCCAGGTGCAGGGTGTGCAGCCCGTTGTCGTTGCTGTGCACGTGCACGCGCGCGGTCCGACCCGAGCCCGCGCGGACCGGCGGGGTGAGGATCTCGCCGGTCGCGGTGAACCGCCACACCGGCGAGGTCTCCAGACCGCCGGTGGGGGTGCGCGGCGGAGTGGGGTGCTGGCGTGGCACGTCGGGCCCGCTCTCCGGCCACGTGACCGGAGAGTTGGGTATGGGCGCGGGCGGCCTGGCCACCCGCTCGGTCGGCAGGGCCGGCGACGGGGACGACGTGGACACCTGACGGCCCGCGACCGGTCGCGAGCCGCCCGGCTGCCCGGTGTTCGTCGGCGGGGTCGGCGGGCGCGGCGGCGGCTTGCGGGTCGGGTTGGTCGGCGGGCGTTGCGGCGGAGGGGGCCGGTGCGTTTCGGGGCGCGGCGCCGGGCGCGGCTCCTCGCGTACCTGGTTGGGCAGCTTGCCCATGTTGTTCGGGTCCGGGCGCACGTTCTCCGGCAGCTCGGGCTGCTCGGGTTCGGCCGGCTCGCGCACGGGCGGCGTGCGCGGGCCCATCGTCGGCCGGTACTGGCTCTCGAACCGCTGCACCATCGCCGACGCGTTGTCCGGCAGTTGGCTGTCCGCGTCGCTGTCGTCCAGCATCGGGGCGAGCTGGTTGAGCAACTGGGTCGGGCTCGGCCGATGTTCGGCCGCGCGCTGCATGCACAGGTTGACCAGGCCGGTCAGCTCCGGCGGCAGCCCTTCCAGATCGGGAGAGCCGGTGACCAGGCGCAACAGCGCCTCGGCCGGCTTACGGTCGGGGTAGGGGGAGTGCCCGGTGGCCGCGTACACGAGCGTCGCGCCGAGCGAGAACATGTCGCTCGCCGGAGTGATGTCCCGAACGCCCTGCGCCTGTTCCGGCGACATGTACGCGGGGGTGCCCACCGCGACGCCGGTCATGGTCAGCGAACCGAAGTCGGCGGCGCGCGAGATGCCGAAGTCGATCACCTTGGGGCCGTCGCTGGCCACCAGCACGTTGGACGGCTTCAGGTCGCGGTGCACGAGTCCGGCGGCGTGCACGGACTCCAGCGCCTCGGCGATGCCCGCGGCCATCCAGCGCACCGCGCGCGGCGGCAGCGGACCGCACGCGCGGACCAAGGATTCGAGCGAGGGCGCGGGCACGTACGCGGTGGCCAGCCACGGCACCGCGGCGTCGGGATCGGCGTTGACCACGGCGGCGGTGAACACGCCGCTGACCCGGCGGGCCGCGGCCACCTCCTGCGCGAAGCGCGCGCGGAAACCGGGATCGCCGCCCAGCTCCGAACGGATCGTCTTGATCGCGACGAGCCGCCCGAAGGGCGAACGACCCAGATAGATACGGCCCATGCCGCCGGCACCGAGTCGGCCGAGCACCGCATAGGGGCCGATCCGTTCCGGATCCCCCTTGGCCGGTGGCTCACCCGGCCATCCGTGTTCCGTCACAATCCCCCCGAAGTCGCCCCACCGCCCATCATCCCCGCCGAGCGGCCGTTTCGACAGGAACAGGCGGGAGGAGTGCCACGGCGCCGGTCGTCCCGTCGTCGCGATTTAGGTGCCCCGGGGTGGAGCACCCGCTGCCTGTCGCAGGGTACCCGCCTGCCCGGTCTGCCGCCCACGCCGCGTCCCGCTTCGACCGAAACACAGGGGATTCCCCCGGTCATCGATCACGAAGAGTGGCCGAGGAAGCGGAAATTTGATCGCCGATCGGTCCGAAACGGACGCGACACGCCCGTGGACCACGAACACCCGGACTCGGTTCGACGTGAACCGGGCCCGGGTGTCGAGGCAACCGACGATTTATCGGTATGTCCGCGAGTCCGCCCGACGCGGTCCCGCCCGGTGTGCTGCCACCCGCGCGGTCCCGTCCGTGCGGCCCCGCCTAGTGCAGTCCGGCGGGGGCGTCCTTGGACAGCTCCGACTTGTCGACCCGCAGGACCGCGACCGCGATCACGGCGGCGATGCCGAGCAGGATCGCGGCGGTCAGGAAGCCGGCCGTGTAGCCCTCGGTGAGCGCGAGCTTGATCGAGCCCGGATCGATCAGGGCCTTCTCGCCCAGCTTGGCGATCTGGTCCTCCATCTTGCTGTCCTTGGTGCTGGAGTAGATCGTGGTCAGCACCGCGATCGCCACCGCTCCGCCCACCTGCTGGGTGACGTTGAGCATCGCGGAGCCGATACCCGCGTCCTCCGGGGCGATCCCGGCCACCGCGGTGGCCATGATCGCGACGAAGATCAGACCCATGCCCAGACCGAACACGACCATCGCGGGCAGCAGGCCCACGACATAGTTCGAGTCGACCTCGAGCAGGGACAGGTAGAACAACCCCAGGGCGGCCAGGATCGGACCCGCGGTCAGCAGCACTCGCGGCCCGATCTTGGGCAGCATCACGCTGGTGAACTGGGCCGAGACCATCACGCCCGCGCACAGCGGGAGATAGGCCAAGCCGGCCTTGATCGGCGTGTAGCCCGCGACGATCTGCATGTAGAGCGTGATGAAGAAGAACGCGCCCATCATGCCGCCGGCGGCGAGCGCCATCACCACGTAGCTCGCCGAGCGGTTGCGGTTGCGGAACAGCCGCATCGGCATCAGCGGCCGCTCGACCCGCAGTTCGATCACGACGAAGGCCCCGAGCAGCACGGCCGACAGGACCAGCGAACCCACGGTCAGCCCGTCGGTCCAGCTCTTCTCCGCGGCGCGGATGACGCCGTAGACCAGCGCGGTCACACCGAGCGTGGAGGTCAGCGCGCCGGGTATGTCCAACCGGCCGCGCCAGATCGCCTTCTCGCCGGTCTTGGCGTCGTCCGGGATGGCCAGGGGCAGCGCCGCCACGAGCGCGATGCCGATCGGCACGTTGACGAACATGACCCAGCGCCAGGAGATGTACTCGACGAGCACACCACCCAGGAGCAGGCCGACCGCGGATCCCATGCCCGACACCGCCGCGTACACGCCGAACGCCTTGTTGCGTTCCGGTCCTTCCTCGAAGGTGGTGGTCACCAACGACAGGACCGCGGGGGCCACCATCGCGCCGCCGACACCCTGCAGGGCTCGTGCGGCGAGCAACAGCGCCTCGTTGGTGGCGAACCCGCCGAGCAGGCTCGCGACGGTGAACACGATCAGGCCGAGCGCCAACAGGCGGCGTCGGCCGAAGAGGTCACCGAGCCGACCACCCAGCAGCAGCAGGCCGCCGAAGGTCAGCATGTAGGCGTTCATCACCCACGAGAGTGATGTTTCGCTTATGTCGAGCGCCTTGCCCATGTCGGGCAGGGCGATGTTCACGATGGTCGCGTCGAGCACGATCATCAACTGGGCCCCTGCGAGCAGGGCCAAGGCCAATCCGCGACGCGCGTGGGGCGCGTCCGCGGACGGGGATCCGGTCGAGCCGGCGACCTCGGAAGGTGCCGTCGTCATGGATTGCCTCGCATTACTAGTGGACGTGAGCGTTCTCTAGGGGAATCTAGAGGTTATGCATTAGAGAACGCAAACGTTTTCTGTACCATGGCGATCGGAGGCGAGAGTGAGCACAGGAGTACGCGCGGGTCAAGTCGAGACAGCCCTGCTGGTCACCGACTACAGGCAGCGCCCCCGTAAGCGCGGCGTCACGCTGGAGCGCGCGATCACCGAGGCGGTGGTCGCGGAGCTGGGTGAACGCGGCTACGGCGCGCTGACCTTCGAAGGTGTCGCGACCCGGGCCGGGACCGGCAAGTCGGCCCTGTACCGCCGCTGGCCGGACAAGATGAGCATGGTCGCCGACGCGCTCTCCGCCGCTCTGCCGAACCCGGAATCGTTGTCCCTGCCCGGCGAGTTGCGCGCCGATCTGATCGTCTACCTGGAAACCGTCGCGCAGGGCATGCTCGGCCCGCTCGGCCTGGGCATGCGGTTGTTGTGCGGCGAGATCAGCCGGCACCGCGAGTTCGCCGAGATGTGGGAGCACCGCGTGATCGGCCCGTGGCAGTCCCTCCTCGCCGAGGTGCTCGCCGACGCGATCGCCCGCGGCGAGGCCCGCCCCGGCGCGCTCGCCCCGGAATGCGTCCTGGCCGGCCCCTCGGTCCTGTGCCAGCGCTTCACCATCACCGGGGTCCCGATGTCGCGCGCCGAGATCGAGTCCCTGGTCGACAACGCGCTCATGCCGATGCTGACGGCGCGCTGAATCGTCGGGTGACGGTGTTGGCCCGGCTCGTGGGTGGGGTGGGTTGTGGGCGGGGGCGTGGCGGGGCGGGTCGGGGTCGTGGGTGGGGTGGGGCGGGCTGGGTCGTGAGCAGGGCGGGGCGGGCGGAGTCGCGGTGGCGGCGTTGCTTCTTGTTGGGCGACTTCGTCGCCGGCTCGCGGGTGGGGGTGGGTCGTGGGCGTGGCGTGCCGGGCCGGGGTCGTGGGTGCGGCGTTGCTTCTTGTTGGGCGACTTCGTCGCCGGCTCGCGAGGCACCGCTTTTTCTTTCCCCCGCAAGCTCCTCCAAGAAAAAGCGGCGCCTCGCTCGGGGCTTCGTGTCCCTCCGCTTCGCTCCGGGCCACGAAGCCCA
>NZ_JBSFEO010000065.1:0-48400 GCF_053594475.1 Embleya sp. NPDC001921
AACACGGAATAAGAGATATAATTGCCTGTGAATGGTTTTCAGATGTGTGGTTTTCCGATCGCCGGGGAGCGGGTCCCCAAGCCGCTGCGCGGCTTGCGAGTGAAGCGAGCCGCGTTGCGGCTCGCGGGGGCGCGTTGCGCCCCCGGAGGCTCCCCGCGTTGCGGGGAGCTCGATCCGCGTTGCGGATCGAAAGGAGTGAAGGCCTCCCGCGTTGCGGGAGGCGTCCGATCCGCGTTGCGGATCGGACCGGGGCCGCGTTGCGGCCCGGCGGCAGCGCGAAGTGGGTTGCGGTTGCGGGGTGTTCCTCGCGTGGGGGAGTGTGGGCTCCCCGCGTTGCGGGGAGCAACCGATCCGCGTTGCGGATCGGTTGGCGTCGTCGGCGAGGTGGGGGTTGCCGGGGTGGTGGGTCGGGCCGGCATCGTTTTGTCATGACCGCATCGATGCCCGGCGCGTATTCTGTCTGCGTTTCAAGGAGTTCGTCGTCGCCCCCGCGGACGCGGATGCCACTTGTCGCGAACTCGACCTTCACGCGGACCTGTTGACCTTCGAGGACGGCACCACCACGTTCCGGCTGGAGGGGGTCGAGGTGTGCGACTTCCCTTCCGCCTCGCTGGGTTCGGTGGAGTTGATCGCCGCCCCCGACACGAACACGAACGCCGGGAGACCGGCGTCGGGCGTGGACGAGGCCGCGGGCAAGGCGTACTCCGTGGAAGAGATCCGCAAACGGCACGGCAACGCCTACCAGCGGTGGACCCCCGAGGACGAGCAACTGCTCCTGGAACTCCACGCCGCCGGCCACGGCATCGACGAACTCGCCCGGCGCTTCGATCGCCAACCGAGCGCGATCCGCGCGCGACTGGGGAAACTGGGCGTGCCGGAGTGAGGCGGGGCGGCAGGCCGCTCCCCTCCCCCGCCCGAACCCGGGCCGCGGATTCGGCGGACGGATCGACGCGTGACCGTCGTCGTCCACGATTTCATTCATTCGAGGCTGCTCGGTGACTTCGAGGTTCATGTGACTCAAAAATTTCGCAGGTAGACTTTGATGTGAAGCGAGTACCACGTCGGGTATTCCTGAGGCATGACGAGGAGGGCCGGTGCGCGATTTCGCACCACGGCCTCGGCCGCACCAGATCGAAGCCGTCGACGCCGCCGTACGCGGCCTGGAAGGCCCCGTGCGACCCGGGGGCAACCGCGGGCTCCTGGTGTCCGCCACCGGCACCGGCAAGACCCTCATCGCCGCCGAGACCGCCAGGCGCCTCGCCCCCGCCGGCGGCACCCTCGTCCTGGTCCCCACCCTCGACCTGCTCACCCAGACCGTCACAGCCTGGCGCACCCTCGGACACCACGAACCCATGCTCGCCGTCTGCTCCCTCGAAGGCGACACCGCACTCGGCGCAGCGGGGGTACGCGCCACCACCAGCGGGCCCAGCCTCGCCCTGTGGGCCCAACAACACGCTCGTTACACGGTGTTCGGTACCTACGCCTCGCTCGGTGCCGTGATTCACGCGCACACCGGGCCCTACGGAATTCCCGCTCTCAGTCCTTGGGCGCTGGTGCTGTGCGACGAGGCCCACAGAGCCGCCGGACACGTCGACAAGACCTGGACCGACATCCACGACAACACCCTCGTCCCGGCACGACGGCGGCTCTACATGACCGCCACACCCCGCATCTACGAACCGTTCAAGGGTCGGCGCAGGCGTAGGAGGAGCGAGGCGGCGCAGGGTCGCGGTGGGCGTGCGGGTGGTCAGGAGACGCTCTTCGAGACCGGTCCCGGCCCCGGGGAGGGAGACGGCGCCGAACCTCACACCGAATCTCACATTCGACTTCCTCCGATCCCCGACGACATCGCGCTCGACTTCGATCCGGGGGAAGATTATTTCTCGCCGGAACTGCAAGCCGAAGCGGTCAACGAAGCCGGTGAAATGTCCACTTCGTCTGACGTGGCGTCAGATGAGGACGGGGGCGACGACACCGGCGGCGGTGAGGCGGCGCGGACCCGGCCGGCCCGGCTCCTGCGGGTTCCCGCGCTCCCCGAGGAACTCGCCGTGTCCATGGACTCGACCGAGATCTACGGCCCGAGGATCTTCGAACTGGGACTCGCGGCGAGCGTCAGTCGCGGTCTTTTGGCGAGGTTCGTCGTGTTGGTGGCGGACGTCAAGGACAAGGAGCTGAACCAGGCCCGGCGCGACGCGCGCCAAGCCCTCGACGACGAGAGCCCCGAGGCGCCGAGGCTGGTCGAGGCCTGGCGTGGGAAACGGCTCGCGGCGTTGCAGACCGCGCTGTTGAAGACCGCGCGCGAGAACAAGCTGCGTACGGTCATCACGTTCCATCACCGCGTCGCCGAGGCCAAAGCCTTCGCACTCGGACTGCCGTCCGTGGGACGGCGGCTGCGCGCCGAGCTCCCGGACCAGGCGCCCACACACGTACGGGCCGAGTGGCTGCACGGGGAACACCCCGCCGAGCACCGGCGGCGCGTCCTCGGCCGGTTCGCCGAACCCGGCACACCGGGTGACCTGTCCGTGGTGGCGAACGTACGGATCCTCGGGGAGGGCATCGATTGTCCGGCCGTGGATGCCGTGGCTATTTTCGACGAAATGTCAAGTATTGTCAGTATTACCCAGGCTGTGGGCAGGGCCCTGCGACAGCAACCGGGGCAGGGCAAGGTCGCCGGGATCGTCGTCCCCGTCTTCCTCGACGACCACGAACACCCCGACGACATGCTGCTGTCGGACGGGCACCGGTACCTGGTCACCGTGCTCGAGGCCCTGAGGGCCCACGCCCCGGAACTCGTGGAAGCCCTCGCTGTCCCCCAGGCCACCGCACGCAACGCGGCACGGGCGGCCGTCGACGACGCACCCGACGAGCAGAGCGGCGGTGCCGCTGAAGCCGGAACCGAGGCCACCGCGGGCAATGGTGGGGCCGTGGAGGGTCCGGGTGAGCCTGCGGGCACGGATGGGCCGGGCGCAGGCCCGGGGGTGGAGACGCGGCCGTTCCTGCGGTTCTCCAGCTCGCGTGACCCGGCGGTGGTGGCGGACTTCGTGCGGCTGCGGGTGATCGACCCGGACGAACGCGACTGGATCCGCGGCTACCTCGCCGCCAGGCGCTTCCTGCGGACACACGGCCATTTGAGGATTCCGCTCGATACGCGGGACGGGCACGACCACGAGTATCCGGTCGGGCAGTGGGCCGCGGTCCAACGACGCGAGTACGCCGCGGGACGCCTGCACAAGGACCGGGTGCGCAAGCTCGTGATGCTCGGGATGGTGTGGTCGCACCCCGACGCGGCCTTCGACGACGGACTCGCCGTCGCCCGCCGGTACCTCGAACGCGTGGGGCACCTCGCCGCACCACAGAACGCCGTGCAGGACGGCGTACGGGTGGGTCAGTGGTTGGCGAACCAGCGGCGCCACGGCGTCCTGGAGGCACATCCCGAACGAGAGGTCGCGCTCCGTGAGTTGGACCCGTGGTGGCGCCCCGACGGATGGACGATCGCATGGCAACGCGCCGCCAACGAAGTACGGCTGCACCTGGCATGGGGCGGCAGCCTCGACGAGCTGACGCCCGGACACATCGCCGGCGGACAGGACATCGGCACCTGGGCGCAGCGGCACGCCAAGCCCGCCGCGCAGGCGAGGCTTCGGGCCGGACAACTCGAGCAACTCCGAGAACTCGGCATCGCCCCCGAAACTGAACCCGGCGCAGCGGCGGGTGGTGTGGCGGAGGCTGTCGGAGGCGGTGGCGCGGGAAGTCGCGGTGAGGAGGCCGGCGGGGCCGGGAACGGCGTGGTCGAGGCTGATGCGCCGGTGGGTGGCGACGTCGGCGGGGCTCGGGCGCACCGGCGTGGTCGGGGTGCGTGGGAGACCGCGTTCGCCGCGGCCGTTGCCTACCGCCAACGCGAAGGCGACCTCGAAGTGCCCCGCGCGCACGTCGAGACCGTGACGACGCAGACCGCGGCCGGGGCCGACGGCGGCGCGGAGGACGGAGCCGGAGTCGTCGACGTGCGGCTCGGCAAATGGGTCAACAACCAACGCACCCGCCGGAGTTCGCTGAACGAGGTGCGGATGCGGTTGCTCACCGAACTCGGCATGCGCTGGTGAACCGCGGTTGTCGTTCGGGGGTGCTCGGGTTCGGTGAGTGTGAGGTTCGCAGTGAGATCGAGGGGTGGTTTCGGTGTCGGTGGGGGTGTTTCGGGTCGCTCCGGTCGGGGGTGAGACGACGTGGTCGTTCATGGGCCGGGTCGCCGGGTGTTACGGGCTGGAAGCCGACGCTCTGGCCGGGCACTGGCGGTGGCTCAACCACCGTCCCCGGCACCGGGGCGGGGGGCTGCGGGCCGATGCGGAGGTGGTCCTCGACGCGGCCGGGCGGCTGGCGTTGATGGAGTTGTGCGGGGTCGGGGAGGAGGTGCTCGGGCGGGCGTTGCCGTCCTGGGGCAGGGAGGAGGAGGTCGTCGGGTGGGGGACGGCCGGGGTGCCGCGGGGGTTGTGGCGGGTGGGTGGCGCGGTGGCGGGGCCGGTGGCGTTCGGGTGTCGGCTGTGTGCGGCGCGGCGTACCGGTGCGGCGGTGCGGGTGGTTCGGCACTCGGCGCGGTGGGAGCGGGTGTGCGTGCGGCACGCGCGGTGGGGCCTGGACGCGGACGCCGACGGGGTGCCGGAACACCTGGACTTGCGCGAGGTGCCGGAGGTGGTCGCGGCGCGGCGGCGGTGGGCGGGTGTGGCGCGGCGGGCGGTGCGAGCCGGAATCGATCCCGGGGAGGTGTTCGGCATCGCGTGGGCGGTGGTGTGCCGGTGGTGGGAGTCGGCGCCGGTCTGGGAGCGGGAGGAGATCCGGCCGCAGCGGCTGCGCGCGGTCGCGGGCGGGGACGCCGGGGGCGATTTCGAGTGGTGGCGCGTGGTCGGGCGGGACGCGGTCGTCTTTCCGGAGGTGGTCGCGGTGGCGGACGCGCTGCTGGATCCGGCGATGGTCGAGCGGTTGTGGCGCGACGGCGGTGCCGGGCGGCCTCGGATGTTGCGGGTGGACGGGGCGTTCTGCCGCGAACTGGGGGAACGGGTCGGGCGGCCGTGGTTGGGGCCGGTGGTCGCGGTCGACTACGGCGGCCCTCTGATCGCGTGGATGGGCGCCGTCATCCGCGGGCGCCGCGCAGGAGCGGGGTCGGGTCCCGGTGTGGGTTCGGATGTCGGGTTCGGGTGGGTGGACGATCCGTGGCGGGTGCGGCAGGAGGATCGGCCGGCGACCACGGCCGCGCTGCTGCGGTCGCTGGGCAAGGAGCGGAGGGTGGGCGGTTCGGGGACGCTGTGGCGCGCGATGGTGCCGGCGGAGGAACGCGCGCTGATCGGCGAGCTCGTGGGGGAAGCGGAGGAGCAGTTGCTCCAGTTGCGCGGGGCGCAGACCGGGAGCACCGCGGACGCGGCCCGACACCTGCTGGGGAACCTCTCCCGGGGTGTCGGATTCCTCGAGCGGGCTTTGTGCCGAACCGCCGTCGCGGCGTTGAACGCCGGGGTGCCTTTGGAGGACGTGGCCGGATGGGCGGGGTTGTCCGCCGCGGAGTTGACGGACGTGCTCGCGGCCGGCCGGGACGAGGGCGACGACGGGTAGGCGCGGGGCCAAGGACGGGGTCTGGCCGAGTGGTCGGCGCGTAGGAGCGGGGTGGGCCGGGTGCGGCACGGCGTCTATCACGAACTCGGCGTGTGCGTGGGATGTTCGTCGGGGGTGCGCTCGTTCGTGTGGTAGCGACGTTCTCTGTCTTTCTGACGGGTTCTCGCGTACTTGACTGCGGGCATGGATGAGCGGTTCGTCGTGGGGGTTCGGGCTTCGGTGGAAGCTGAAGTGGCTGCTTTCGAGGCGGAGTTCGTCGACCCTGTGGGGCGGTTGGTGCGGCAGCGGTGGGCGGACGCGGTGTTGGCGGTGGCGTTCGAGGACCTGGGTCCGGTGTCGGCGTTCCCGGTGGTGCCGGGACGGCGGTGGGGGCCGGGGCTGTGGTGGTCGTCGACCACGGGGCGGCATGTGCCGGCGGGGTCGAACGCGATGCGCACACGGTTGATGGTGTTGGACCGTGATCCGCGGGTGGTGGGTTTGGCGGGGCGGCCGGTGCGGCTGTGGTGGCGCGACGCGGTGGACGGGCGTGCACGCTCGTGGGTGCCACAGCTCTTCGTCCGGTACGCGGACGGCACCGCGCTGCTGGCCGACTGCCCCGGTCGCGCCGACGCGGGCGGTGAACGGGCCCTGCAGGCCGCGGCGGTGATGGCCGAGGCGTGTACGCGGGTCGGCTGGGTCTACCGGCGGTTGGAGCCGCCGGATCCGGTGTCGGCGGCGAACGTGCGCTGGCTGGCCGGCTACCGGCATCCCCGCAACGGGGGCCGTCCGGGCCTGATGGCCTCGGTGCTCGAGGCGTTCACACGGCCGCGGCCGCTGATCGAGGGCGTCGAAGCGGTCGGCGACCCGATCGAAGTCCTCCCCTGCGCCTTCCACGCCCTGTGGCACGGCCGGCTGACGGCGCCGCTGGACGAGCCGTTGCACGAACGCGTCCTGGTCAACGCTCCGATGTCGGGCAGCGGAGGCGCCACTGCGTGTGGGGAGGCGGAGTGAGCAGGGAGCGGCGGGGTGAACGCCTGGTGGTCGCGGTGGGGGCGCGGGTGCGGTTCCGTGGAGCTCGGTGGCAGGTCGTCGCGCTGTCCGGGCAGTGCTTCCATCTGGTCGGTGAGAGCGGGGACGACGAGGTGGTGTTGGCCGGGTACCTGTTCGCCGATCCGGACTTCGCGGTCTTGGGCGTGGAGGTCGGGCAGCCGCAGGGGGTGCCGCGGTGGGGGTTGTTCGAGACCGCCCCGGCCGCGGCGCGGGAGAGGGCGTTGGCGTGGCAGCGGCACATCCGTGAGGTGGAGTGCGGCCGTGTGGGCGGGCCCGACGGTGGCGGGGCGGTGCGGCCGGAGTACGACCCGGCGCGGTGGACGTTGGCCGAGCGGGAGCGTGCCAAGGCCGAGGAGTTGACGGCGCTGGGTTTCGGGCGGGTGTCGCGGACGACGGTGCAGCGCATGCGCGGCCGGTATCGGCGGCAGGGCCTGTGGGGCCTGGTCGACCACCGCACGACGCGTGGTCCTGGTGGCGTGGGGCGGACCGACGAGCGCGTGGTGGCCGCAATCCGGGATGTGCTCCGCGGACAGCGGGGGCGTTCCAAGGGGACCGTCAAGGGTTTGATGCCGTTGGTCGCGCGACTCCTCGAGGAGCGGCACGGTGATGCGGTGGTGGTGCCGTCGTCGGCCACGTTCTATCGACTCGTCGGCCGGCTCGCTCATCCCGTCGACCATCCGGGACGTCCCGTCCGCAATCCCCCGATCACCGAGGACGGGCGGGGATTGACCCCGACGGTGGCGTTGCGGCCCGGGGAACAGGTGCAGATCGACACCACGCGTCTCGACGTCCTGGCCCTGTTCGAGGACGGCACGGTGGGGCGGCCCGAACTCACGATCGCCGTCGACGTCGCCACCCGGGCCATTCTGGCGGCGGTGCTGTGTCCGGGCGGGACCAGGGCGGTGGACGCGGCGCTGTTGCTGGCGGAGATGGCGGTGCCACACCCGGCCCGGCCCACCTGGCCCGACGCGCTGCGCTTCGCCCACGCCCGGCTGCTCTCGCGCGATCGGCTGATGACGCTGGACGAGCGCCTCGAAGGCGCGGCGGCGCGGCCGGTCGTGGTTCCGGAGACGATCGTCGTGGACCGGGGGAAGGTCTTCCTGTCGGGGGCGTTCACCGCCGCGTGCGAGACGCTCGGGATCAGCGTGCAGCCGGCTCCGCCGTACGCGCCGACGGCGAAGGGCATCGTCGAGCGCACCTTCGGATCGATCAACACCCTGTTCTGTCGACACCTTCCCGGATACACCGGCTCCGACGCCGGCCGACGCGGCAGGAACGTCGAGCGTGAGGCGTGCTTCGGCGTCGCCCAGTTGCAGGACCTGCTCGACGAGTGGCTCGTGCACTGGCACCAGCGCCCGCACGAAGGGCTGCGACATCCGGTGATGCCGAGGGTCGCGTTGACGCCGAACCGGATGTGGGCCGCCCTGGTCGCGGTCGCCGGGTACGTGCCGGTACCGCTGAGCGGCGGCGACTACCTCGAGTTGCTGCCGGTGCGGTGGCAGGCGGTCACCGAACGCGGGATCCGCCTCCACCACCGCACCTACGACCACGAGGTGCTGGGCCCGTACCGGGGCCAGGCCTCCCCGATCGCCGCCCGGGACGGGAAGTGGGAGGTGCACCACAACCCCCACGACGGCCGCCAGGTGTGGGTACGCCTGCCGGGTGGGGAGTTCGCCGAGGTGCCGTGGATCCACCGCGACCACGTGAACGCGCCGTTCGACGTCCACGCGTGGAGGCACGTGAGGGAGAACGTCGAACGACGCGGGGACCGTGAGCGGCACGAAGCCGACCTCGCGGACGTCCTCGCGGCGCTCCTGCGCGAGGTCCGCCCCGCCGCGGGGCCCGCCCGCGGCGGGAGCCGAAGAAGTCGTGGACGCGAGGACACCGCGGCGGGTCGGGCGGTTCCCGGGGCGCGCCGCGTCGTGGAGCAGGCGGGCACCGGGCACGACGGGCATGCCGCGAACTCGGAGGGCGTCGCGGGATTCGTCTTCCCGGGACGCGTACCGGGCGCAGCGGCGCACGACGGTGCCGGTGTTGGTGTGGAGAGTCTGGACGACCTCGACGGCGGCGGCGAGTTCCTCGACGAGGACGCGCCCTGCGAGTCGGAGTCGGAATCGGGTGGGGTGTCCGGCGGAGGGGGCGGTGGCGGGTTCGGGTTGTACGACGCGCACGCCGAGGCCGAGTCGTGGTGACCGGCGCGGAGGCTGCGGAGGGCCGGTGGCCGTCGCCCGTGACGTGGGACGGGTTCCGGGACTTCGTCGACCGGCCGCCCGTCACATCGCCCGAAGCGGGCGCGGCCGAGCGCGGGATGGAGGAGCGTTTGGCGTATCACTCGCGGTTCGCCCTCGTGCGCACCCCGACGATCGACGCGATCTCGCGGACGGTGCGCACCCTGATGATCCTGGGCCGTCACCAGGACACCGGCGCCCGGCCGTGTGTGATCGCCGGCGGGCCGCCGACCACGGGCAAGACCACCGCGCTGTTGCAGGTGGGTCGGGCGTGCCACCTCGCCGAGGCCGCCCGACGCGGCGGAAGGGCGTTGGAGGGGGGTGCCGGTGGCGTACGTCCTGGTCCCGCCCGGTGCCGGCGCGAAGGCCCTTGCCGGCGAGTTCGCCCGGTTTCTCGGGGTCCCGATCACGGCTCGCATGACTCAGACGCGGATCGTCGACGCGGTGTGCCACACCTACCGGAAGGCGGGGGTGAGGCTGGTGGCGATCGACGAGATCCACCGCCTCAACCCACGCACCACGACGGGGGCGGAGGCCGTCGACCCGTTGAAGGACCTCACCGAACGCATCGGCGCGACGTTCGTGTACGCGGGCATCGACGTCACGGCGACCGCTTTGTTCAGTGGTGTGCGGGGGGGCGCAACTCGCCGGGCGCGCCACGGTCGTCGACCGCGGGCCCCTCCCCCTCGGCGGCGGGGGCGGGCGGACGCCGTTCCGTGACCTGGTCGCGGCCATGGAGGCGTGTCTGGACCTGCGGGCACACCGGGCGGGGACACTGCCCCGCGCGGCGTCGTATCCCCCACGCCCGCACCGGCGGACGCATCGGCAGCCTCGCCCGCCTCGTACGCCAGGCCGCGATCGCAGCGATCCTCGACGGCACCGAGAAAATCACCAGAACCGGCCTCGACGCGGTTCGTTTGGACCACACCGCCGAGGACCACTACCGGCCCCGAGTCACCGGACGCGCCCGCACCGGCGGCCGCGCACACCGACACGGCACGTGAACCCGACCCGGCCCCGGGCGTCCGCACAGCCCGAGGCCGGTACCGATGCCCTGCTGCGGGAGTGTGCAGGCCACCGCCCCGACAGATGGGACACGGCGCGTGAACACGACCGGGACCGGCCCGATCCCGGGATCGAGAGCGGGGGGACTCGCCCGCCACGACGACACCAACCCGCGGGGCCCGGCCGCCGAGCCCGCGCCGCAAGACCGGGCCGGCACACCATCGGGCGCGTTCCGTGTCGCGCCCCTGCCTCACAAGTCGACCGTTTCCTGGGTCGGCCGCGTCGCGGCGACGTATCGGCAGAGCGTGCCCGAATTGCTGGACGGCATCGGCATCACCACCACGGGCGCGCGAGGCGCCGGCGACACCGACACGACCGAGATCCACCTCGACGACGCGGCACGACACCGACTCGCCGTCTTCGCCCGAGTCCCCCAACACCACCTTGCGCGGGCGCTCCCCCACCTCGAACGGCCACGGAACCGGAACCCGGCCCGAACACCGGACACCGTCGGGGCAACTGTCGGGGCGACCGGGGCCGGCATCGCCGCGTGGCACCGGCCCGACCCGTACGAACAACCCTCGTGGGCGTGCCCGTGGTGCACCCTGCGCCACACCCGCGGCGCCACCGCGCGGGCACGGGCGTACCTTCCCGCCCACCGCGTGTGGTGCCCGCGGCACGCGTGTTGGAGCACCGGCGGGCTCCGACCGCGGCTCCTGGACACCCGGGGTGTGCCCGAACTCGCCCACACACACCGGGAACACCGGCGGCTCCTACAGCGGCCGAACGCGAACAACGCCTACACGTGGGCACAGGCGATCGTCACACGGTGGTACGACCACGAGCTGTATCTCACCGGCCGGTGGCGGGCACGAGGACACCGCCTTGCCACCTTCGACCGAGACCACACGGCCACGGACGGCAGTTCCTGGGAACTCACCGCCCGGCCCGTGATCGTCCATCCCGAAACGGTCACCCTCGCCCGCGCCCTCGCTCGTACGCGCCTACCGGCGACACCCCGACCCGACCGGCACCCGGCCGCGGACGCGTTCCTCGAACACACCGCCCACACACTCGGACTCACACACCTGGCGCCCGGACCCGACGACCTCCTGCGGTCCTGGATCCGCCACCACACCCGACCCTGAAAGACCCCGGGCTGCGGGCCCCCGACCGCCCGCAAAAACAGGGCGGACAACCGCCGCCGCCCTATGGCATCCCCAACCGAACTGCACAAAATCTCGATGCATCCCACAACACCCGCGAAACCCAACAGAAATGAGAAAACCCCAGCTCACAACCCCGCCGGGCCATACCCGAACACCCACCCCCGCACCCCGAAACCCACCCCGCCGGCCCTACACCCGAAAACCATCCCGACACAACCGCGAAACCCCACCCCACACCCCCCACACCACCCCACAACCAACAACCACTCACATCGGCGCGGACAGGAACCGGACAGGAACGAGAGGCACCACAGGAACCGCCGCGCCAGCGACACCGGTTCGGCTCAACCGCGCCAGACCCGTCGACCGGGCGTTCCAGGCCTCAGCCGCCGAGGCGGAAAGGACACCGATCAGGACGAACGGCCACCGAGAGGCGATCTCGTCCACCGTCCACGGGTTTTCCCAACGGAACCGAACATCCGTCCCAGGTCCTGCAAATCCACAGGCCACAGGTCAGACGAAGCCGAGCAAGACAGCAAAACCCAGGCCACGCAGCCAAGATCCCAAGTCCCAGATCCTGCAAATCCAATGGTCAACACATGATCAATCGACAAGATCTTTCAAAACAGCCGGGGCGGAGCACCAGATGCCGTCGGGGTGGTCGTCGGTGAACCGACGACGCCACACGCTCTCGGTGTCGACAGCGGGTGCGCGCCGCGCGCCGTCCACCGCTCAGTGAAGGGCACGCCGCTCGTCGAGAAGCGCAACGACCGCACGGAGGCCATCTCTGAATTCCGGGGTGGCAAGTGAGTCGGGGCGGAGAATCTGCGGCATTTCTGCCACCTTCCACAGCCGGAGCACCTCAGCGAACGCGCCCGGATGCACCAGACCAACCAGTCGAGCGGACTCGCGCACTGCCAACGTGGCCAACTCGGCACATGCAGGCGGAGGGAACGTCCGACCGTCGACGGCGGTGAACCCCGATTCCGGGCGAGTCGTCCTCGTGGTTCCGGCCGATCGGTCGCCGCCGCAGCCCGGCCGATTCCTGATGGTGCGGCACGCGGGCCCTTGCCCATGTACGAACGCGACGTGAGACTTCCGTCGTGCGCTCTGCCCCGACCGGGGCGCGGAACGGATCCCGGTCCCGGCCCTGCCATCGGTTCCGTCCCGTGGACGAACACACAGGAGTGCAATTCCATGTCGCGATCGAAACCGCGGTCCGCGCCGCCCGGGTTGGTCGGCGTGACCGCCATGCCGGCCGCCGCCCAGGCAACCGGCGTCGCCCAGACCTCCGCTCCGGTGGCGGCCTCGGGGAACGCGCTCCCGCCGAACATGTATGCCTGCACGGTTCCGCCCGGCTACACCCACACCTCGGTCTCGCTCACCACGGTCCGCGGAAGCGGCGGTCTTCGGCCGCTCTTCGACTTCGTGTCGCCCAGGACGGCCCTGTGGGCCTGCACCGTCCCGGCAGGCTTCACCTTCGCCCAAAGCGCAGATTCGGCTTGCCCGCCAGCAACAGTCGGCGGCAGAAGTCCCGGGCCTCCAGTCGCGTCGCTCGGTTCCACGGCACCCCGACGGACCACAGAAACCGGAACCACCGCAGCAGATCCATCCCGTACGACCGAGCCGTCGCCGCCGATCGACGACCGACGCACCCGGCGTGGTTCGCTGTCGGGCGAGCGGAAACCGCTGCCGACGGCAGCTCGGTATGCGCCGGTGAGGCCGTGTCGGCCCCAGGGCTTCGTGTGCGGTGGGGTGTGAGGTTCACAGTGAGGTGGGGGCTTTGGTACCGGTGGGGGTGTTTCGGGTTGCCCCGTTGAGGGGTGAGACGACGTGGTCGTTCGTGGGTCGGGTCGCCGGGTTCTACGGGCCGGCGCCGACGCCCTGGCGGGTCGTCGGCGATGGGTCGACCACCGCCCCCGGCACGAGAGCGGGGCGCGACGGGCGGACGCGGAGGTAATCCTCGACGCGGCGGGGAGGCGGACGTTGGCGCAGTTGTGCAGGGTCGAGGAGGGGGTGCTCGCGCGGGCGTTGTCGTCCTGGGGTCGGGAGGAGGACGGGGTCGCCGGGTGGGGCACGGCGGGGATACCCCGGGGGATGTGGCGGGTGGGCGGTGCCGTGGTGGGGCCGTGGTGGGGCCGGTGGCGTTCGGGTGTCGCCTGTGTACGGCGCGGCGTACCGGGACGCCGGTACGGATGGTTCGCTACGCGGCACGGCGGGAGCGGGCGTGCGCGCGGCACGCACGGTGGGGACTGGACACGGACGCCGACGGCGTGCCGGAACACCTGGACTTGCGTGAGGTCCCGGAGGTGGTGGAGGCGCGGCGGCGGTGGGCCGTGTGGTGCGGCGGGCGGCGCGGGTCGGGGTCGATCCCTCGGAGGTGTTCGGCGTCGCGTGGGCGGTGGTGTGCCGGTGGTGGGACTGGGCGTTGCAGTTGGTGGCGCGTGGTCGGGCGGGACGCGGTGGGCGTTCCCGGATTCGCGTGTTGCGCCGGCTGAGTTTCGAAGCGTGAGTTCGAGGGATGATGTAGATTGCTTCTATGTAGATCATGACTACGTAGATGTGATACTCGCTTCGATGATGGGAGCCGTATGTCCTTTGTCGGTAGGCGGCTGGAGCTGGCGCTGTTGACCAAGCGCCTCGAACGTGTGGCCGCCTCCGGGGTCGGGGCCGCGCTCGCACTGCGAGGTCGACGTCAGGTCGGCAAGTCCCGATTGGTGCAGGAGTTCTGCGACGCGGCCGCAGTGCCGTACGTGTTCTTCACCGCGACCAAGGGGGCTTCCCCGGTCGAGGCGGTGGCGGACTTTCTTACCGAGTTGGCGGAGTCGTCGCTGCCCGCCGACCCCGAACTGGTGCCCTCGGGCGGCGCGGGCAAGTGGCCCGACGCCTTTCGGGCCCTGGCCGCGGTTCTGCCGGATCGGCCCGTCGTCGTGGTGATCGACGAGTTGCCCTGGCTGGCCGAGCAGGACGAGCTCTTCGACGGAGCGTTGCAGACCGCGTGGGACCGGTTGTTGTCCAGGCGTCCCGTCCTCTTGCTGCTCCTGGGCAGCGACCTGCACATGATGGAGCGACTGACCGCGTACGACCGGCCGTTCTACGGCCGCGCGGACAATCTCGTGCTGGGCCCGCTCAATCCCGCCGAGACCGCGGACGCGCTCGGGTTGGGGGCCGCCGACGCCATCGACGCGCACCTGGTCTGTGGCGGCCTGCCGGGCATCCTGCGTGCCTGGCCTCACGGCACCCCCGCGCTCTCGTTTCTCCGGGACGAGTGCGCGGACCCGGCGTCGCCGGTGTTCGGCGTGCCGGAGTCCTCCCTGTCGGCCGAGTTCCCCGCCCCCGACCAGGCACGGCGGGTGTTGGAGGCGGTGGGCGGCGGCGACCGCACACACGCGAACATCGCCGCGACGGCCGGCGGCCGCGGCGGTGCGATCCCTTCCGGGTCGTTGTCGCCCCTGCTGCGCAAGTTGGTCGAGGAGAAGCGGGTCCTGGCCATGGACGAACCGGTCTCCACCACGCCGGGCAAGCCCGCTCTGTACCGGGTCCAGGACAGCAATCTGCGCCTGTACCTCGCGGTGTTGCGCGGAGCGCAGGAACAGGTGCGGCGGGGCCGGCCCGAGGCGGCCTACCGGCTCGTCGAGCGGCGCTGGGCCGCGTGGCGCGGTCGCGCCGTCGAACCGCTGGTACGCGAAGCGCTCGAACTCGCCGCCGGGGAGGGGGCGTTGCCCTGGGACGACATCGAGGCCGTCGGCGGTTGGTGGAACCGACGTTTCGACCCCGAGGTCGACCTGGTGGGTGTGGACCGCGCGCCTGTGGCCCGGCACGTCCGCCTGGTCGGGTCGGTCAAATGGCTGGCCGGGCCGTTCGATCGCCACGACATGGCCGACCTCGCCACGGCCGCTCCCCAGGTTCCCGGCTTCACGGTCGGCGGTACCGCCTTGGCCGTGGTCACCCTCTCCGGGCTCGCGCCCGACGTGCCCACCGAACCGATCGGTGTGATCTGGGGACCGGACGACGTCATCGAGGCATGGAAACGCTGAACGGACGTGTGGGCCGAGGTGGAGGAGTCGGAGCGCACGGTGTGGTCGTTCGCGCCGTTCGAGCACGTGGGCCCCGCCACGAAGGTTCCGGACAGGGACCCAATAGGGTTGTCCTGTAAGGAATCGAGGAAAGCAGCCCATGGCACGTCCCGGCTCGTAGACGCCGGAGTTCCGCGAGGAAGCGGTTCAACCGGCGCTGAAGTCCGCCCCTCGGTCGATCGCGCAGACCGCGCGGGAACTCGATGTGCACCCGGAGACGCTCCGAACCTGGGTCCGGGAGTACAAGCGCGAGCGCGAGAGCACCGACGAGGCCTCTTCCGTGGACGAGCGCGCCAGGCTGAAGGAACTCGAAAACCGGGTCCGTGAGCTGGAGATGGAAAACTCTTTGATGCTTCTATGTCAAGCCGCGCAAGGCTGTTCGATGTCGTGGAGCCGGGAGCGAGCGACCTCGTCGGTCAGCAGAGCGCGATAGACCCGGTCGGAGATGCGCCGCCGCAGGAGTCGGAGAGCTTCCTTGGGGGTCTTGCCGGTCGCGAGCTGCCTCGCGTAGTAGACGGCGCCCTCGCCGTCGCCCCGGGTCTGGGTGACGGCGGCCATGTGCAGGGCGGTGTTGATGGTGCGGTTGCCGCCGCGGTTGAGCCGAACCCGAACCTTGTTGGAGGACCGGACCGGGATGGGAGCGGTGCCGTTGAAGCGTGCAAACGCATCCTTGGACCGGAACCGGGCGGCGTGCGGTCTCGCCCAGAATCATCGCCGCACCCAGCACTCCACACCCCGGCACGGTCAGGAGCTCCGGAGCCAACTCCCGTACCAGTGAACGGAGTTGCGACTCGATGCGATTGATACGGACGGTGAGGAGCCTGCAGTCCTGGACCAGTTCCAGGGCGATCTCGGCCACCACGCCGGCCCGGCCCGTCAAGTGTTCCTCCAGGGCGTCCAGGACACACAACCGACGCAGGCCCCGGGAGGGCACGGACAGTTCGGGGTCGAGTTCGTGCAGCATCCAACGCAGCTTGTTCGCGGTGGCCGTGCGTCGGCGGACCAGTGTCCTGCGGTGGTCCACCCGGAGCTTGACCTCGCGTGTCGGGCCGTCGAGTTCGGCCCTGGGGAGGTTCGGCTCGCGCAGTGCGACGCGGGCGACGGCCTCGGCGTCGATCGGGTCGGACTTGCCGCGCTCGCGTGCGCAGCGGCGGGCGCCGGCCATCAGCCGGGTGTGCACGCGGACCACGGCGTGGCCGCCATCAGCAGGTCGGCTTCGAAACGCCTGGTCAGGTGCCTGCAGTCCTCCACGGCGAGCAGGGCCCGGTCGAACTGCCTCAGCCAGTCGCAGGCTCGCGTGTGCCCCGTGGGCGTCGCGTCGACGGTGACCTGGGCCAGGCGTCGGCCGACCCGGTCCACCGCGACGAGGGTGTGGGTCTTCTTGTGGGAGTCGATGCCGACCGCGATCACAGGTCGCCTCCGGTGGGGTGCACGAACGCGCGGGCAGGGCGGTCGTTCTCCACGGGGACACGCCTCAAATCAGGCAAACGGGCACGCTTCTATCAGGCCACACCGCAGAGATCGCCGGACCGGCGGGGCGGCACATCAAGGACAAGCCACCAAGATGCGGGGCAGCGAAAAAACGAGCCAACCCCGCCGGCGCCTGCCACTCTTGCACCGCTACCCGGCCGATGTCCTCAACTTTGGCATTGACGCGAAGAAAGCCGTGGCCCGCTTGAGGACCTCCACGTCCTGCCGCAGCCGGGTGTTCTCCCGCCGCAACCGGGCCGGTTCCTCACGTTCGGACGACGTCAGGCCGTCGCGTTCGCCCGCGTCGACCTCGGCCTGCTTCACCCACTCGCGGACCGCGGTCTCGGTCAGGTCGAAGCCCTTCGCGACCTGACCCACCGACCGGTCACCCTGCCGACACAGACCGACGATCTCGGCCTTGAACTCCGACGTGAACGAGCGGCGAGGCCGAGGCTTCTTCTTCCCCATGCGCTCCATGACGGACATCCTCCCCAGAGAGGCCAAAGCCCCTCATCCAGGGTGATGTTGCCCCGGTTTCACGGACTCGGGGGTGAGGAGATCAGCTTCGGCGGGTGGGTGTCGGTTTCGAACTGTACCGGGGTCATGTAGTCCAGGGCTGAGTGTCGTCGGCGCTGGTTGTAGAACCCTTCGATGTATTCGAAGATCGCGTTGGCGAGTTCGACGCGGGTCCGCCAGCGCTGGCGGTCGAGGAGTTCGGTCTGCATGCGAGCCCGGAACGACTCGGCCACGGCGTTGTCGTAGGGATCGCCGATGGTGCCCAGGGAGGGCAGCAGTCCGGCTCGGCGTGCGCGTTCGGTGAAGGTCCACGAGGTGAACTGAGTGCCGTGGTCGGCGTGGATTATCCCGTCCGGGACCAGGCCGGCGGTGCCGCGGGAATCGATTGCCATACCGAGCGCGGAGGTTGCCAGGTCGGCTCTTTGCCGGGAGTCGATCGCCCAGCCGACCACTTTGCGGGAGTAGGTGTCCAGGACCACGCAGCAGTAGAGCTTTCCCTCACGGGTGGGGTGTTCCGTGATGTCGGTGACCCACAGTTGATTCGGTCCGTCGCGAAGAAAGTTACGTTTGACCAGGTCGGTCACCGTTATCGCTGAGGGAACCCGCTTGGCTCGCCGGCGCAACGGCAGTCCGGCCAGGCCCGCTCGGCGCATCGGCTCCGCCACTGTTCTGCGTGAGACGACCACGCCGTGGCCGTGGACGAGTTCGGCACGCACTCGGGGTGATCCGTAGGTCTGTCGTGATGCCTGATGGATGGCCGTGATCTGGTCGGTCAGCCACGCATGGCGGATGGCGCGGGCCGAGGGCGGACGCATGCGGGCGTCATAGAAGCCCGACCGGGACACCCCGAGCGCGAGACATGCCTGCTTGACCGGGACGCCCTCGAGGGCCAGTTCGGCCACCAGAGCGAACCGGACTTTTGGGGGCACCACCTGCTCGACCGCCGCTGCGGCCTTCCGCAGGATCTTGACCTCGTTCTCCAGTTCGGCGATCCGCGACCGGGCCTCGGCCAGGGCAGCCGACTCCACCGCTGAGGGACCCAAGGTCTGCAGGCCCCGATCGATCAGATCCTGGCGCTTCCATCGGTGCAGGCAGGACTCGGCGATCGACAGTGATGCGGCCACGTCCCGGACCGATCGTCCCGACGCCAGTAGGTCCAGGGCACGCCGCCGGAACTCCGGCGGATAGGGTTTGGGCACGATCAACGATCTCCTTCGGAAGATCGCCGAACCATACCTCTCTCAACATCTGTGCCCGTTAAACCGGGGCAACATCAGGGTGTCCGTCAAAGCGGAGCAAGCCCACCGTCGTCGCCGACACCCTCCAGGGCATCACCGAGTTGCTCCGCATCGGCAGCGGCAAGAACCACGTCGGCTACCACCTGGCCGCCCACCTCGCCCTCCACCAGTACTTCGTCGCCCACGGCCGGCCCGTGCCCCGCTTCCTCATGCTCGACCAGCCGAACCAGCCCTACTACCCCTCCGACATGGCCAAACAGAGGGGGCAACTGGAAGACCTCGCCCTGGACGAGGACCGCGTGACGGTCACTCGCCTCTTCGAACTCATGCATCAGGTCGTCCACGAACTCTCGCGGGGATTCGTGAGCGACGAAAGGGCAAGCAAGCATGGTCAGTCACAGCACGGTCGAAGCCATCAACGGACTGACCGCACGTTGGGCCGCGACCCTGCCCCAGGACGGCACGGTACTCGCCGCAGCCGGAGTGTGGCCCTTGCTGGGCCTCCTCGCCGCCGGTGCCGCAGGTCCCGCCCGGCAGGAACTCTCGGCCGCTCTCGGCATCTCGGCGGACGACGCCGCAACGGCAGCACGAGACCTCCTCTCCACCCTCGGGGCAACGCGTGGCCTGAGCACGGCCCTTGGCCTGTTCACTCGCGACACCCTGCCCATCGAACCGGCCTGGCTGGACCAACTGCCTGCCGAAGTACACGGGCAACTCACCGGCGACCCCGCCGCTGACCAGTTGCACCTCGACGCCTGGGCGACCACGTGCACGGACGGGCAGATCGACGCCATGCCGATCACGGTGAACGACGAGACTCTGCTGGTGCTGGCCGGCGCCCTGACACTCCGCACCGACTGGATCCGACCCTTCACCCCAAACGTACTCGCAGCCGAGACAGGGCCCTGGCACGGCAGGGTCCTGGCCGGCCTGTCCCGAAGTACCGCTCTCCTGAACCGTGTCGGTGTCGCGGACACGGCAGCCGGCCCTCTCACCGAACTTCAGGTCGTCGGCGCCCACGGCATCGATGTCCACCTGTACCTCGGACTACCCGATGCCACCGCAGGCCGCGTTTTGGCCGCCGCAGTGGTCACACTCCACAATCGCCGGGCCACAGTCCCCGGCGATCGCCTCCCCGACGGTGCCCCCGGCCCTGGGCTCTCCGTGGCCCGCGTCCCCAGTGTCGACGGCGAACCCACGCTCCACGTGGACACCGTCGCGTTCACCGTCAAAGCCCACCACGACCTCCTCGCCGACGCCGACCTGTTCGGCCTGCGCACGGCAACGGACGTCTCACAAAACCGCTTCCCCGGCATCAGCACCGAGCCCCTGGCCATCCAGCACGCCGCGCAGACGATGACGGCGACCTTCGGCGCGCGCGGCTTCCGCTCCGCAGCCGTCACCGCCTTCTCCGGAATCGCTGCCGGCATCCCCCGCCGCCCCTTCCGGACCCGCGAGATCAGCGTCCGCTTCGATCGCCCCTTCGCCTTCCTCGCCCTGCACCGCACCTCTCGACTCGTCCTCAACGCAGGCTGGGTCACCGACCCCGATATTTTCGAGGAACCCACCCACGACTCCTGAATGCGCCCATGAGCTGCAGTACCGCGCGCCAGGAGGCGAGGTCCTGCGTAACGCAGCCACCGACCACGCTCCGACGGCCGAACGGAACGACGCGAACCCCACGAAGGCCCAGCGGCGGGCGACACCGATCAAGCGGTCTCCCGTGCCGTAGACCGTCGAGTCGGGAGTGGATGGGCGGCGGCGAAGTAGGCGCGGTGACTCCGCAGACCAATCGCACCGCAGCGGGAATCAACCGGCTTCACCGGATCGCGCGAGGAATCGAGCCACCGTCGCCGCGGTGGTCTCCGCGAGCCGCCGAGGTCGATCCCATCCGTGGGCGCTGTCCCGGACATCAGCCGGACAAGGCTCTGACCAGGCCGGACAGTGTTCCGCTTGTTCGGGACAACGTAGTCCCGTTGCTCATTCCGGTGGGCCGAACGATGCTCGGTGAGGTCGGTCCGGGTTGCCCGGCAGGGGCCCACTCAACGCACAACGGTTCGGCAGCTGATCCTTCTACATCACAGGGGAAGACATGAAGGGCACTCTCCAAGCGTTACTGGTCACCACCGCCGTAGCGGCCGCCGTGGGGGTCGCGCCCGCCACCGCGAACGCCGCGGCCGACTGGTCGTGCCGTTCCATCGCGGGCCAGTACATGTACTTCACGGCGGACACTCCCCTGCACGCCAAGCCCCTGGGCAGTTCCCAGGTCTACGCCATCTTCTCCACCCCGCAGTGGATCAACGGCTCGTGCGTCAACAAGTACGGCAACCAGTGGTGGCGTACTGACTACTCCTCCGGATACGGCTACATCTACGACGGCTACCGCACCGGCTGACCGACAGCCACCGCACGTTCGCGACCGGCGCGACGCGACACACACGCGCCCGCATCGGGCACCCAGGAATCGGGCCCCGGGCAGCGGGCCCCGGGCAGCGGGCCCCGGGCAGCGGGCACCCAGGCGGACCACCCTCGGCCCCGAGCGCGCTCGGGGCCACGAGGCTCCGCCGACGCGGGTGGGGCCTTCGCCGATACGTCCCGTGCGGTCTCGTCCCCGACGGATGCTCGGCCTCGGGCCCGGCGTTGCCACGTACCGGGCCCAAGGAGCCGGCCGGATTTCGGCGCCGCCTCTCGGGCCTGATCGTCGCTGCTCGCCGTCCCCTTGCGCTCGGTTGAGGGCACCGGTGGAGCCGGACGGCGAAGTCGAGGCGGACGGGCCCGCGTTCGGTCGACCGGGTCTGTCCGGGCGCGGGGTTGCGGATGTGTGTGGTGGGCGGCCCGCAACACTCTCCTGATCAACATGTGGCAGCCGGCAACAGCCCTTGGGGGCGACGCTGTCCAGGCCGCATCTCCCGAAACCGGGCGAAGTGCTCGGCCCGGACGGGGTATTCGTCGATGTGCCCATCGGTTCGGACGCCGGGAACAACGACTCGGTCATGATGGCCACGCGCACCGATCCACGAAACCGGCTCGACGCCCCGACCGTGGACTGCGCCCACAGGGTCACGGCGTACGAACAGCGACCGGACGAGTTGACGGGCGTTGCGGAATTCCTGCGGGCGATGGAGCGGGTCCGATGGGCGCGTGGCCGCGGTCGCGGTAGGTCTCGCCGTAGGTGAGGGGAAGGTGTCCACGAGGCCGTGGGGCCGTGGCGGCGGGCCGTGGCCGGCAGCACCCACAGCGCTGCCCGAGATCCGGGCGCGTTCCGGATCGACACCGACGGATGCCTAATGCTCCGCTACCACGACGGCGCGTCGGCGGAGTGAATCGCCGCCGTCGGATCGAGACGCGAGGCCGAGGCCGAGGCCGGAGGTGACGCGTCCCCGGAGGCGTTTCGGGCGCGCGCGTGAGCGGCGGCCAGGAGCGCATTCGCCGGGGAACCTTGGTCGTTGAAAGCCCTGCGGCCGTTCACGTCGGGCCGCGATGATGCCTGTCATGGGCGTGCACGGGGGACGCAGGGTCGCTTTGGCTTGGGCGCTGGTGTGTTTGGTGGCCGCAGTGGTGACCGCGGTGTGGGGGTTGCGGGGGGTCAGGCCCGGGGACGACTTCGACCCGGTCGGGGCGCTGGGGGTGCTGTTCGGGACGGGTGTGGCGGTGTGGTCGGGGCTCATGACTCGGGCGGCGTTGCGTCAGCAGGCTCCCAACCTCGCGTTCGCCGAGGACCTGGCGCGTCAGGTGAAGTTGGTCGAGACCGCCGAGCGGGCGCGGATGCTGGGCGAGGACAGCCCACGCATCGATGTCAGGTTCGTTCTGCGCCCGGCCGCCCGGCGCAGCGCCGCCGGGGCCGGGTCGGAGGGGCGGTTGAGCACGGTGGTCGACTATTACGCCCGGTTGCGTCCGCGGCGGTTGGTGGTCACCGGGGCTCCGGGGGCGGGCAAGACGGTCCTGGCGATCGAGTTGGTCCTGGGTCTGTTGGATCTCGAGCGCAAGGCTTCGGATCCGGTGCCGGTGCGGATGTCGTTGGCGTCGTGGTCCACGCTGCCCGACGCGGTGCCCGTGACGGTCGAGGCGGCGGGTGCGGCGGTGCGTTCGTGGGTGTGTGCTCATCTGGTGCGGAACTATCGGATCACGTCGGTGGTCGCGAAGGCGTTGGTCGAGGCGGGGCTGATCCTGCCCGTCCTGGACGGTTTGGACGAGATGGACGCGGAGGATCCGGGTCCCGATCTCGGCCGGGGGCGGCGGGCGCTGGAAGTGCTGAACGCCTACCAGTACGGTCGTGAGAAGGCGGGTCTGGTCCTGACGTGCCGCAGCGGGCCCTACGACGGGCTGCGGGTGTGGGCCAAGGACGCCGCGCGGGTGGAGATCGTGCCCGTGACCTATTCGCAGGCGCGGCAGTTCATCGTCGACCGTGTCGACGACCGCGCGCGTTGGACGAATGTGACCGACACCCTCGATCGCGAGCCGTTCGGAAGCGTCGCGCGGGTTCTGTCCACGCCTTGGCGGCTGATGATGGCCGTGACCGTCCATGAGCAGCGTGACGCGCGCGGCTTCCACCTGCCGCAATTCCATCCCGACACCCTTCTCTCGCCTCGACCGGGCGGCGAGGCGGCGATGCGTCACCACCTCAACAGGCTGTTCGTGCTGGCCGCCACCACCGATCAGCTCGCGCGCGACGGGCGGCGACGGGGATACACGCCGGCTCAAGTGCACACGTGGTTGGGCGTGTTGGCCAGCTACCTCAGGGCCAATACCGTCACGTGGCGCCACGTCGGCGGCCGCACGCTGTCGGGGACGGACATGATCCCCCACGAATTGTGGCCGCTGGCCGGCCCGCGACGACCCCGAGCCGTCCACGCTCTCTTGAGCGCGGCCCCGCTCGGGCTGGGCATGGTGTTGTTGACCGCCCTGTTCGATCGGTTCGAATTCTCCGCGGAAAAGCTTCGGGGGGCGGGCGCGGTGGCCGCTGTCTGCGGTGTCGGGGTGGCGTGTGCCTGGTACAGGGTGTGGCCGTCACCCGCGTATCTGTCACCCCTGCGTATCCGGTCGCGGCAGGGAGGGCCCGCCGTGGGGGAGCGCATCGCCATGGGGTTCGTATTCGGGGTCGACCTGTGGCTGCTGCTGCGATTCACGGACGGATCCACGAGTGTGACCGGGCCCGTGGCGATCGCGCTGGCCACGGTAGTCGCCAACGGGCGCGAGTCGGCCGGCAAGGTCGGCTTCGCGGACCCGCGCAGCCTGATCGGATCCGACGTCGCGGCCTGGCTCGGCATCGCGTTCGCCTGCGGTGCGGGATTGCTGGGCTATTGCGTGATGGGGTGGCTCGGTCAAGGAGATGCGATGGGGCTCGTTCTCGGGCTCGTCTGCACGCTCGGAATGGGCTTCGGGTTCGCCCTCGCGGCGAGGCTCGGTGTCGGAACGGGGAACGGCGTCGAAGTCGCGGCGCGGCTCGCAGCCGGGCTCGTACCCGCCCTCGCACTCGTCCTGGCCGTAGCGCCCCTGCTCCGGCCCGGAGTGTTCGACTGGGCCCTCGCCATCGTGCGGAGCGTTGTGCTCGTGGCCGTGCTTGCCGGGTGGATGCTGTTGTGCTTCAACGGGTTCGTCGGGGGCGCGGGAGTTCGATATCTCGCCCTGCTGTTGTGCACCCGTCGCGGACCCCGGCGGTTGCCGTGGCGACTCGGGCGATTCCTGGCTTGGGCCACCGACGCCGGACTGCTGCGCGTCTCGGGAAACGCCTACCAGTTCCGTCACCGTGAACTTCAGGAATGGCTCGCCGACAACCCCACACCACCTCCAACCCCCTGAACAGCCAAACCGCCGCCCGGTACCGCGCTGTTCCGTGGAGAGCGCGCGGGTGTCCGACTTCGGTTGCGGCCTCGAACTGGATGTGGTCCACGTCGGGACGCCGGTGCGAACACTGCCGGGACAACCGCCCCGGCCGCGACGCGTGGTACATCCGGTTCGCCTCGGCGGTCCTTGCGGCCGTAAGTCTCGTCGTCGGCGGGGGACGATCGGGTGGGGCGGCGGGGCGGCGATGCGTCACCACCTCAACAGGCTGTTCGTGCTGGCCGCCACCACCGATCAGCTCGCGCGCGACGGGCGGCGACGGGGATACACGCCGGCTCAAGTGCACACGCGGTTGTACTGCAACGACACTCCGTGACTGGAAGTCATCACGGTCGTTGGTCCGTTCGTGTCGATGGAGATAGTTGACGGTTGGTCAGATGCGTTCGCTGACTTCGCGGGGCGGTTCGCGGGCCGGTTCGGGCGGGTGGCGCCGCGCCGGCGGATGGTGTCCTATCTGCGGGGATTGCTTGGCGAGTCGGAGCGCAAGAACGGCGGGACTCTGGCGGAGGCGGCCGGGGAGGCCGGTCCTGAGGGAATGCAGCGATCGGACCGCGAACGTTGCCGGGCGGCGGGTATCGGCGACGAGGTCGAGTTCGCCACCGAGCCGGACCTGGGCCTGCGAATGCTCTCAAGCGGGCCGTGGAATCCGGTATTCCCTTCGGATGGGTTACCGGCGACGAGGTCTACGGTCAGGCGGGGCGGATCCGACTGTGGCCGGAAGAACATGGGATTGCCCATGTGCTCGCCGTCCCGAAATCGCAGATGGTCATGAACATGGAATTCTTCGGACAGGCCCGTGCGCACGAACTGATCAGCGAGCTTCCCGAGCGTGTGGACGTGCCTGAGCTGCGGCGACGGTGCTCACGGCCCGCGCAGGTACGACTGGGCAGCAGCCGCGATCCGGCCCTCACGGCGCGCGCGGGCTGGGTCCACTGGCTCTTGGCGCGGCTCAGCCTCGCGGACCCCATGGAAATCGCCTCCTGCATCTGCTTCTGCCCGGCCGAAACGCCGCTGGAGGAACTTGTGCGGATCGCAGGATCTCGGTGGATGATTGAGGAATGTTTTCAGACGGCAAAGAATGAAGCCGGACTCGATCACTATCAAGTCCGCGGCTACAAAGCGTGGTACCGGCACATAACCCTCTCGATGGCCGCCCTCGCCTTTCTCGCCATCTTGCGAGAGGAGGCAAAAAGGGGGATCTGAAGGCCGGTAGTGAACAATATCTGATACCCATGACCATGAACGAGGCCCGGCGGCTCTTCAACCGTATCTCTTCTCCTGTTCGCCACAGCACCAAGCACGTACTTGCCTGGTCCCTATGGCGAAGAACAAGCCAAGCTCGGGCCCGCATCAGCCAATACTGACGTCGAGGACATCCCGAAGTGTTGTTGCAGTACTAGAAGCTGCCGTTGCCGGGGGTGTTCTCCCGCCCGAATACCACGGGGGCGATATGCGGACGCTCCCGCTGGGACAGCGCGTTGATGCCGTGCACGGCCGGATTGAGGTCCGGAAGCGGCTGCCCCGGAGTCCACGGTCGGCCGAAGCCCAGGGAGGCCGCGATTCTGGTTTTGCGGATCTCGGCCTCCTCCGGTTTCAATGCCAGACCGGTCGCGGGGTCCGTGTGGGCGTAGAGAGTATCGAGACTGCGTCGCAGATTTGCTGCTTGGCGGTCGATGTCGCCCCAGTTGTCGGCGTTCATCGCCACTCCTTGAGCCCATATCCGCTGAGCCACCGGAGGGGCCTGGGTACCGTAGAAGGCAACCATCGTCGAGCCCATTGCCCAGCGTTCCCCGTAGTTCGTTCCCGCATGGCTGCCCAGGCTGCCGATGATTTCGGGATCTCGCGTGAGGCCCTTGAACAACCCGGCAAGAGCGCCCTTCTCGTTCTTGTCGTGAAGAAACGCCGCCTCGCGCGCACCGGTGTGTTGGCCCTCGTGGTAGACCACCATGGCGCCCCCGAAGCCGCCGCCGCCGAGCACCACCCCTTTGGCGTGGGTCTTTTGCAACTGGTTCAGCAGTGTGTTCCGCTGCCCCGGCCCGAAGTATTTCGCGTTGAACTGCACGCCGCCGTGGTCATCGGCGAAGGCATAGCCGTCGTTCGGGCCCATGTGCATCACGCCCATGCGCCGGTAGCCGTATTTCGGCAAGACCATTCGGGAGTGCAACATGACGACTGCGGCCTCCTTCGCGGTCAACAGGTCCATATGCCTGAAACTGGCTGTCGGGTTGCCGAGCGGAGTTCCCAACTCGGCCATGGATTTGGTGACGTCGAAGGACAGCCACTTGGTGTCGTCGGCATGCAGAACCTTCTGGAAGTGCACGCTCTCCGGAGTGATCCCGTCGGACCCGTGGTTGTAGGGGATGGGAGCGGCTCGGTCGCTGTACGAAACCGGTGGGCCGACAGGCGCACTCGACGCCTTCGTCTCTGCCGTGTCCCGGGTGACCCACAGGTTCCGGGCGTTCGGCTGTGGAGCGGGAGGCTGCGACTGCGATTGCGACGTACGCTCCGGCGACGGGCGAAATCTGCGCCGCAATCGCTCGCCCAAACCAGGCTCTTCAGGCATTTCTCCCCCCGGAGAGACGTCTACCCTTCCATCAATAGTCGGATGATCATAGAAGATGCTGATCTTGTCCGCTTCGCGTGCTCGACATCGTCCTCCTTCCCACCGGCGACAGGGAGCGGCGTTGACCGGCACGAATCTCAAACTGTGGTCCTGCGCTCTCGCCGCCCACGACGTCGAAGCGGCACTCGACTTCTACCCCGACGTGCTCGGCTTCGAGATACGCGACACCATCGGACCCGACGGCGCACGACGGGTGAGCGTCCACCCGCCGACCCAGCCGAACGTGCGGTTCTTCCTCGACACGCCCGCCAACGATCCCGATGTCCCGCCTGCGGACCGGCACGTGATCGAAGACCTCCTGGCCAATGGCCTCCTGAGCCGTCTCGTCTTCGTCACCGACAACTGCGACGCCACCGTCCGGCTCATCGAGGTCGCGGGCGCCGAAGTAATGCAGGAACCCATCGACCAGCCCGACAGCGCCCGCGACTGGGCCTTCCCTCGACCCCTCCGGCAGCTTGTTGAGATTCACCCGGCCGACGCAGGCGATTCCCGCACTCGCCTCACTGCGGGCACACACCACGAAAGACCGCGAAACACCCTGAACGCGGCCGCGGAACCACCGCCGGGCCATCACAACCCGACGGCGGCGGCCTGGAGGCGGGACCGCTCGACCGGCGGTCCCTCGCTTTGTCGCCCGCTCGCGTTCCCCGTTTTCCGGGCGCCCCGGTCGACCGCCGAGGACTCGGATGCGGCCTGTCGCTTCCCCGCACGGGCCAGGGAGGCGTCGATTCCGGCGACGGCCGTGTCGGCCTCTCCCGGAATCCTGTTCACGTCCCTACCACCCACGGACCACTCCGCGCCTGCTCCCGCCGACAGCCCCCGGTCGGCCGGTCCTTTCACGTTCCCGTCCGCTCCGCCGTCGGGCTCGACATCGGAGCCCTGCTCGTGCGAGATCGGGTCCGGGTTCAGGAGTGCGGCCGAGCGCAACGCCAATGGCTGGGCATGGGCGGCGACGGCATCGGGCTTTTCCAGCGTCGTACGGCCGTCTGCGAGATCCTCCAAGGTCGCTCCGGCGAATTTCCTTCTGTCGGCGACGAGCTCGATGAACTCCTGGGGCGGGAAAGCCTCGGCGTGATCCGCGAGTTGATCGCGGTAGCCCTCGGCCTCCCGCTCGAACCCGCGCGCCTGCACCGCCCAACCCGCTTGCAGGCGCTCGGCGATCTCGTCCAGGACCTCGACGGTCATCGGCAGGTCTTTGCTCCATTGGAGCTTCATCGACGCTGCCGCGTTCGGGATCGCGTCTCTGCCGAAATCCTCGGCCACGGCGTGTAGCCCGGCCAACTGGAGGCGGGTCTCGCTGTACTTCGCGTGGATCCGCTGCTCGACACTGGCCGCCCTCAACTGCCGGGCCCCGTTCCGCGTTCGGCGGCTCGGCAGCGGTTGGGGGATCTTTGTCCAAGTCGGAGTCGGAGTCCGAGTCCGAGTCGGATGGCGGGCCGGGGTGGTGGTGCCGTGGAGGATGTAGGCGCGTTGGTGATAGCGGGTGGCGACGGCGCGGAACGCTTTGAGGCGGTTGGTCGTGCGCTCGGCCTCGTTGCGGCGGCGGCAGTCCTGGCGGTGGAAGCCGACGGGGCGTACGCCCCGTCGGCTGTTGCGTGGGCGGGAGTTGGCCTGGCCGAGCGGTTCGGCCCGGTACAGGTTCCCGTCGATCACCTGCCGGCGATCACGCCACCGGCCGCAACGCCCGTTCGCCGTCGTGTGTTCGACGGCGATCCGACCACCGAGGGCCGACGCGCTAACGGAAGCGGCGGGTGAGGGGCCGGATGTGCCCTCATCCGGGGCGCGGCGAGCACGGGATGTCCATCGGCGAGCCGTGGGACAGCCAAACCGGGCCGGGCCGGGGGCAAAGATCGTTCCGCACCGGCGGCCTCTGGGTGGAGGCCGCCCGCGCGTCGGGCTATCGCACGGGAATGCGAGCGATGGCGCGACATGCCTCGGCGCATGTGCGACAGGATTCCGCGCACCGCTTCATCATCTCGTCGTTCCCCATCGCCATGCATGCCTCCGCGGTCATGTCGCACTGCTTCGCGCACAGTGCGGCGATCTCGGCGGCCATGGGAGACTGGCGCATCACCATGTCCGCGCAGGTGCGTGTCATGTCCCCGGCGTCCATGAGGCTGCCCATCATCGCCATCTCCACGTAACGGCCGCCTTGCTGCAGGCAGTGGCTCATGGTCCGCTCGTTCACGCTGTGCGCCTCCATGCAGGCGTCGACGCACTTCTGCATTTCCGCGCTCATCTGTCCGCCGTGGTTCATGTCTTCTCCGTAAGTTGTCGGGTGGCCCCGGAGGGCCGGGTACGGCCGATGCCGTATTAATCCCTTTTGATAGGTTTTGGGAGTTTGCTCCCAATGGGGATCTTGAATGAAGCGGAGCTCCCCACGGGATCGACACGCCGGTGACGTCGTGGCCGCCGACCGGGACCGGTGCTGCCGGGCGCTCGCCCGTGGATCGCCCCGATCGACTGAACCACCGTCGACCTGGCCCCCGGACGGCCACGGAGCCGCTCGAATGTTTGTCGGGCGGCAAACGGTTCGAGGGTCCTCGAAATCGCCGCCTCACCCGAGGTCGGATATGCGGACCGCCCGCCCCGTCGCCCGATCCACCGTGGGCGCACCCGGCGTTCCACATGTGACGCACATGCCGGGGTTCCTGGCGGTGCGCATGAACCTCTTCAAACGCGCTTGGTGGCGGTTGACCGCGCACCCGGGCAGGACCGCGCTGGTCGTGTCCCTGCTCACGGTGATCTGCACGCTGGTGCTGTCGGGGCTGCTGATCCGGTCGGCGGTATCCCGCGCGTCGGCGTCGGCCAAGGAGAGCGTCGGCGCGTTGGCGACACTGCAGTTCGACCTGAACGCCGCGATCGACAGCGGGAAGCTGCAGGCGGGGAACGGGCCGGCCGGCGGCTCGATCGGCGAGGTCGGCGACCTCTACGCGAGCGACGTGGACAAGATCGCGAAGTCTCCGGGCGTACAGGAACACAACTACGTGCTGGACAACACCGGTGCGGGACCGACCGACGGCACCCGGTTGTACCAGCCGGTCCCGCCCCCGCCGGGGGCGGGCGGCGTCATGTCGGACTTCTTCAGCGTGTCCGGGGTGCTCCAGTCGGCGCAGTTGTCCCCGTTCCGCAACGGCGAGTCGCGGATCGTCGCCGGGAACGGGATCGACGCGGGCACGCCCGCGACTCGGTACTGGTCGAACAACGGCTCGCCGACGCCGACCACCTCAAGGTCGGCGACGAGGTCCGCCTGGCGGTCAACATGATCGGCGCCGCGAACCAGAACCAGGAGATCGAGTTCGCCATCGTCGGCGTCCACAAGAGCGACGCGCCGTCGGCGGACCGCTACGTACCGCCGATGTCCGACCCGGCCAAACTGATCTACACGACGCTTTCGGGCGCAACGCGGCTCAACGGCGCGCCATCGGGGTCGCGGGGAGCGCAGATCAGGCAGACCACCTTCAAGCTGTCGAGCCCGGACGCGCTCACCGCGCTCGAGAGCGCCGCCAAGGAGGCCGGCCTGGATCCGGACATGTTCCCGCTGACACTCAACGACAAGCAGTACCGGGCGATGATCGGACCGATCGAGAAGACCGCCGAGTTCGCCACCATCACGGTGTGGCTCCTCTCGTTCGCCGGACTCGGTGTGATCGCCCTGATCGTCGCGGCCCAGGTACGCGACCGCCGCCGCGAGCTGGGCATCCTCATGGCAATGGGCGAGCCCAGGCCCCGCCTGCTGGGACAGCAGTTGGTCGAGGTGGCGGCGTGCGCGCTGCCGGCGGTCGGCCTGTCCACCGCGATCAGCCCCGCACTGTCGAAGGTGGTCGGCGGCGCGCTGCCGTCCGACCAGGTCGACTCAGCATCGTCCGCCGCCTCCGACGACACCGTGAGCCGGCTCAGCCAGGTCAACGGCGGCGCCCCGGCGGCGGGCCGGCAAGACAGGGACACCGAGCCGATCGAAGAACTCGACGTACGCCTGACCGCCGCGGACATCACCGCAGTCGGCGCGGCCGGTCTGGGAATTGCCGCACTGGCCACCACGCTTCCCGGCATCGGCCTGATGCGGCTCAAGCCGAACGAGATCCTCGCAAAGGGAGAGTGACCCATGGCCTCCCCCGATTCCTCCACCTCAGCTTCCGCTTCCGCTTCCGCCTCCGCCTCGGCGTCGGCCTCCGCGCGCGCCGCGGCCGATGCACAGCCGGGCTCGGCGTCCGAAGCGGCTGCGGCCGGGCCGGTACTCGCCCTGGACGACGTCAGCTTCGGCTTCACACAACGCGGCAGGACCCGCCACATCCTGCGCCGCGTCAGCCACGAGTTCCACGCGGGCCGGGTCTATTCGATCGTCGGCCCGTCCGGCAGCGGCAAGACCACGCTACTCTCGCTCCTCAGCGGACTCGGCGCTCCGCAGTCCGGCCGGGTCCGCTTCCAGGGCCGGGACGTGGCCGAGATGGGCCTGGAGCGCTACCGCAACCGGCACGCCGCCACCGTGTTCCAGTCGCTCAACCTGCTCGACTACATGACGGCTGTGCAGAACATCACCTCGGCCATGGAGATCACTCGCGTCAGGGGTGTCGACCGCAAGCAACGCGCGAACGAGCTGCTCGACCGCCTCGGAATCGACGAGCACGACCGGCACCGCCGTACCCTGCGGTTGTCCGGCGGGCAGCAGTGACGGGTGGCCATCGCCCGCGCCGTGGCGTGCGACGTCGCGGTCCTGTGCCCGGACGAGCCGACCGGGGCGCTGGACGAGGAAACCGCCTCGGGCATCATCGGGGTCTTCCGCGAACTGGCCCACGAACAGGACCGCTGCGTCGTACTGGTCACCCACTCGCGCGAGGTCGCGCGTGCGTCCGATGAGATCCTGCGCCTCACGGGCGGCACCCTGCGGCGCGAGGGCACCCGTGGAGCGTCCGCGCGGTGACAGGTGGGCGGCAGGCGTCGGCGGCCGGACGCGCCGGACCGTCCCGGTCCGCCCGGACGACCGGACACCCAGACGACCGGACACCCGGACACCCGGACACCCGGCCGACCGGGCGCGTCCGGTACGTCCGTACGGGACGGCGAACCACGGTCGGCATGGGGAAGGGAACGACAGGTCACGCGTGTGTTGGTGGTCGAGGACGAGCGGGACCTGGCGCGGGTTGTGGAGATCGGCCTACGACGCGCTTCCATGGCCGTCGACGTGGTCCACGACGGCGCCGTCGCACTGGAACGGCTCGGGATCTACGACTACGACGCCGTGGTGCTCGACCGTGATCTCCCCGAGGTGCACGGCGACGAGGTCTGCCGACGGATCGTGGCGATGGGCACGGGCAGCCGCGTGCTGATGCTGACCGCAGCCGGAGCCGTGCGGGACCGCATCGAGGGTCTCGGACTGGGCGCCGACGACTACCTGGCGAAGCCCTTTGACCTCGGCGAGGTGGTCGCCCGCCTGCGCGCCCTGTACCGGCGCGCGCCCGTCGCCCATCCACCGGTGCTGATATTCGCGGACCTACGCTTCGACACCCACCGACGCCAAGTCAGCCGCGCGGGACGGGAGATCCGGTTCGCGCCGAAGGAACTCGCCGACCTGGAACTGCTGATGCGCGCGGACGGCGGCATCCTGGCCGTGGACGACCTGCTGGACACGGCATGGAGCCTCGACTCCGACGGCGGGGCCAACGCCGTACGGATGGTGGTGCATTCGCTGCGCCGCAAGCTCGGGGAACCGCAACTCCTGCACACCGCGATCGGCGCCGGCTACCACCTGGTCGCCGCGTGACGACCCCGCACCGGCGTCGGAGCCCGGGCATCCGGACGCGGCTGTTCGCCGGGTTCGCCGTATTGCTGACCGCGGTCGCGGCGCTGATGGCCTTCGTCGTCTTCACCGGCCTGCGGTTCGTCCCCTCGTACAGCACCACCATCGTGGTGCCGCCGCCGAAGGACGGCAGCGTCGTCCCGACGTATTCGGCGCCACCCGCGGAGTCGGCCCCGGACGGTCCGCCCCTTCCCGGGCAGCACCTCCCCGGGATGGTGCTGCCCGGAGCCAAGGTCAGCAGCACCGACGACGTACGCTCCACCGTGCTCACCGCCACCACCGTCGGCATCGGACTCGTTCTGGTCACCCGACTGACCGCCGGCTGGTTCGTCACCCGGCGCCTGCTGACCCCGCTGCGCGCCGTCAGCGAAGCCGCCACGCGGGTCGCCGAAGGCGACCTCCACCACCGCATCCACGCAGACGGCCCCGCCGACGAACTCACCAACCTGGCGGACTCGTTCGACATCATGACCGCCCGCCTGGAGCAGTCCTTCGGCGCACACCGCCGGTTCGCCGCCGACGCCTCCATGAACTGTTGACCCCTCTGGCGACCACCCACACCGCCCTGCAGGTCGTGGAAGGGGGGATCAGCGAGGAGGAGTTCCGCGAACTGCTGCCCATGCTCGTCGAGGCCAACAACCGCAGCATCGCGATCGTGCGGTCCCTGCTGCGGCTCGCCGATGCCGAGAACGCCCGGCTCGACCTGCGGTCCGTCGACCTCGGCGACCTGGTCGCCACCACGGCGAACGACTACGCCGCCCAGGCCCGCGAACGCGACGTCCGCTTGCACGTCCACACCGACGCCGCCTGCCGGGTCGAGACGGATCCCGTGCTGCTGCGCCAACTCGTGGCGAACCTGATCGAGAACGGACTCGGGCACAACCTCGCCCGCGGATCCATGCGGACGACCGTACGCCGCCACAACGCAACCGTGGTGATGGAGACCGCCAACACCGGGCCATACGCCGACGACGAGACGGCGGATCGCCTCTTCGACCTTCTATCGGGCACGATCCCGCGTCGGTGCGGGCGACACCGACGGTGGTGGTGGCTACGGACTGGGCCTGTCCATCGTCCAAGCGATCACCCGCGCCCACGGCGGGAGCGTGGACGCCATCGCGAACCCCGGCGGCGGGATCACCGTACGAGTGGAACTCCCGGCCCGGCCCGACGCATCACCGGCCGACCCACAGCATGCGAAATCACGCGGGTTCGCCTGAGCGTCCATCCACTATCGCGTTCGCCCTGATGGGCGACCGCTACCGAGACCACGACCACGACCACGACCACACCCTCGCCTTGTGCGCGCGCACCGTGCCCCCGGGCTCGCACGCGAGCGTGCAGGCCGGCAACTCGACCACTACCACGCGCCGATGCACCGCCCCCCGCCATGCCCCGAAGGCCGCGTCGCCTGAGCTGTACGCGTTGCGGTCCCGAGCGGATGATGCGTCAGCCACGTCCGAGAAAGCGTCGACGTCGCGGCGCCGGTTCGATGCCCGCCGGGCCCACGTCCGATGGCGTGTCCCTGAACAGCCTGTTCCACCGGTCCCGCGCCACGCCGACGGGAAGCCCCAAGAACGCGGCCCTCAGCGCGGTGAACAAGGGGGAATCGATGTCGTCGGCGTTGCGCGAGTGACCGCGCGCCTCCTTCAGCAGGTCGCGCAATCGCTCGTCCGAAGGGTGCGCGCCCTCGTAGGCGACGAGCAGCGAACGGACGCTGTGGACAAGGCGTTTGCCGATGAGCAGGTCGACCAGGTCGATGACGTCGGCGGGGGTACGCATGGCAACACCGCGCAGCAGCGGGGCGGCCCATTCCTTGTTGACACGGCGCAGCGCCTGGTCCGCGTGGGAGGCATCGAGGGTCGGGGAGTTGGTGGCGCGATTGTGCGCGACCGCGAGCAGGCGGGCGATGTCCGGGATCGGTTGGAGCCGTCCTGTGTAGTGCAGCAGTTCGGGTACGTCCGCGTGACGTTCGATGGTGGTGCCGGCTTCGAGAGTCAGGGCCAGCAGGGGTAGTTCCATGATGTCGCGTTCCGCCGCCGCGGCGTGCAGGAGTGCGGGGGCGTCCTCGTGGTGGCCGTCGTGGCGCAGTTTCTCGATGCGGCGAAGCAGTAGGTCGGTGTCGGCGATCGTCGCGGAGGTGCCGTCGGCGTCGAGGGCGGCCAGGGCCGCGGTGGTGTCGGCGGCCGCCTGGGCCCATCGTTCCTGGTCGGCTTCCTGCAGCCTGGCGAGGGCCCGGGCCTGGGTGAGGTCGCGTTCGAGTTCGCGGATGCGCTGCTCGGCATCGGCGAGGCGTGAGGCCCAGGCGGTGTCGGCTTGCGCCAGGTGGCGTTCGGCTTCCTCGCGGGCGCGGTGTGCCTTCGCGAGTTCCTCGGACAGGTCGGTGATCCGGCGGGTGGTGGCCGCCTGTTCGGCCCGGTATCGCTCCTGGAGGGCGTCGAGTTCGAACTGGCGGATGAGCAGGTGGTCGTGGCGGGCGTCGTACGTGGCGTACACCAGCGTCAGTCCGCGCTCGGTCTCCTCGCCCGTGAGCGGCGTCGCGGTCTCCTCGGCAACCCACCGCTGGAAGGCGCGCATGCCGGCACGCTCGGGACGGGAGTGGCCCGCGAGGTAACGCGACAACGTGCTCGCGCTGATGCCCGACCCCGACGCCACGTCCCCGTCGGTGGCGGCGCTGCTGCGGGGACAGGTCAGGACGCGGTCGACCAGGACGCGGAAGTACCCGGCCAGTTCGGGGTAGGCGGCGTCGTCGGGAATCCGGCCTCGATTCCGACCCGCACGCCGCACCGGATCCGACCGCTCCTCAAGCTCGCCCACGACATCCCTTCCCGATTGCGTACCCGCATTTTGCCGTGTGCGGCGCAACAACGTCCTTGCGTTCGGCGCAAGATCGCCACATCCGGTGGTCTGGACACCCGGGCACGACACGCGGTCGGCCCGGCCACCACCACCTCGATCGGGGACCGCCGTGGACGCCACGAACCTGCTCGCCCAACTCCTCACCGGCCTGCTCACCGACCTGCCCTCGGCACTGCTGGCCACCCTCGCCCTGCCCGCACTGCGCCGACTGCGCCACCGCCGACGCAACGACAACGAGTGACACAACCGAACCCGAACGCCCAACGAAGGAGCCCTCGACGCCGAGGGCTCCTTCGCTCCTTCAGGCGACACCGCACGCCTTCGGAGGATCGACCACAAGCGCGTGCACACTCTCGGCGGTCCTTCGCGTGACTGTCGGGCGGCCCGCATGGCCGCGTGCCCGTTTCCACGCCGCCCGGGGCAGGAAACTCTCGGTCCATCCCAGGCGCGGGAGTGCGGTACGTGCACGTTCACTACGGGTCCCCGCCCGCCGGTTCACGACATCCGGCGACTCCGCAGCGGCACGGCCGGATCGAACAGGGCGCTGATCGTCCGGTCGGGCCGTACTCGATCGGCGTCACCGGATCACGCTGCCGGGATTCTCGGTGGTGGTCGGCTGCGGGAGTCCATAGCATCACGTGCTGCTCGACGAACCCGGGGCCGACGCCGCCCCTGCGCCCCGCGCTCCTGACCACCTCCGCCTGGGACTTCGTCGTCGCGCAGGACTGGGCGAGCCCGCGCTACGGCGCGCCGGCCGCACGGTGAATGGTGGCGGTCGACCGGCCCGCGAGCTCACCGGCCGCGCCATCACCCGGGTGCCGTCGCATTGATGGGGCGGCGTCCCACCCGCCGGGGAGCCGCCCCATCAATGCGACGGAACGCAATCGGAGGCAGTGGAGCGGGACTTGGAGCGGCCGAGGAGGACCAAGGTCCAGGAGAAGGCACCGAAGGACGCGAGGTTGGCCAGGGCGCGCAGGATGTTTGCGGCGACCCATTCGTTTTCGAAGGTGTCGCGGACGGCGGCGGGGTCGGTGATGCGGTCGGGGGCGCCGGCTGCGGCCAGGTCGTGGTTGAGCGGGACGTGGAAGCCGGCGGTGATTGCCAACATCGCCAGGTAGAAGGCGAGTCCGGCGACGATCCAGGCCCGCAGGGCCTTGTCGGTGGTGCGCCAGTGTGTGGCCGTCGCCGCGATCGCGAAGGCCAGGCCGCCCACGAAGCAGCTCGTGAACACCGGGTTGAGGATCACCTCGTTGACGTTTTGCATGACCTCGATGAAGGTCCGGTCGTCGCTGCGGCGCAGCGCGGGCATCACCGAGTAGGAGAACGCCACGAAGAGCCCCGCGGTCAGTCCCGAGGTGATGGTGGCGGCGACGAGGATGCCCGTTCTCCAGGGGCTCACGTACGGCCCCCGTGCCGGATCCCGGACGTGGCCGCCGCGACCTTCGCGCAGTCGGCGAATTCGCGGGCCGGGCGGTCGAGGACCGGGTGAACGCCGTCCTGCAGGCCGGGCGTTGCGGCCGTCCGGGATGGTCGTGAACATCTGTCGGATGGTCTGCATCATCACTCCGGAGATCGTTGACGAATGCTCAGGCCGGGTGCGGCATGCCCCCTCGGGCTTCGCCGGTGCGACCGAGCAAGGCCTGCCCGGCACCGCGGTCACCAGGTCGGTGCCGGGCAGGCGGGGTTGAAAAACGGTCACGGGACGACCGCCAGGGACCGGGTCGGGGTGGTTCACGGGAAGGGTGTCGGTGCGGGCTCGGCGTGCACGGGTAAGGGAGTCCGGGTGGGCCGTGCGTCGCAACAAGCACGGGCTCCCTCGCCTCGTGCTCGAACCAGGCGGGCGCCCCCGGGCATTGCTCGTCTACCGGGCGGCGTCCCATACGCCGGTGGGGGCGATCTCGGCCACCCAGTCCGCGAAGTCGCGGGGCTTGCGGTGCAAGGCGCGTTCGACGCCGTCGGCGAGCGAGCTGTTCCGGCCGTCGAAGAACTCGGAGATGAGCGTGGCCAGCGGCTCGGCGAACTCGCGCGGGGCGCCGTCGGCGGCGACCGCGTCGGCGAACCGGTCCCGGGTGATCGGCTCGTAGCGCAGCTCGCGGCCCGTCGCGCGAGCGATTTCGCCGACGCCTTCGGCGAAGGTCCACAGGCGCGGCCCTGTCAACTCGTAGCGTTCGCCCACGTGTTGATCCTCGGTGAGGGCCGCCACCACGACGTCGGCGATGTCGTCGGCGTCGACGAACGGGTCGGCGTTGTCGCCGGCGGGCAGGGCCAGCACGCCTTGGCGCAGCGGCTCGAGGAACACGCCCTCGTCGAAGTTCTGGTTGAACGAGGCCGGGGCGACGATGGTCCACTCGACCGGAAGGCTCGTCACGGCGTCCTCGCACCGGGTGGCCTCGTCCTGGTTGCGGGCGGACAGGAGGACCAGACGTTCGACGCCGGCGTCGACCGCCAGCCGGGCCACGGCGGCGATGGCGTCGCCGGCGCCGGGCCACTCGATCTCGGGGTAGTACATCAGGTAGGCCGACTTGACGCCGGTGACGGCGCCGGCCCAGGTCGAGGCGTCCTCCCAGTCGAACGGGGGCTCTCCGGTCCGGGAGCCGACCCGCACGTTCACGCCGCGCTCGATCAGCCTGCGCGTCACCCGGCGGCCGACCCGGCCGGTACCACCGAGAACCAACGTCGTGTGCTCGTTCGTTGTCATGGCAGCAGTCTGAACGGGCAGCATCTGGACGGTCCATGGCCGAGATGCCGGAACGCATATGCGATCGTCTAGTCTTCTGCGCATGGACGCACTTGCCGGGTTGCTCGAGGGGCCGCGAGCCAGCGGCGCCTTCCTTCTCCGCATCCTGCTGGATCCTCCGTGGTCGATCCGGGTCCAGGACGGTTCGCCGTTGTGCCTGGCCGTCATGCTCAGCGGCGAAGCGAGCTTCGAGCCCGACCACGGCGAGCCGGTGCGGCTGCGCCGGGGCGACGTCGCCATCGTCCGCGGGCCGGACCCGTACGTGATGCGCGACGACCCGGCGACCCCGCCGCAGGTGATCGTGCACCCCGGTCAGCGGTGCGTGACGCCCGAGGGTGTCGACCTGCGCGAGCGGATGGCGTTGGGGGCGCGCACCTGGGGCAGCAACCCCGACGGGTCGGTGCAGATGGTGCTCGGCGTGTACGAGGAGGTCGGCGCCGTCGGCCGGCGCCTGCTCGACGTACTGCCGCCGCTGCTGGTCGTGTCCGACGACACCTGGGACTCGACGCTCATTCCGCTGCTGGCCAAGGAGGTCACCCAACAGGGGCCGGCCCAGAGCGTCGTGCTCGACCGCCTGCTCGACCTGCTGCTCATCGCGGTGCTGCGGGCGTGGTTGGACCGGCCCGAGTCCGAGGCCCCGGCCTGGTACCGGGCCCACACCCACCCCGTGGTCGGCGAGGCGCTGCGCCTGTTCCACGAGGCCCCGGCGAGCGACTGGACGCTGGCGCGGGTCGCCGCCGAGGTCGGCGTCTCACGGGCGACGCTGGCCGAGTGCTTCCGCAACGCCGTCGGTACGCCGCCGATGACCTACCTCACCGAGTGGCGCCTGGCCCTGGCCGCCGACCTGCTGCGCCAATCCGACGTCACGCTGAATGCCGTCGCCCGGCAGGTCGGCTACGGCAGCGGGTTCGCCCTCAGTTCGGCGTTCAAGCGGGTGTACGGCATCAGCCCGCAGGAGCATCGCGGCGCCGCGCCGGCGGGCTGATCGCGACGTTGTCCGCTGCGACCGGGCATCACATCGAGCGGCTCGGATTCTTGTCTCGAAGGCTGCGGGATTTGATCACCAGCGGTGGTGCGGGACTGCGGATGGGCTCGTTGGTCGGCACCGAACTCACGCGCGCCGAGGCGTCGTTCTTGATGTGTGTGGTGGGCTTGTGGGCGGGCGTCAGTCCCGTCGACGCCAGCCTTGCGATGTCGGCGTCGCGTATCGCGGACAGCTGGGGTTGCCGGGACCGCTCGGGTTGCCGGGACCGCCGGCGTTGCGGAGACCGCTGGGGCTCCGGGGAGAGTTGCGGTTGCGGGGACCGCGCGGGCGACGCGCTTGCGAGTTCGGGCGGCAGTGTCGGTTCCTCGACCTGGAGGTTCAGGGCCGCCCGGACGTCGCGGGTTCGTGCTCGGCCCAGCCAGACCGACAACGTTGCTCCCGGCCCGGGCTCGAAGGGACGTACCGCCGCCTGCAGGCGGTCATAGACGAGGCGGCTGATCGGTTTGACGTTCGGCCCGTTCATGATCGCGTCGGTGCCCAGGATGGCGACCAACTCCGCCAGGTCGCTGGTAGCCGCGTACTCACCCACGACGCTGACGTAATCGGCTTTCGTAAGCCGTTCCGCGGGTTTGCCCACCTCCAGTGCGACGGCGGCGCGGACGTCGTCCCTGAGCGAATTCGGGTAGCCCGGAATCACCCCTGCCTTGCGCCATTCCGGGTGCGCCATCGCCTTCTCGACTACGTGCAGGTACTCGTGGACACCCGTCGGGGTGGGCAGGCCCGCCCCCATCCCGAGCAGCAGGAAGCCCCGGTCGGTCGCGCGGAGGTCGGCGTACGTCTCCCGCTGTTTCGCCGGCTTTCTGGAGAGGAAGGCCGCGGTGTCGACTTTGATCTCGGCCTCCGCGTGCGCGAAGAACCTACGCCCGAGCTCATCGGGGCGGGTGGTGAAGATCTCGCACGAGGTCAGGGCCGTCGCCTGCGTCTCGCCTTCCACCGCCTCCAGAGACAGCCTGCTCAACGCCGTCCCGACGATTCTCTCCACCAGCGCGTCGGGGAAGTGCCGCGCACCGAGCAGCAGGCCGTCCGCGAAATGGCGAGCGCCTTCGACGTCGGCGCTTCCCAGGTTCACCGAGACCCGGGGTTCGTACTCGTATGCCTCGGCCAGACCGCGCTGTGCCAGCGCCAACTCGCTGCCGAGCACGTCTTCGATCTCGAAGAGGTCACGCGCGGCGACCAGCCCGGGATGCAGAACCGGGAACGGGTCGACCGGTACGCCGGACCGCCAGATGAGATGCCGAAGCAGACGGTCGGATCGACCGAATCCCCACGGCGCGAACAAGCCCGCGTCCTTCGGACCCGCTTCTTTCGGACCCGCTGCCTTCGGCTCCATCGCCGACCACTCCAAGGCGTTCGTCTGCCCGTCGACGCCCTTGGAAGTTCGAATGGGATCAGCCGACAGGCCGGGTCGTCCACCGATCCGTTGCCCGATCGAGGGGGTGGGTGCCGGTCACATCGTGGCGACCGACAGCGCCGCGCCCGTGCGGCGATACCGGATGAACCCGAGGCCACCGCAGAGCTGTTGCCGGTTCGGTGACTGGTGTTGCCGGTTCAGTTGACGAGCGGGGAGCCGTACACGTCCCAGGCCGTGCCGGCCTTGTCGTCATCCTTGATGCCGGCGTTCACGAAGGCGTCGGCGGCACCTGCCATGGCGGAGCTGCCGCCCGGCACGGTGACGAAGCCCGGAATCGATCCTGCACGTTTCTTGCGCACTGATGGGAATCCTTGGATCGGTGAGGCGGTCTCGGCGCGGTCAGGCGGAGGTGGACTCGCGTCGATCCGCTTGCATCGCCCGCGTCGGTTTCATCGGCGGCGAGCAGCACGTTAGGGCATCCGCCGGTCGCCGGAACAGGGCTTTGGTGCACCATTTCCCGCTGCCGGCAGGGCACTTGTGCACCATTTCCCGGCACACCCGCGTCCCCGCCCGCGCCCCGCGCCCCCTCCGGCCGTGCTCCGGCCACGTCGTCGACGGCGGCGATGTCCGGCGCTGAGATGGTCGATCCCGAGACCCGTCGACACGGCGTGGCGCCGCTGTTGACCGGCCCGGTGGCGGCATCAGCGGGATCGAGACGGCACAGCCTTCCCCTCCACCCGCCGCCGCGCAGCCGACGACCCCGACCCGGCGCGGCCGGATCGGGGCGGCCGGATCGGGGCGGCCGGATCGGGGCGGCCGGATCGGGGCGGCCGGATCGGGGCGGCCGGATCGGGGCGGCCGGATCGGGGCGAGCGTGTCAGGCCGACACGCCGGCCAGCACCTTTCCCGTCAGCACCTCCCGGTAGCGGCGGGCGAGTTCAGCCAGGTCATTGTCGTCCAGCACGCGCGCGCCATGCACCACGAAGGGGTCCTCGTAGCGCATCCCGACGAGGTTCGCCGTCGCGTCGAACGGGCGCAGCAGGTCGGCCACCGGGAATCGGTTGAGCCCGTCGGGGCGGTAGAGCTCTGCGGCTCCGCCGGCCGTGGTGGCAACCCGCAACGACTTGCCGTGCAGGGCCGTGCCGCCGGCGCCGTACGCGAAACCGTAGGCGAGTACGTCGTCCGACCACTGCTTGAGCAGCGCGGGCGAGGAGTACCAGTGGAACGGGAACTGCAACACGATCCGGTCGTGTGCGAGCAGCAGTTCCCGCTCGCGGTCGGCGTCGATGCGCAGGTCGGGGTAGGCCGCGTACAGGTCGTGCACGGTGACGTCGGGCAGGTCGCGGACGGCGTCGGAAAGCACCGCGTTGATCCGCGAGTTCGCGAGGTCGGGGTGGGCCAGGACGACGAGGGTGTCAGGCATGGTGGTCACAGTCCGATCGGGGTGGTGGTGGGGTCGATGACAAGGCCGTGGGCATCGCCCTCGACGACGGCCGTGTAGGCGCGGGCGACGTCGGCGGCGGGTGTGCCGGGTGAAGGGTCCATACCGAGCATTGCGAGGGACTCGCTCAGCCAACCGGGGCTGACGATGTTGAGCCTGATACCGCGCGTCGTCTCGGTCGCGGCGGCGAGTACGAACGCCTCCAGGCCGGCGTTGACCAGGTAGCCGGTGCTCGACCCCGGAATCGGCTCCGCGAAGCGCCCACCGGTCAGGGTGATCGAACCCCCGTCCCGGACCCGGTGGATGGCCCGCCGCACGAGGTCGACCTGGCCGACCAGCTTGCCGCTCAGACCCGTCCAGAAGGCGGCGTCGTCGCCGTCGTGCAACCGGGTCAGGGCGCCGCTCGCGGCGGCGCACACCACGGCGTCGAAGGCGCCGACCTCGTCGAACATCGCGTCCAGCGAGGCCCGGTCGGTCAGGTCCGCGTGTACCGGTCCGCGCCGGCCGACCCGGATCACGTCGTGTCGCGTTTCGAGTTCGGCGGCGATGGCGCTGCCGAGGGTGCCGCCGGCACCGATCACGATGACTCTCATGTGCTCCGCTCCCCTTGCCCGTTCGTGGTGGTCGTCGTTGCGTCGGACACCAGACTGCGCGCGGATCGGCGGGGCAGCCGGCCCCGTGTCGGGGGTACCTCCCCGGTGCCTACACCTGGCAGGTGCAGGCAGGGCCGCAGCGTCACGGGCACAATCGAGTGCATGGACACGCATGCGGAGCTGGGCGAATTCCTGCGTTCACGACGGGCCGTACTCTCCCCCGAGGAGGCCGGACTACCGACGTTCGGCGGGCGCCGACGCGTCCCGGGCCTGCGCCGCGAGGAGTTGGCCCAGCTCGCCGGCGTCAGCGCCGGGTACTACACGCGCCTGGAACAGGGCCAGAGCCCGAACGCGTCGGACGCGGTGCTCGACGCGATCGCACGCGTGCTGCGCCTGGACGACGTCGAGCGCACGCACCTGTACACACTGGCCCGGCCGGCCGCCAAGCCGCGCCGGCGCGCGAGCAAGCCCGAACACGTGCGGCCCACGGTCGGCTTCATGATCGACGCGTTCGCACGCGTGCCGGCCCTGGTGATGGGGCGCTTCCTGGACGTGCTCGCGTGGAACCCGATGGCGCACGCGTTGATCGCCGGACACGTGGACTTCACCGCACCGAGCCGGCCGGCGGATCGCCCCAACATCGCGAGGTTGCTCTTCCTGGACCCGCACGCTCGGGAGTTGTACGGGGACTGGACCCGCAAGGCGCGCTCGACCGTCGCCGACCTGCGGCTCATCTCGGGCCGCTACCCCGGGGCCCCGGCGTTGGCCACCCTCGTGGGTGAACTGACGCTTGCCAGCCCGGAGTTCGCGAAGTTGTGGGCCGCCCACACGGTCGGGGACTGCGGCACGAACACGCGCGACTACCATCACCCGGTCGTGGGCACGATGCGGCTCACCATCGAGTTCATGGCCCTGCCCGACGAGGGTCAGCGCGTCGCCGTGTTCACGGCCGCTCCGGATTCGCCCTCGGCGGCGGCCCTGTCACTGCTGAACGACATCGTCGCGGACACCGCGTCGGGCAGGGCCTGACGCCGTCGTTCACGTCCTGCGACCCGCGCGGGGAGCAGCGCGGGTCGCGGCGCGGTATGGCCGCGGCTTCGCACGTACCGGCGCCTTCGTCACACGCTCGCCGGCGTCGTCGTCGGTGCCGGGACACCGCCCCCGGTCGCGCGGGCGCGCGTGCCCGTACCCGGCGCCGAGTTCGTCGCGCCCCGGCCCGCGCTCCCGGTCGTACCGCCGCCGCCCGACGCCGGTGCTCCGGCTCCCTCGCGGGCCGCGCTCCGGATCGCCTGCGCGAAGACGCGCATCGCCTCCGTGTTCTCCTCGCTGCGCCACACCAGGCCGTAGTCGACCGGCTCGGCGTCCAGGAACGGCACGTACGTGACCCCGGGCCGCGCGAAGTACGCGGAGGCGTGTGCGGGCGACAGCAGCGCCCCGCGTCCGGCCGCCACCATCATCAACGCTTCCTGCATGTTGGTGACCGAGGGGCCGCGCCCGATCGCCCGCCCGCCGGGTGTGTGCGTCGGTGCGTGGAACTCGCGTACGTGGTCCGGGATTTCGCCGGCGATGGTGAGCAGCGGCAGGTCGGCCAGGTCCTCGAAGACGACTGCGGCGTGGGCCGCGAGCGGGTGATCGCTCGCGATCGCCAGCGTGCGTCCTTCGCGGAGCAGGGCGGGACCGTGGGCGAGGTCGGTCTCGCGTACCGGCAGTTCCGCGACCTGCACGTCGAACTCCCCGTTGCGCAACTGCCCGTATGGATCGGCGAGGGGCACTTCGCAGATCTCCACCGCCAGTTCGGGGTGGGCACTCCGGAGCATCTCGGCGGCGCGGAGCACGATCTCACCGGTGAGCGGCGTCGAGAATCCGACGTGCAGCACCGCGTCGATGCCGCGCGCGGTGCTCCGGGCCCGTTCGACGGCCGCCGCCAGCGCGAGGTGGAGCGGGGCCACGTCGTCGCGCAGTTGGCGTCCGATCACGGTCAGCCCGACCCGGCGGCTCGTCCGCACGAACAGCGGAGCCCCGACGTGCCGTTCCAGACGGTTCACGAGCTGGCTCACGCGTGAGCGCGACAGGCGCATGCGGTCCGCCGTCCGGCCGAAGTGGAGTTCCTCGGCCAGGATCAGAAACGTCTCCAGTTCATCGCGTTCCATGGGGCCCTCACGGCGGTCGATCGGATCATGCAGTCGGACTGCATGAACGGTGAGATCTTCGCCGTTGTTCCACTTTGGCGTCCGGGACGAAGGTGGTGACATCCCGATCACCACTCGCCCCGGAGGCGTTTCCGATATGTCCCCAGAAACTGCCGACACAAGCGCCACAAGCGGCACAAATAGTACTAGCAGCGCGAGCAGTACAGGTACGCGCGACACCACGGACGGTTCCGGCGCCCTCGGTGGCCTCGGCGCGCGCAGCTGGGGCGTGCTGCTCGTCCTGTGCGGCGCGATCTTCCTCGAGGGCATCGACGTGGCCATGCTCAACGTGGCCCTGCCCTCGATCCGCGCCGACCTGGGCATGTCCACCGGCGAGTTGCAGTGGGTGATGAGTGCCTACGTCCTCGGTTACGGCGGCTTCATGCTCCTCGGCGGGCGCGCGGCCGACCTCTTCGGGCGGCGGCAGATGTTCGTGTTCTGGCTTGTCGTCTTCCTGCTCTTCTCCGGCCTCGGCGGCTTCGCCACGGAGGGCTGGATGCTGATCGTCGCCCGTTTCGTAACCGGTGTCGCCGCCGCGTTCATGACCCCGGCGGGTCTGTCCATCATCACCACGAGCTTCGCCGAGGGCCCGCAGCGCAATCGCGCCCTGCTCATCTACTCGGGGACCGCCGCCGGCGGGTTCTCGATCGGCCTCGTCGCGGGCGGCCTGCTGACCTCGGCGGGCTGGCGCTGGGTGTTCTTCGCTCCGGTCGTCCTGTCCGCGCTCATCCTGATCGCGGCACTCGCGGTGGTCCCGAAGTCGCCGCGTCCGGCGCGCACGGGCGAGGGCTTCGACATCCTCGGCGGCCTGACCGTCACCGGCGGCATCGTGCTCATCGTCCTCGGGGTCGAACGCGCCGCCCACGCCACCCTCGTCGAGACACTCGCCACGGTCGGCGGGGGTCTGCTGCTCCTGGCGGCCTTCGTCGTCATCGAGCGCCGGTCGGCCGCGCCGCTGGTGCGCCTGGGCATCCTGCGCAACGGCGCACTGCTCCGCGCCAACCTCTCGGGGCTGCTGTTCGCGGGCGGCTTCTTCGGCTTCCAGTTCATCGTCGTTCTGTACCTGCAGGAGTTGCGCGGCTGGTCGACGCTGGAGACCAGCTTCGCGATGATCGTCATCGGCATCGACGCCGTCCTGTCGCCGCTCCTCACCCCCAAGCTGGTCGAGCGCTTCGGCAACGCCCGGGTGATCTTCGGCGGGCTCGTACTCGCGTCCGTGGCCTATGCGCTGTTCCTGCCGGTCGGCTCCGACTGGACCTATCTCGCGATGCTGCCGAGCCTCGTGCTCCTCGGCCTGGCCTTCGCCCTTTCGTACGGCCCGCTCACCATCGCCGCCACGGAAGGCGTCGACGAGGAGGAACAGGGTCTCGCCGGCGGGCTGCTCTACACCTCGTTCCAGTTCGGCTCGGCACTGGGCCTGTCCGCCGTGACCGCGGTCAACATCGCGGCCACGGACGCCGGTTCGGCCTCCGGTCAACTCGACGGCTACCGGGCCGCGCTCGTCGTCCCGTTCGTGGCGGCCGCTGTCGCGGCGGTGATCGGGGCGTTCGGGCTGCGCTCGGGATCGACGGCGGTCGGCGGGAGTGGCGACGACGACACCGATGCGCCCGGCGCGGTGACCCAGATCCCTACTCCGACCTCGGCACGAACCAAGAACGCCACCGACGTCCCCGTCGCGCGCTGAGCACCATCGACCCACCCACAACCTCAGGAGCCCTCCATGGCCACCAAAGTCAGCGACTTCGCCGACATCCAGGACACGTTCTTCTCCTACATCCGCGAGATCAAGTACGCCACGATGATCACCGTCGACAAGCGACACCGCCCGCGTGCGCGCATCCTCTTCCCCGTCTGGGAGGTCGTCGACGGCGCCCCGAGAGGCTGGCTCGCGGTCTACAAGACCCCGGTGAAGGCCGCCCACCTGGCCGACAACCCGCACACCACCTACTCGTACTGGAGCCCCCGCCAGAACGCCGTCTTCGTCGACAGCGTCTCCACGTGGGCCGAGGACCGCGAATCCCGGGAGTACGCCTGGGACCTGTACGTCAACGGCGGCCCGCCCGGCGTCGGCTACGACCCCGCCCGCTACTGGCAGGGCGGACCCGACGACCCCGACTACCACGTACTCCGCATCGACCCCTGGCGCATCCAACTCGTCCGGGGCACCGACCTCCGCAACACCCTGTGGCAGCCCCTCCGCACACCCGCCGAATCGGGGGCCTCCACCCTCTGAACAGACTCGCCCGAACCGCGTCCTGGCCGGACCCGCCCGCATCGGCGGGGCCGGCCGGTGCGCATGAGCGGGACCGAGGTCTGCCCTGGTGGTTGCCGGGCGCGGACGACGAGGTGGAGAGGGTATGCGGTGGCGGGAGGGCCTTCGGCCCCGCCTGCCCGCCGGGGCTCCGGTTCGTGGACGGGGCCAACGTTGCAAGGTGCCGGCCGGTGGGGCGGACGATTTCGGCGCCGCCGCCGTCGGAGACGGTGGCGCTGTAGGTGACGCAGATCGGCCACGTGCGACCGACCTGGCTAAGGCTTGTCCCGTAATTGATCTCGGGGCGTGTGGATCGGGGTTTCTCGCTGGGTCAGCCGGCGAGGGTGAGGTTGTGCAGGCGGGCGATGCCGAGCATGGCGTGGTGGACGCCGGCGCCTTTGAGCCGGCAATCGCGCAGGATCTTCCAGGTCTTCATGCGGGCGAAGACGTGCTCGACGCGGGCGCGAACACGGCGGTGTGAGGTGTTGTGCTCGTGTTTCCAGTCGGGAAGTTCGTCCTGGCCGCGTTCGCGGTGATGGGGGACCAGGACGTCGGTGCCGCGGTAGCCGCCGTCGCCGATCACCCGCGCGGTGCCGACGGCAGCCTTGGCACCGGACAACTCCCAGGCCTTGCAGTCGTTGCGGTTGCCGGTGACCGGGCGGCCGACCGCGACGACCAGGCGGGTGTCGGCGTCGATGACGACCTGGTGGTTCGTGGAGTACCGGTAGTTCTTGGACTTTTCGGCGACCGTGTGGTCGCGGGTGGGGACGAGGGTGCCGTCGACGATCAGGACGGTGTCCTTGCGGAAACGCTTGCGTGGCCGGAGGGCGAGCATGGGGCCGAGATGGTCGACGACGCGATCGGCTGCGGACTTCGATATGCCGAACAGCGGCGCGAGTTGGCGCAGTGTCAGGTTCGTGCGCCGGTACGCGGCGACCGGCAGCACCCGGTCCTCCAACGGCAGTGCCCATGGCCGGCCCTTCCGGGCCGGTCGGCGCCCTCGCGTCGCAACGCGGTGACCAGCTTGCCGAACTGACGCGGGCTCAGCCCGGTGAACGGGGCTATCCAGGACGGCTCCGACGCCGTGATCACACCAGCCACACCAAGATCATCCCACCCGCGATCAACACTTACGGGACAAGCCTTAGTACTGCAACGACACTTCGGGATGTCCTCGGCGTCTGTAATGGCTGATGCGGGCTCGAGCTTGGCTTCTTCTTCGCCATGTGGACCAGGCGAGTACATGCTTCGTGCTGTGGCGAACCGGAGAAGAAATACGGTTGAAGAGCCGCCAGGCCTCATTCATGGTCACGGGTACCAGATATCGTCCGCCACCGCCTTCCAGAT
>NZ_JBSFEO010000066.1:0-47623 GCF_053594475.1 Embleya sp. NPDC001921
GTCGCGGACCGCCTCGCACGCGCGCCGGATCGCCGGGCCCACGTAGGCGACGGTCTGCGACCCGATCGACGGCGGCGCCTCCGGCACCACCGCGTTGTCCGACGGCCCGGCCGAACCGCGCCCGACGAGGCCGTTGCCGTACGTATCCCTCACCGGAGGCCGAGGGCGGATACCTGTGGCAGTCGCCTCAACTAGGTTGGCCCGCACATCGGTTGAGCAGGCAGCACGACGTCTTGTGGAGGAGATCGGGTGCACGGGGGCACGATCATCGGGGGCCGCTATCGCGTGGAACACGTCCTGGGAAGAGGTGGATTGGGGGAAGTCTGGGAAGCGCTGGACCTGACGCTCGACCGAAGGGTCGCCGTCAAGTTCGTCACCGGCGTGATGCAGTACCCGGAAGCCGCAACGCGGTTCGCCCGCGAGGCCCGGACCCTCGCCTCGCTCCATCACGCGGGCATCGTCACCGTCCACGACGCCGGGACGATCGACCACGACGGCGGGCCCCTGCCCTACCTCGTGATGGAGAAGCTGCACGGCTCGACCTGGGAGACCGCACAGGTGGACTCGGTCGTCGAGACCGGCGCGCGCCTGGCGGACGCGCTCGCGCACGTGCACGCGGCGAGGATCCTGCATCGCGACGTCAAGCCCGCCAACATCATGATCTGCCCGGACGGGCGCGTGGTGCTGATGGACTTCGGCATCGCCCGCGACGACGCCTCCCTCACCCGCACCATCACCGCCCCGGGGAGGGCCTTCGGCACCCCCGCCTACATGGCCCCCGAACAGCTTCAGGGCCATCCCGCCACGCCGGCCTCGGACGTGTACGCGCTCGGCCTGGTCCTGGTCGAGAAACTCACCGGCCACCGCCTGCCCGCCGAACAACTCACCGCACAGGTCCAGACCGCCGCCCCCGGGCATCTGCTGCCCCTGCTCACCCGCATGACCTCGCCCCGTCCCGACCAGCGACCCACCGCCGCCGAGTGCGCCGAACTGCTGCGGACGCCCGCGGAGCCGGTGAGGTCGCGCGACCCGGTGCGACACGACGCGTTGGAACGCTTCCTTCCGCCGGCGGTACTGCTCACGCTGTTCGCGATCTCCCTGTTCCTGCCCGCCTACACGTTCTCGGGGACGGGCGAGGCCTGGATCGACGACCAAGACGGGCAATGGACGGTCAAGGAGGCTTTCGGCGGCGGTGGCCTCGTCAAGACCGGCGCCTTCGTCGGATTGGCGACGACCCTGGTCACGACAGTGGTGCTCGTCCCGGGCTCCGGCGCGCGCACGCGGCTGGCGGGCTACGCGGGAGCGGCACTCGCCGTGGGCTGCCTCCTGTGGCTGGGCTCGTCCAACCCGCCCTACTACGACCTCGACGACGAGGAGCAGAAAGCGATCCGCTCCGGAATGTGGCTCTTCTACCTGACGACGGCCGCCGGCGTCGCCACGTACATCCGCCGCGATGTCCGTACCCGCAGCGGGACCGCACTGCCACAGGAACGGCTCGCCGCCCCGGCGATGCTGGTCACGCTGTTCGCCATCACCTTGTTCCAGCCCGCCTACTTGGACTCGAAAGGCTATTGGAGCGTCATGGAGGCCGTCGCCGGTGACGGCCTCACGAGCGTCGGCGTCTTCGTCGGACTGGCGACGACCCTGGTGGCGACGGCGGTGCTCGTCCCGGGCTTCGGCCTGCGCACGCGGCTGGCGGGCTACGCGGGAGCGGTGCTCGCGGCGGGCTGCCTCCTGCGGCTGCACGCGGCCCCCGACGCCGACCGCGACTTTGATCCGACCTACCTCGCGCTGCGGCTCTTCTACGTGACGGCGGCCCTGACCATCGCCACGTTCATCTACCGCGACACCACCAGGAAGACCACGGCTCATTAGGCCACCGACCCGCACTTCCACCGCGCCCTCGAGGCCACGTGCCTCGACTGGGATCGACGCACGCCCGACCCGACGTCCCGCAGGGCCTTTACGACGCCGGCCTCGCGTGGCGCAACGTTCGCATACAGGCAATGCGCCGTGAATCGGGAGGTGTCGCGTCCGATGCACCGGATCCGATCGGAGCGTGCATCGGCCCCGTCGGCGGAACGCGGACGGGGCGTGAGTGCGGGTCCCGCAGCTGATCTATCGCAACCCGCCTTTGGGCGCGCGGTGTCCAGGGCATCGCGTCGCTGCTCGTCCGTCCTCCACGCCCCGATCAGGTAAACCCCGGCGTACGGCTGCCGGCCGATTGGGCGTGGCCGCGCGTCGGACCCCGCGGCGGCAGATGCTCGACGCGGAGGCCGAGGAGACCTCCCGTCGGGCACCGCCGACCCCGGTCGTCGCGACCGATGGCGATGCGTCAACGCAAGCTCCGGCGCGGCCCGTTCGAGGGCCGAGCCGCGAAGTGGACCGACGGCCTCGCCTGGTCCCGCGCGGCCAGGCCTTCGGCGAAAGGACGTCCGCGCGCCGGTCGGGAACGCCAGGACGGGCCCGACGGGCGCTTGGAGTCACGAACGGCCGGACGTGTCGCGACGATCGCCGCTTCGACGCGGTCGCCACCTGGCCCGAGTGGGTCGACGCGCGCCAACGGATGCGCGGACGGGTGCGGGTGGTGCTCACCCAGGGGCACGAAGGCGACTCTGCCGAGAGAGGGCAGGCCCCCGCCGACGCCGCAACTGTGATCACGCTCTACCGACTTCTCGGCGACTTCCGCACTACGCGGGGACAGCCGGACGGTCTCGCCGGGGTCTTCCGGGATACCAGTCCTGGATGGTCACCCAGGACTGGTATCAGCTCGAAACAGCGGAGCCTGCCCGGAGCAGGCGAGGGGAACCGGTGTCGATAGACCTGTTCGTGGCGGGCGAAGCCGGCTCACCCGGCGGTCGATGACCGCCGTGTACGTCACCAGGGCACTACGCCGGCGTCGTCGAAGAACTTGCCGGTGGGGCCGTCGTCAGGAAGGGTCGCGAGGTTGATGGCGATCGCCGCGCCCTGTTCGGGGGTGCGCACGCCGCGGAAGCCGTTGAGGTCGGTCGCGACGTAGCCGGGACAGCCGACGTTGATCAGGATGTTCGTGCCGCTCAGCTCCCGCGCGTACTGGAGGGTGACGGCGTTCAGGAAGGTCTTCGACGGCGCGTACGCCACGGCCACCGGGCCCGTCGTCTGCTCGGCGGCGGTTCCCGACTGCCGGGTGAGGGAGCCGACGCTGCTGGACATGTTCACGATCCGTGGCGAGGCGGATCGGCGCAGCAGCGGCATCATCGCGTTGGTGACGCGAATGACGCCGATCACGTTCGTCTCCACGGCCGCCCGGATGGTGGCGGGATCGACCCGGGTGGGCTCCTGCGGCATGCCGCCGGTGATGGCGGCGTTGTTGACGAGCACGTCGAGACGCCCGGCCCGTTCCTCGATCAGCCGCGCGGCGGCGGTGGCGCTCGCGTCGTCGGTCACGTCCAGCGGTATGCCGAACGCGTCGACGCCGGCCGCGCGCAGTCTCTCTACCGCGCCCTCACGGCGCCGATCGTCGCGAGCGCCGACGCCGACGCTCCAGCCGAGGGCGCCCAGGCCCATGGCGATCTCGTAGCCGATTCCCTTGTTCGCGCCGGTGACCAGCGCAATCGTCCGTTCGCTCATGGGGACCATGCTGCTCTCGGACCCCGACCGCGGTCCAAGACCGATCAGGTGGCCGGCGATACCGTCAGGGTATTGATCCCGAGTATCGTGGCGAAATGGAGACCAGGGAACTGCGATATTTCGTCGCTGTCGCCGAGGAACTGCACTTCGGGCGCGCCGCGCAGCGGCTCGGGATCGCGCAGCCGCCCTTGTCACGGGCCATACAGCAGCTCGAACGCCGACTCGGGGCAGCATTGTTGGATCGGACCAGCCGCACCGTCACGCTGACCGAGGCCGGCTCGGTGCTGTTGGTCGAGGGCCGGGCGGCGCTCGACGCGGTCGACGCCGCCGAGCGCCGGACCCGACGCGCAGCCCTTTCCGTGACCGGCCGTCCCGGCCTGGCCCTGGTCACGAAGGCCAGCGCGTCCAGCGAGCTGCTGGCGAAACTGCTCGACGCGTACGCCGCCGAACCCGACGCGGTCCCCGTCGACGTCATCCTGTGCGGCCCGGCCGAGCAGCAACGACTCCTGCGCGAAGGCCGGGCCGACGTGGCGCTGCTGCACCGGCCGTTCGACTCGGCAGCCGGGTTCCACACCGAAGAGCTCAGCACGGAGGGCCAGGTCGCGGTCCTGCCGGCCGGGCATCCGCTCACTGCCCGGGCCCATGTGCACATGGCCGACATCACCGGGCTGCCGGGCCTGCCCCTGCCACGCTGGCCCGCCCCCGACGGCACCTACCCGCCCGGCCCCGGCCCACAAGTGCGCGACCACGCACAGTTGTTGCAGCTCGTCGCGCTCGGCCGGGCGTGCGCGGTCTCACCGGAGTCGTGCCGAGCCCAACTGCACGGTGACCTCGCCGCCGTGCCCGTGCTGGACGCGCCCCCGGTCACCACCGTGATCGCCTGGCCACCGCACAGCCGGTCCAGAGCCGTCGCCGACCTTGTCCGGACCGCGACACGTCTCTAGTGGCTCCGGCATGCCCGGCCGGGTTCCAGCTATCGTGTCCCGGCTCGAAACCGCCGACCGGCGCAGGTCGGTGCGAGCCGGGCGGGGCAGGTCGGTGCGAGCCGGGCGGCGCACGTCAACGGCCTGTGCGACGCCGCCGTGGAGGGGTATCTGTCCCTGACCACCGGCGTGCACACCGGCCGCATCGGGCCGACACCGAGGTTCACGACGCCCCACCCGCGTCGGACGGGTAGTGGGAGCACGTGGTCGAGGCGCCGTTCACTCCGCAGACGCGCACCGTGCGGCTCGAGCAGTGGGGGACGAGGACGCGTGCGGGTTCGAACTCGATCCGGTCGACCATCGGGTGCGTTACCGCGCGGTGGGGATGGACGAGGCCGGTGTCCGTCGCAGCGGTTGGTTCCTGGCGAACTGTGGGATCTGGTGACGCCCTTGCTGCCGCCGTTCAGGCCGCGTCCGCAGGGCGGCGGAACCGCGCCGGTGGACGAGCGGGCGGTCTTCACCGCCGTGGTGTACGTGTTGACCAGCGGCTGCGAGTGGCGGCATCTCCCCCCCGACGGTCGGGGTGTCCGCAGCAAACACCAACGACATCCTGGCGCTCAAGCACTTGGTGCGCGGAATACCGGCCGTGCGGTCCCGTCGTGGACCGCGTCGTCGACGGCCCGTCAAACTCCGCGCCGGCAAGGCGTACTCGGATCACGAATACCCAATGCCCCTGTCCCTTTCGGTGGGTCTCCTGGTGGGGGCCCCATGGGGATTGCGCAGATTTTCCCGCCCTGCGGAGGGATGCGAGGGGGCGCTTTCCGGATTCGCTCGATGACGCGGAGATCCTCCGCCGAGTTGCCTCCGAAGATCCGCTACTGGCCCTAGATATTTCCCGACATCCAGGTCTCGTGGTTCGCGCGCCCTGCCCGGCCCCGTCAATTCAAAACGGGTGGGAATATCACGACCTGGAGGCTCTCGTTCCCAAAGGAAGTAATCTTGACCCGGCCGTGGCCATTTCAGATATTGACGATTTCCAAAACTCCGTAGAACACCGTCTTTGACGATGGATATCCTGGCGCTCCCACCCCCATCCACATGGGCGCCCCAGTGGAACCCGATGTCGGCCGTTATGATGTCGCGCGTCTGGGCGGGTGTCACTCCCGGAAAGGTCGAAGAGCCCGGCCGCCCGTCGAAAAGTCGGATGTGCGTACGATCGTCGAGCCCGCCGTAGACCACCATCCTGATCGCCTGCAGGTCCGTGAAGACGGGCCTGGTGCCCAACGACGGATCCTGGTTTATGGGATGAGCGAAAAAATCCGGTGTCTTCAGCGAAGGCCCAGAGGAGACCGCAAACTCGGGCAGGTTATCCGCCCGTAAGGAGCCGATACTCTTGATGGCGAGGCGGTTTTCTCCCTTCCGGTTGACGTGCTCTTCCGGGCATCGGACCACAAGGTCATGGGCGAAAATGTCCATCCCGCCCTGCGGAGCGACGGCCACGGATGTGAACGTGCCATCCTCCGAAGCCATGAATCCGACGTCCGACCGTGATTCTGCGGCGGGCATGACGGGGGTGAAACGCGAGCTTTCGTCCAGGCACCTTTTGCTACCGGTCTTGGGGTCTCGTCTCAGGGTGACCCTGATGTTGCCGTTCCCATACACATGACTCTGCGCATCTCGGTCGGTCCTACTACCTGCCCAGGTCAGCGTCCTTCCGTTGAGCGATAACTCGCCACTTGCCGCTATGTGGTCCATCGCGAGCTCTCCGTCACGGATGTAGAGGGCCTCCCGATCAACCACGGGCATACCGAGAATTCGGCCTTCACTGATGATGAGATTGAGGCTGGCCTGCCGGGGAATAGCGGATGCTTCATCCAGAAAGGTGAAGAAAGTCGCCGAGGTGCTGGCTGAAACACCTGGAGCGTGAACGAGCATGCTTTCTGGACGTGGCGTGATGCGCATCGCCGCCCGGGCGTCTTCAGGCGCCCAGTTCAGGTCGTACGAGTTGGTGAACGTGCCATCGTCAAAGAAGTGTGGATGCATGTCCAACTTGAACCCGTTGTCGAGCGTGATCTCACAGGGTTCGACCGGGCGATCGACCTCGGTCTTCATGAACTCATGCGCATCGCGAAGTGACGAGAAGCGTCGGCTTTCAGGCCCCAAAACTTTTCACCAAAAATATGGATGGTTCATCGAGCGTCCATCTATTTACACGCGGCCACCATGGTCCGGAGGCCGGACTCGCCGTACGGTCGCCGCATTCCGGCGAACGTCTTCAGGCTTCGCACCCGGATGGCGTGAGACGGTCTCCGGCCGGGAGCAGGGCCTTAGGGCGGAGGCCGGCGGCGTGGCATCTCGGGGAAACGGCGACGCCAGAATCCGGCCGATCCGTTCTTCCCCTGGTGCCGATACGGCCCACGATCCTGCGGCTGCATTCCGCCGGGCCGGATAATGTCCAGCCAGCGCACTTCGTGCAGGGCAACGAGCAGGGAAGAGGCCGTCGAGGGATCGATCCACCAGACCTGGCCGGGTTCCGACGTGCGCGGCCGGGACAACCCCCCCGCAGGCTCGTAAAAGGAAGCCACAAGAACGAGCGGTGTCGCACAGTGCCACACAGGCGGCGGCTCCGGAGCAGGTCCGCGGTCGCGCAGGACCCGGGACTCGTCCGGCGTGCTGTACTCGAACATCTCCCCGGCCATCAGCAGCGACTGGATATCCACCCGGGCCCGGCAGGCATAATCCAGCCGAGCACTCAATCGCTGCGCGTCATCGGTGCAGTCCCCGTAGCTCTCGATGAGGAGCCCGAGAAGCCCATCGGGTGTCTTGGCGCGCAGACGCCGCCCGGCACACCGGACTTCCACATAACGAGCCGCGCTGTCCTTGCTCGCCGACTCGTCCGGCTGTTTCAGGAAGTGATCAGCCACGACATCCGCCACTCCTCGGAGATTAATCCACAGGAAACCCAGCCTGAGCCTACCGGCCGAGCTGGGTCCGTAAATCATAGCCGAATCTGATTGTGCCCAGACCTTCCGACAAATTGGTCAAACTGCAGCCGACAAGCGCTGTCAAATACGGTTATCAGGTATGTTCCACCAACTTGCCCATGACACCACGGATGGGCTTCCTATCGGACCCAGGGTCATTGCAGAAGGGGAGTTGTCCGGTTCGTGTCGATCGTGTGTGGCGTGACGCCATGCGCCGCCGACCTGCGCCGGCTGGACGCGGTGCCCGATCCGCGCGACGGACGGGGCCGCCGCTACCCGGCTGCCGTACTGCCGGCGGGCTGCCGACGCCGGTGCCGGCTTCGGGCTGCACGTGCTCGCCAGTGGTCGGCGCGCAACACCCGGCGGTGCAGCGGCTCCGGTTCTTCCTGTTCGAGTCGACCTGGGACCACGAGCGGGTCGACACCCGCCGCGTGGAGTTGTTGCTCGCGGATCCGGCGACCGCGCCGCACGCGGGCGGGGTCTGGGATCGACGATTCCGACGTGCGCGACCGCAAGGACGGGACGGCGACCGCGCACGTGGGCAAGCAGTACCCGGGATCCGTCGGGAGGATCGACCGCGGCGTCGTCACGGTGACCACCTGTTGGGCGGACGAGCGCCTCCACCATCCACTGCACGCCGTCCCCTACACGCCGGCCCATCACTTCGCGAAGGGGAAGGACGACCCCGGGTTCCGCACGAAACTGCAAACCGGAACCGCTGGCCCGTGAGGCAAAGCACGCGGGCGTGTCCTTCCGGGCGGTTGCCGCGGACTGCGCGTACGGCGACCAGGACGGCTTCCGCTGTGAACTCGCCCACCTCGTAGTGCCGTTCGTGATGGCGTTGAGACCGCGGCACGGGATCCGGGCACGCGCCGACCAGGCCCACTCTCCCGTCGACGCCGCCCGCGTCCCGGCCTGGGGCGGACCACGGGATCCCGGCGACTGGCACGCGGTGCCCCGCACCTTCCGTGACGGCCACACCGAGACGTGGTGGGCCGCCGACGCGACACTCGGGTGGTGGGGCCCGGACGGAACGACCCGACTGGTGGTGGCGACCGCCGACCCGGCGACCCTGCCGGCCAAGGCCACCTGGTATCTCGCCACCAACCTGCCCCGCCCGGGCGGGCCACGCGAGGACGAAAGCCCGCATCCCGCAGCCGACCCGACGGAGATGGTCCGCATCCACGGGATCCGTCATTGGATTGAACAGAGTTACAGGCAGGTGAAGGGCGAACTCGGCTGGCCCGACTTCCAAGTCCGCTCCGACACGGCGATCCGTCGCCATCAAACCCTGGTGAACTGCGCGTTCTCGTTCTGTTGGGAGGCCTGGTTCACCGAACGGGAGCCGACGAACACCCCGGCGCCGCAGCCCCGCGACGACGCCGGAGAGAGGGGACCCGAAACCACCCCGCCGCCCCCGCCGCCGTCCCGGCCCCGGGCGTTCCGGGCCGTCCGCGCCTGGACGACCCCCTGGATCGTGCCGCAACGCTACTGGCGGGCATGGTCGAACGCGCCCCCACCCACCCGGTTACAGGCCCTGATGAACTCGGTCGGTGCAGGCCATGGCCTGCACCTGTATCTCCCGAACCAACAATCCACCGGTAGGTGCGGCTGTCGGTGGGCACTCGACCGTGGCGGCCGATGTTCGTGGCGCTGCTCGACCCGGCCGAGGTCACGGGCGGGCTGGTGGATTCGGACGACGCCGATCCGGACGAGGTCTGCGACGACCCCGCCGCCCGCCTCGGCGCCGGCCTGTCCGACCTGCCCGCCTACGCCCCACCCGGGCGGCGTACGTTCCGCGAACGCCTCGCCGGAGCAACCGCCGTACGCCTCGTCCCGGACACGAATGGGCGCCGCGAGTGGCGCGCGTTCCCGGTCGCCGAGATCCTCTGCCGCCACCTCGAACACCGCCCTGCCCCCGAGACCCCGGAAACAGCAGGCGAGTTGGGCCGTTCGGCACCCACCACTCCGCCCGACGTCCTGGTCAGTCGTGCCTTCCACGCCGAAGGTCGTATCGACGTTCCTCGGCGGAGGCCATCGCGGTGATGCCGTCGAGCAGGGCGCGCAGGCCGAAGTCGAAGGCGTTTGCCCTGGCCTGGGCGGCGTTGCGGTCGAAGCCGCCGTCGGCCCACGAACGGGCGATGGCGGGGTAGCGGGCCGGGTCGAAGACCTCGTCCCAGAAGACCTGGCGGGCGGACCACCAGTCGTCCTCGGACTCGCCGCTCACGGCGGAGGCCCGCACGTGTTCGGCCTGGGCTGCCGCGGCGGCGTCGACGAAGGTGACGATCGCGTCGACCGCGGCCGACACCTCGGGCGGCGACAGGTCCGTTCGGGACAGTGCCGCCAACAGGTGGTTCTGCCGGGCGAACAGGCCCGGGCCCAGGGGAGGGCGGACGGTGGATACGGCGCGCAGCCACGGGTGCCGGACGTACAGGGCGACGGTCTGGTGGGCGTAGTGCGTGACCTGAGCGCGCCACGAGCCGGAATCGGAGAGGTCCAGGGACTGCCAGGCCGCGTCGACCATGAGGTCGATCAGTTCGGCCTTGCCGGGGACGTGCGTGTACGGCGTCATCGTCCCGACGCCGAGGACGGCGGCGACCCTGTCCATGGTCATGGCGTCGATGCCGTCCCGGTCGGCCACCGAGATCGCCGCGGCGATGATTCCGGACAGCGTGACCTTGGGTGGCCTGCCACGGCCTGACCTGGCCTTTTCTTGCTGCCACAGCAGACGCAGGGTCTCGCGGGGATCGCCTCCGCCACTGCGTTCCATCGCGCCTCCTTATTTTCCGTAGAGTGTATGGTAATCTTTATCCGTAGGGCATACGGAAAAGGGGTGCAAGGTGCGAGTACTGGTGACGGGCGCGACGGGCACCGTGGGTCGGCTGGTCACGGCCGGGCTGCGGGACGTCCAGGTCAGGGTGATGACGAGGGATCCCCGAAAAGCGCCCGCCGGAGTGGACGTGATGCAGGGCGACCTCACCCGGCCCGAGGAACTCGGGCCGGTGCTGGCCGGGGTGGACAGGATGTTCCTCTTCCCGGAACCGTCCACGGCCGACAAGGTGGTCGAGGCCGCGAAGCAGGCAGGCGTCCGGCGGATCGTCGTGCTGTCGTCCGGCGCGGTGACCGGCGGCCTCGACACGACGTTCCACCCGCCCGTGGAAGAGGCCGTCGAACGGTCCGGTCTGGAGTGGACGCACATCCGGCCCGGCGAGTTCGCGGCGAACAAACTCGCGCTCTGGGGCCCGTCCATCCGCGCCGAACGCGTGGTGCGGGACACCAACCCGGACAGCGGGTGGTTCCCGGTGCACGAGCAGGACATCGCCGATGTGGTGATCCAGGCGTTGCTGGAGGACGGCCACACCGGAAAGGCCTACGACATCAACGGTCCCGGCCTGATCAGCCTGCGTGACCAGGTGAAGGCAATCGCCGACGCGCTCGGCGAGGAGATCCGGTTCGAGGAGTTGACCCCGCTGCAGGCCCGCGAGGTCTACCGGGCGATGGGCGGCTTCGCCGCCGAAGCCGCCGACTTCATGTTGGGTTTCACCGACTATGACGGCAATCCCGTGGATCCTTCGGACAACGCGGACTTCGATCCGTCGGTGCTGGGTCCACTGCCCACTGCCGAGTCCGTGACGGGCAGGCCGGCTCGGACTTTCGCGCAGTGGGCGCGGGACCGGGCGGAGGACTTCCGGTAGGAGGCGAACTCGAGCCGGTTCGGGTGGACCGGTCCGGTGGTCGGTTTCCGCGAGGTCGCCGCGAAGCGTGGCGTCATCGACGGACGGCGCCGCCGAGGCAGGCGCCGTATCGATGCGGGGTGCGGCGCCGGCGGTGCCGGCCGGTGACCACGGGGCCAGGGTGGCCGTACAGTTCCGTAAGAGCCGGCCCGTGCAGGTTCGGCGTGTATTCGCTTTGCCTCAGCCGGGCCAGGTAGCCCGGATCGCCCCGGTGCACGTTCTGCGCGCACAGGGCGTGCATCGGTGCGCGGGCTGCGGGCTCGGCGTCACCGGGTCGGGGTTCGGGATACGGATTTCGGGGAGTCCCACGGGACCCGGTGCCGGACTGCCGGCCCGGCCCGATCCGGTCTCTACGCCGACCGTCGCTTCGGGAGTTCCGACAGGTCGCGGGAGTTCCGCACGTGACGTGCCACGCACCCGGCGTCCCCGTGTCACCGCGCTCATCACCCACACGAGCGTCGACAACAGCTGCGCCGGCACTCGGACCGGTCCGTGCCCGCAGGGTCGGCGGTCGGCGGCCCGGTCGCCCCGGGCATCCGTCGACGAACGGGGGCTCAAAGCTCCCTTCGCATGAGGACGCACATCGTCTCGTGGCGACGGATCGACCCCTCGGGGCCCTCCTCGTCCCAGGCGTCCGGGGCACGGCCGTACGCGACATAGCCCAATCGCTCATACAGGGCACGAGCTCGCGGGTTGTCCTCTTCCACCGCGAGTTCGGCCCTGTGCAGGCCGCGGCTTTCGATCCTTTGTTCGGCGGATCGGATCAGCAACGTTCCCAGGCCACAAGACCGAAGTGCCGGGTGCACGGCGAACTGCCACAGGGTTCCGGCCCCCTCGCGAACCCGGTAGTCGATACCGCCGATCGCTACCGGCAGGTCGCCCCTGGCGCACACGGCCAGGTAGTCCACCTCCCCGGCCGCCGCACGCACCAACTCCCGCTCCACGTGCCGCAGATGGGTGGCGCTGCCCGACCAGGCGCACTCGGGTAGATCCCGGAGCAGAAGGTCCCGCACCCCGACGGGTACAACGACGGTGGGCCCGGGGGTGTCGTGTGTGGTGGTCACGGCCGTGAGGATCCCGTCCGAAGCGCCTGCGGGGCAACGTATTTCTCCGCTGGAGATCGTGCCGGCCCATCCGGGGCGCAGCGCGGCGGGCCGTCGCTCCCCGCGAACGGCGACGCGTCCTCGCCGGAACTCGGTGAGCCACGACAGGGCTTCGCGTCCCGCCGCCGGCGCACGGTAGTCGCTGCGACCGGCGACGAGACGACGGGACGATCCGCTCTCGTTGTCACGTGAACCGGCAACGCCCGGGCGCCGCTTGCGAAATCAGGCAGACCCGGCGGGCCCTCCCAGGGCCTCGGCGTCGGAGAGGTCGCAGTCGACGTGGAGGCCGTGGTCCGGAAACCGTCCGCTCACTGTGCCGACCGCATGCGATGGATGGGGTCTCACGCGGAGGCCGAGCGCACGGCGATCCCGGTCACGTTCGCGCGTAGGAGATTGTGGCCCGACAGGCCGTCGACGTCTTCGACCATCACGTCGGCGTGGCGGCGTGGCTCCGCGACCGTCTCGTCCCGTTCCGTGTCGGGCGGGTGACGTGGTGAGGCAGATGGGTCGTGTGCGACCGGTCGTCGAGCTCGCGCCGGTGCGTCGGGATTCGGGAGCGGTCGGTATGGGTGGACGCTGACGACCCGGAGGCGGAACTGCAGTGGGCCGGTTGGGGATTGCGGGCGTGGTCGTACGGATACCGGTGGAGGCCAGGGACGGTTTCGTCCACGACCGGGTGGGGCCGGTTCTTGCACGCGTACGGCCCGGGGCGCGGACGTCGCTGACCTCCTGGAGCGGATGCGCTCCTGACTGCCGATGATCCGGGCCGGGATATGCGACCGGCGGCTTCGGCGTTCGAACGCGAGGTACCGAGTGGTAAGGCGAGTGGGGCTGCCGTGCGGTCATCCGAGCGGATCGTGTGCGGGCGTGAGGGGGCAACTCGGCTGGGGCGGTTGGCGGATCGGTGGCGGGGGCGTACCGGTGGCGACGCGGGGGCGCTGTACAGGAGTGGACTCGCACTGCTCCTGGACCGGCGCGTCGCGGAAGCGGAGCCGTTGTTGCGGAGGCCGTGCGTCTTGCGGCGGGGTGGTGTCCTCTGGAGCGGTGTAGCAGCGATCACTTCTCACGACTTGCTGCTACCACATCGCGCTACCACACCGCTCTGCGCGGATACGATTCGCGCACCGGACCGGCGGTCGACGGTACCTACCCCCAGCCCCGGCAGCCGGCCGACCCTGTTTATGCTCACGCCCATGGCACTCGAATGGGAACAGATCATCGTCGACTCCTCCGACCCCATCGGCCTCGGGCACTGGTGGGCCGAGGCCCTCGGCTGGGTAGTGGTCGACGAATCCGAGGAGATCATCGAGATCCGGCCCGAGCCGGACCGGATGCCGGGGCTGCTCTTCGTGCCCGTCCCCGAGGGCAAGACGTCGAAGAACCGGCTCCACCCCGACTTCCGCCCCGAAGACCAGGAGGCCGAGGTCGCCCGGCTGCTCTCCCTCGGTGCCCGGCGCGCCGACACCGGGCAGGACGAACAGCACTGGGTGACCCTCCTCGACCCGGAGGACAACGAATTCTGTGTCCTGGGTGAACGGAAGAGCTGAGCCGGACCGGGCAGCCGTTCGGGCGGAAGCGCCGGACGTTTTTCGCCCACCCGCAACTGCCCCGGCCGCTGCTCGCCGACCCGGCTGCGCCGGGCGCTCCGACCGTGGTCTCCGTGCGTGGCTCCGGCTGGTGCGTCGACGACGCGCGGCTCGGCCCGGACGACCTACGAACCACCGGATGGTGTCGCGCCGAGTGTGTACCGGTGATCGCGGTACAGCCCCTGGTCATGGGGCGGCCATCGCGCAACTCCCCGAGTAGTGCCGCTCGTTGAGAGGTGACGCGATGGCCTTGTCTCGTCGGCATGACCCACTCCGGTTGGCGGAGTCACCGCGTACGGCGGACGCCATCGAGTCGGTGCGGGTCCCGGCCCGGCGGATCCCGCAGGAACTCATCGAAGCCGAGGCCACCGCCCACATCGGTGCGGAGCCCGGCGAGCCCGGCGAGCACGCCGAGACCCGGACGACCCGGCGCAACGGGCACCGGGAGAGGGTGCCGACCACGCGGGCCGGGGACCTGGACTCGGCGATCCCCAAGGTCCCAACCGGCAGCTTCCTCCCATACCGCGACCTGGCGGGAGTTGCCGGTCTCGCACGCGAACCCGGCCGTGTGCCTGGGCCAGGACGGGCGGTACGACGAGGGCCTCGCGCGCAGATCGGGGCGACGGGTAGCTGCGAAGGTGCCGGCCGGGGAGGTGCTCATGTCCGGCCGTAGACCGCGCGCTGTTGCGCGGATCGGGACACATTTTTCACCGCTCCAGCACTGCTCCCTCGCCGTCCCGCACGCCGGACGGCCGTGTGGCGTCCGGCCCTTCTCCGAGTCGGCGTCGAGGGCCCGACGGTCCTCGGCCGTCACGGGGTGGTCGGCGTGCCGCGGAGCCGTCCGGGCGGTGGTCGCGGGGCGCACGGGCCTTCAGCCCGCAGGAGGACGCTCCGTAGGGGGCGCTCGGTGGGAGGACGCTCCGAGGGCCGTCCGTTCTCGCGCGGCTGCGCCCGAAGCAGGCGGAGCGTGGCGGCGCGGAGGTGGATCGCGGCTTCGTCCACGCTCATGCGGCCGGCTCCGACTTCGTCACCGGCGGCGTGTCCCAGGGCGATCACGGCCGCGACCAGCCAGGTGGCGGGTTGATCGGGGTCGAACTCCCCTGCGGCTTGCCCCTTCTCGATCAACCTGATCAGTCGGGGCGTGACGGGCTCGTGGCGGGCCCGGTCGGCTTCGGCGCGTTCGGGGGCGTTGCCGAGTTGGAGCAGGACGGGATGCCGTTCGAACAGTTGCCAGCCGATCTCCTGGAGCCGCAGAAGTGCCTCGACGGCGGGCCCGTCCTCGACCTCGGCCGCGTCCATCATCGCCATGGCCTCCCGGGTGACACGGTCGCCGACGCATTCCACGAGCGCGTCGCGGGTGCCGAAGTGGGCGTACACGGTCTGCCGGGTGACACCGGCTGCCGCGGCGATGGCCGCCATGCCCGCGTCGGGACGTTCGGCGAGGAGTCGGATCGCGGCATCGAGCACGGCCTCCCGGCTCCGTTCCGCGTCGGCCCGGCGGCGACGCGGTCCGGCGGAGGGATCGTCGGGGCGTTGCGAGGCAGTCAAATCTTACAACCTTGTCAAAGCTGATGGTCCCGCATATCTTACATCGATGTAAGTGATAGTAGCGGGGAGACCCGCCGGTCCGGCCGGAGCGCCATGAAGCCTTTGGAAACCAGGACACCCGAGCAGTTCGTCGCCGACTTCTTCACGTCCTTCACCGAGGCCGCCGTCCACGGGTCGCAGGACCCCGCCGCTCTCATGGCGCGGTACTACACCCGGGACGTCGTACAGATCGCCGACGGCGTACGACTCGACTGGGACCGGCTCGTCGCGCACCTCGGCCCTGTGCGCAGGAACCTGACCGAATTCCGGTTCGACGTGCACGAGGCGCTGGCCGACGGCAACCGCATCGCCGCCCGGTTCACGATCCACGCACTCATGCGCAAGCGCGGACCGGTCACCACAAGAGTGCACATGTTCGCGGAGTTCACCGCCGATGGCCTGCTTCGATGGGCCGAACAGCTCACCCGGACCATCGACTTGCCCGAACCACAGCACGGGAAGTAGCACGGATGCGCATCCGAGTCACCCAGGCAATCGCTCTCTTGTCCACCGGCGCCCTCGCGGGCGCCTTCGGCTACGGAGCAGCCAACCTGGTCCCTACGTTCAACGCCGTACCGCTGGAGACGAGACTCTCCTTCCACGCCGAGCTGATGAAGATGAACGGCATCACCGTGCAGGGAGCCATGGCCGCTTCGGCGCTCAGTGCGACAGCCTTGGCCGTCATGACCCGGGGCGCCGCACGGCGGCTTGCCGGTGGAGCGGCACTGCTGGTCCTGACGTCCTTCCTGATCACCCGGTTCGGCAACGTCCCCATCAACGGCAGGATCAAACAGTGGGCCCTCACCACGGCTCCCTCCGACCACGCGGAGATCCTGGCGCGCTGGGAAGCCTTCAACTACGCCCGCACGGGCACCGCCTTCGTCGCCTTCTTCCTGCTCATCCTCCTGGCTCTGCGTCCGCACCACACGGCACCCGAATCGAAGGCAACGGCATAGGCGTATGACCCACGGGGGTTGGTGACGGGTCGTACGGCGAAGCGGTGGCCGCAAGCGCCGGTACGGCCGCCCGACGCAACCATCGCGAACCGGGATCGTGGTACCCCGCAGGAATGCGTGGTCTCGCCCCCGTGCCGGCGAACCTGTTCCTCCACTACGCGTTCGACACCTGGATGGCCCGCCCGAACGGCTCAAGACGTACCGGAAGCCCAGGCGTGCCGGCAGCGCGTCACCAGCCAGTACCCTCGGGTCTTCGCCCACTGGCGTGGCTCGCCAATCCGAGATGATCAGGGTGGCAAGAGCCGTGTAACGGGGGACTGTTGCGCACGGTTCCGCGGGAGCGGGGGGTGGGATTCCCCCCCGGCCACCCGACCGAATAGGCGACTGTTCGCCGGGTCGGGTGAGCAGGCGGCCGATGTCGTGCCGGTCGGCCGGGCGCTCTGCGCGTCGGGCATCAGCGGGCCGGTGTCGCGGCTGTCCGGGGGTGGCCGGCGGCGTGGTGCGGCCGGCCGCCCCCGGTTCAGGCGGCGAAGCCTCCGTCCACGGCGATGGCGGCGCCGGTGATGTACCGGCCGGCCTCGCTGGCGAGGTGGGCGACGGTCGCGGCGACGTCGGAGGGTTGCCCGTAGTGGCCGAGGGCGGTGAGGTTCTTCTGGGTGTCGGCGCCCGGGCCGTGGGAGGGGTTCATGTCGGTCTCGATGGGCCCGGGGTGGATCAGGTTGGCGGTGATGCCTCTGGGGCCCAGTTCGCGGGCGAGGGATTTCGTCAGGCCGGTCAGGGCGGTCTTGCTCGTCGTGTACAGGGAGCCGCCGGAGAACGCGGAGCGCTCGGCCATGCAGCTTCCGATGTTGATGATGCGGCCTCCGTCGGTCATGTGCCGGATCGCGGCCTGGGACGCGACGAAGGGCGCCCGCACGTTGACGTCGAGCACGCGGTCGATGTCCGCCCGGGACAGTTCCTCGACGGGGCCCAGGACGCCGATGCCCGCGTTGTTGACCAGTATGTCGAGCCGGCCGAACTCGGCGGCGGCCCGATCCACCGCCTCGCGCACGGCCGTCGGGTCCGCGCTGTCGGCCCGCACCGCCCGGGCCCGGCGGCCCAGTGCCTTGATCCGGTCCACCACGTCCGCCGCGCGCTCGGCGTTGTACTGATAGGTCAGCGCGATGTCGGCTCCGTCCTCGGCCAGCCTGAGCGCGATCGCCTCTCCGATTCCCCTGCTACCGCCGGTCACGAATGCAACCTTGCCCTCAAGCACCGCAGTCATGTTCGCTCGTCTCTGTGTTGCGTTCGCGGACATGTCGATGCTCGTGGGTCCCGAGCCGGGAGTCTGGCGACATTCGGACCTCGCGTTGGCACGGCGGACGCACAGGCCGACCGGAAAAGGGTCCCCGGCTTCGGCGTCGGTCCGCGCCGGGGTTGGCCGTCCTGGGGTGTTTCCGGCGTTCGCGTCCGTGCTCTCGCCGCTGTGGGTTCCTCCGAATCCGGCACGGATGAGGCCGCCGATGCGGCTGACGTTGTTGGCCGCGCGCTCCCCGGCCCGACGTGCCGCGCGGTGCACTGGGGATCCGGGGCACCGCGCCCAAAAGGCGGGGCCGATACCGGCGCCACCGAGGCGAGTCACCTGTGAACCGACCGTTGATCCTCGACCGCATCCTCACCGCCCCCACCGCCGGGGCGGCGCGACCGCTGTCCGAGCACTGCTTCGACCCCCGACCTCGCGGCGAACGTGACCGCGGACGGGACGCTGCTGATCCACGCCGCCGACCCGGCCCTGGTCGCCGACTACGCCGGCGCCCAGGAGCGGAGCAGCATCAGGACGGATGACTGACGACGCCTCGGTCGTGGTCGTGGCCGCGGAGACGGGCCTCACCGCCGACCTGTGGTGGACCGGCTCGGTGGCCATGCCACCGTCGTGCGCCTGGACTCGGGCCGGCTGCGCGAGGACACCGAGGTCACGGGGGAGTTGGGCGCGGGCAGTGGGCAATGCCTCCTGCGGCACGGCGACCCGGTCGTGCCGCTGGACCAGTCGTGCGCGGTGTGCCGGCGCAAGCCCACGCGCCCCGACACCCTCGACACTTCGGCCGAGTGGTGGTGCGCCGACGCGAACACCACCGCGCTCCTGGGAGTCCTCGAGGGCCGACCCCTGAAGGCGTGCTGCCCCCGGCCGCCCTGCGCCGCACCGGCACATGTGCCGAGACTGGGATTCGCCCTACGAACCGGTCACGTGGACAACGCTGTTGGCCGGTGAGACCGCAGCGCTCGCCGGCCGCCGACGGCTGGTGTACGCGTGTGGCCACGAACGCCTGATGCGGAAGCGGGGCGCCCGGCCACGCTCTCCAGCCTTCGTGGACGCCGGCCACGGGTGGGGCGCAGCCGGTGGGTCAGCGGTCGGAGAGGCGGATGGGGGGTGGGGTCGAGGTCGTCGAAACAGGCGAGGAGTTCCCTGGCGTCGTCGAGGGTGCCCTTGGTCACGGCGGCGTGGCCTGCGTGTTCGGCCTGGGCGAGTTCGCGGCGTTGTCACGGCATGGACGGTCGTCCGTGGGCGTCGACGGTCGGCGGCAACGCCCTCAGGCGTTCACGGAGTTCGTCGCTGGTGCGTCCGTCGCTGGGCAGGACCCGGGCCAGGCGGTCGAGGCGCTCGCGGGTGGTTGCGCGCGCAGGTGTTGGGTGGGGATGTGATCGAGGAGATCGTGGGCGCGGGCGGCGGCGTCCCCGGGCGCGGCAGGGGCTTCGGCGAGGGCCGGGACGGCGGTGGCGGCCTGCCCAGCCTGGTGACGCGTACGCGGCGGTGGCTGTGGATGCGCGGGCGTGCTCGCCCGCCCGGTTGCCCTGCCGGAGGGTGATGTGGGGTTCGGTGGCGTGCAGGACGTATGCGGCGTGGTCGAACTCCGAACCCCGAACCCCGAACCCCGAACCGCGCCTGGGTCGCGACCGGCGCTGCGTCCAGGGCGGTTTCGGCGTGGGTGAGCACGCGTCGTGCGTCGTCGGCGTGTCCGAGGGCCGCGAGGGGCGGCGCGAGGGCCCAGGACAGGAGTTGCGCGTGTCGCAGGGGAGTGGTGGCAAGGTCGAGGCCGTGCTCGGCAGGCGCGAGCGCGCTGTCGTGGCGGTCGTCGGCGCGGGCGACGTGGCCGCGGCGCCACAGGTCCACGCGCGCAGACCGCCCTCCCCGCAGTGCTCGGCGAGGGGAGCGGCGGCGCCCAGGTGGGTGCGGGCGCCGGTGCGGTCGGCGAGGTGGAACGCGAGGTTGCCCAACAGGGCCGAGAGCCGGGCCGCGACCAGCCGCAGACCAGTCACCGTGAGTCCCCACTATCGGCGGCGCGTTCGAGCACGGGTACCAACATGCCGCGCACGAGGCGGAGTTCGTCGAGAGGAAGGGATCGGACGCCGGTCTCACGTTTGCCCGCGGTCCGGCCCGGGAGCCGGCGGGTCCGCCGGCGTCACGGTTCGAGGTCGACGACCCCCTTGCCGCCCGGCATGTCCAGCGGCACGGAGACTTGGTCGTGTGTGATCAGCCAGTCGCCGTCGATCTTCCGGAAGCAGAAGGTGACCCGGACCCACATGCCGGCCAGCGCCGTCCCGTCGGGCAGCGTGCCGCCGAGGCGGCCGAAGGCGTGCGTGAACGCCACGTCTTCGCCGACTGTGGGCGTCAGGTGGCGCACCTCGTAGGTCACATCCTGGAAGAAGGTGAACACGTTGGCCCAGTTCTCGAGTTTCGCGTCGACCCCCACGTGTTGGAGCGGCGGATCGATGTCGAAGGACACGACGTCCGTGGAGTAGAGCCGCCTCAGACCCTCGAGGTCCTTGGCCCGGATCGCGTCGATGATCCGGCCGATGTGGCGGCGGATCGCGGCTTCGTCCGTCTCGCGCTGTGTGGGCGTGGCCGTCCGTCCTTCCGTGCTGTGGGCGACGACGTGGTCCAGCAGTGTGTCCAGGGCGCTGACGTGGTGGGCGCCCGGGGCGAGTGTCGCGTGGTCCTCGAAGTCGGTGTGCAGGGACAGCGAGACCTGCGGGGCCACGGCAGCCATTTGCAGCAGCTCGCACAGTGTCCGCAACTGCCGGGCCGCGCGGGTGCCGCCCCCACCGCCGTAGGAGACGAACGCGACGGCCTTGTGGGTCCACTCCGCGTACAGGTAGTCGATGGCGTTCTTGAGGACACCGGGGATGGAGGCGTTGTACTCCGGGGTGACCATGACGAATCCGTCGAAGCGGGCGATGGTGTCCGCCCATGCCCGGGTGTGCCCGTGCCGATACCGCCCGGCGAGCGCGGGCAGCGGCTCGTCCAGGTGCGGCAGCGGGTGGTCGAGCAGGTCGATCACCTCGAATTCGGCGTCGCCGCGGCGGGCCGCCCGCTCGTGGACCCACCGGGCGACCTGGTCGCCCTTGCGGCCGGGGCGGGTGCTGCCGATGAGTATTCCGATCCTGGTCATCGCTGTCTCCCGAGGTGTCCTACCCGCGCCGGGCTCTCCGGGCCGGTGGTGTCTGTGAGCAGTACGACGACGCGGCCCCGCGGAACGTCAGGGGGAGTCGCGAACCTGACAATCGGACGTGCTGTCTCGTCGGACCGGCGAGGGACGATCCGAACTTGGGGAGCCACCGAAACCATGACCGATCACGCGGCATCACGGCACGACGAGTCCGACGCGGGCTTGGGCGCGATCATCAGCGAGCGGCGGCGGCTGATCGGTCTCGCCTACCGGCTCCTCGGTTCCCTGGCCGAGGCCGAGGACGCGGTCCAGGAGACCTACACCCGCTGGTACGCCATGTCCAGACAACGGCAGGACGCCATCGACTCGCCCGGCGCCTGGCTGACGACGGTCGCCACCCGCGTGTGCCTGGACCTCCTCGGCTCGGCGCGTGTGCGGCGCGAGCGCTACGTGGGCGAATGGATCCCGGAGCCGCTGCCCGAGCGGACCGACTGGATCAGCGGGCGCCCGGGTACCGCCGCGACCGACCCCGCGGACCCGGCCGACCGGGTCACCCTGGACGAGTCGGTGAGCATGGCGTTTCTCGTCATCCTCGAAACCATGACCCCGGCCCAGCGCGTCGCGCTCATCCTGCACGACGTCTTCGGCTTCTCGTTCGCCGAGATCGCCGACATCACCGGCCGCACCCCGGCGGCGTGCCGCGAACTGGCCTCCTCCGCCCGGCGCCGCGTACGAACCTCCCGACCCCCCGAGGCCCCGGCGGCGCACCAGGCGGGCCTCGTCGCGGACTTCAAGCGGGCGTGGGACGCACAGGACATCAACGCCCTCGTCGGCCTCCTCGCCCCCGGCGCCACCTTCACGGCGGACGGCGGCGGCGTGGTCGCCGCCGCGCTCCGCCCGATCGAGGGCGGCGAGGGGATCGCGCGGTACCTCGCGGACCTCGCCGTCCGGGCATCCGGCGGCCTGATGGTCCTGGAACGCACGGTCAACGGCCGGGCCGGTCTGGTGATCGAGCACGAGGGCGTCATCGTGGCGGTGTACGCGTTCGACGTCGCGGACGACCGGATCACGCGCATCTGGGCGGTGCGCAACCCCGACAAACTCCACCCGTGGACGGCGGGCTGACCACACGACCGGTTCAAAGTCCCGGCTGGTGGGGGAAGTTGCCGATCCCAGCGTGTCGACGATCGTGCGGAACGCCGTGCCTTCGGCGTGCAAGCTCCGGCCGGACCCTGTCCCGCAAGGGCGCGAGGAAGCTCTGGGTCCTGGATGCGGACCTGTCCAGCGCGTTCGACCGCATCAACCACGATCGCCTGATGCCTGATGCCTGATGCCTGATGCCTGCTGAACGCCATCGGAGGGTTCCCGGCGCGCCGGGCAATCGAAGAATGGCTGAAGGCCGGGGTGATGGAGAACGGCAGGTTCGCTCCCACGGAGGGAGGGAACGCCGCGGGGTGGGGTGATCAGGAGACTACGAGTTCCGGCGGAGCCGTTCCTCGGCTTCGGCGGGGGTGTCGTAGTAGCCGGGTCGGGCCAGGAGGACCGTGGTGAAGTAGTGGCCCTGTTCTTCGTCCGGGTCGTCGTCGGCTTCGAACGCACGCCAGAAGCTCAGCAGGAGGTCGGGGGCGATGAACGAAGCGGGGTCCTCCTGATCAGCCTCGATCGTGGTGTGTTCGCGCATGCGGGCAACCACCTCGCGGGCCGGTAGGGCGAAGACGTCCACGTCGTGGAAGACCACCCGGTCCGTCGTGGCCGTCGGGCGTGCGAGCTCGACCGCCTGGAGCACGTCCCGCATGCAGTGGATGCTGACCATCAGTCCGCTCGGACGGAAGATGTGCTGTCCCGACCGGTCTGATTCCGAGATCGCGGAGAGGTCTCGGAGCGAGTCCAGCGCGGTGTTGGCGTCCTGCCGGGTCATGCCGATGTGGAGCGGGCCGACGCCGGTGGGTGGTGCGAGGTGGAGATCCATGCAGGAATGATGCCAAAGGGCACTGTCAACATCGCGTGGGCTTCGGGACCGGTACTGCTCGGCGATGTAGCGCGGCACCTCGTCGGCGATCACCTCCACGACCAGGGTGATCAACTCCTCGTGGCGCCCGGCCGTCATGCCGGTGGGGTCGAGCCGTTTTGTCAGGTGCGCGTCCAGGGCGGTCGAGGCCGAGAGCGGGTGGGACCCGTGTTCCTCTCGGTGGCGCGGGCCTCGGCAGGGCGAGGCACGCGGGGGATGGGCGCCGTCCACGGGCGCCGTCCCGGGGGCGCCGTGCCCTCGTCGGTCGATCACGTCGGAGGGTCCATGTGATGGTGTCGGGGGAAGCAGCAACGCATGATGGTGAGTTCCGAGAACGTTTGAGGGGCTCAGCCGCAGCAGTGTCGGCGGGTTTCAGCAACACCAGGGCTCGTGAGGGGCGACTCGGTCTCGATATTCGAGTGACCGCACGGGATGAGCGTGCATAGGGTGACGGGCGTGGACCCGGCTGACTTCTACACTGGCATCGTCGCAGAGCTCTATGGACCGCTGAAGTCCTTCTCCCAGGACCCCGAGCCGTATGCGGCTTTCGTTCGGCAAGCCGGCGTGCCGGCGTTGGAGCTGGGATGCGGGGACGGTGACCCTCTGCTCGAACTGCGCCGACGTGGCCTGGAGGTCGAAGGCGTCGACTCGTCCGCGGACATGCTGGAGCGCCTCCGACACCGGGCAGATGATCTGGGTATCCCCGTCACTGTGTTTCATCAGCGTATGGAGGCACTGGACCTGCCTCGCCGCTACCGGGCGATCTTCCTCGCCGGGCCGACCTTCACACTGCTCCCCGACGATGCCACCGCCCTGGCAGCCTTGCGCCGTATTCGTGCCCACCTCGCTGATGAGGGCACCGTCCTGGTGCCGCTGTTCAACCCCGTACCGACCCCGGCCGAACAGATCGGCCACGTCCGTACGGCCACCGCACCCGACGGCGTCGAACTCCGGGTGTCCGTCGTCGCTGAGCAGCGTGACGAGCAGGCCCGGACACAGACGGCGCTGCTCCGTTACGAACGCCACGACGGCTCTGAAACCAGCGTCGTGGAGCGTCCGTGGGTCTTGCATTGGTATCCCCACGACGTGTTCGGGGACCTGGCCACGGCCGCCGGCCTGGCCGTGACCGCAGTCACCGATCGGCACGGCAAGCCCGTGCCCGCCCATGCCACCGACCTGCACGTCCGGCTCCAAGCCGCCGGTTGATCGCCTCTTTCTCAAGCGGGTCCGGGGGCCGGGATGCCAGCCGCGCCGGCCTCCGGGCGCCGCTCATGCTCGCGTTGCGGCGCCTCGTTCGGCGACGGCGAACCTCCGCCCATCGGTAGGGCCTTGTGGTTTTCCTCCGGGCCGACAGCCACGGCGGCCTCCGATGGAACGTGTCGGCTGTTCCGGGAAGCGTCCGGTCCTTCGCCGTCGAGGACGACGAAGCCGGCGGGCCCGACATCGGCGCCGGCCGGCCGCCGCCGCGGCGCGGGCGCACCCCTTCTGCACCCTCCCGCTCCGGAGGCTCCGCATGCACGTGTCCCTGCCACCCCCGTTGCCCAGATCGCCGCGACCCTCGCCCTGACGGCGTGGATGGTCACCGGGCTCGGTTTCAGGGCGGAGACGCCCGACGGCCCGGCCCGTCGGGCGTCTCCGCCCTGAAACCGAGTGTGGCCCGCTCGGGACCAAGGCACTCCGCGCCGGGCACTCTTCGCCGCGCCGCGCCCGGCCGCAGGCACGCTCGTGGGTCGGTTCGACGAGCATTCGGGCGCACGCTCGACAGCCCGCCGCCCGCAGGCTCCCGGGACCCTCGGGGCGCCCGTCGCCACTCTCTTGGACGTGTGTATTGGGCACTCCCGCAAGGGAGTTCGTATCGCGGTCGTCGCTGTTCACGCGCTGGATATCGGTCGTCGTCGGCATGGGAATCGTGGGTCGGGGCAGGCGCCGGTCAGGCAGGCACGACAATCGATCAGTACGGGAAGGGCGTCGACATGACGGGCTATGGCGGTTCCTACGAACGCACGGGTCGGGCGGCATCGGGCGCTCGCACCGGCACCAACGGTCTCGCGGTGGCGGGTCTGGTGTGTGGGGTTGTGGGCGTGTTCCTTTTCAACATCATCCTTGGTCCGCTCGCCGTGATCTTCGGTACGGTCGGGCTGCGGCGCAGCCGAACGGGCGCGGGTGGGCGGGGCATGTCGATCGCCGCGATCGTGCTGGGTGTCGTGGACGTCCTACTGTTCGTGGTCCTTCTGATAGCGGCAGCGAACAGCGGCGGCAGCTTCTACTTCAACTACGGCTGACCGCTCTGCGGTTTGCGCGAAATCGGCGGCGGGGCACACCCATTGCGGTCATGGGTGCGGCCCCGCCGTCGATTTCGCGCGTGAACCGCCACTCGATCGGTCCCGCTCCCGACAGGCGGATCGGGGCGGCGGGCGCACGCTGTGCATTGGGTGGAACACCCCATCATCGTGCCGGGTCGCGCTGCCTTGAACCTCCCCCGTGCGGGGGAGGCCGTCCCCACGGTCGGGGGATCCGGCGAAGCACCCCGACATCGCAACCTTGAGGCACCGCGGCAAGCGGACAGCCCGACCCGTGGGTCGACCCCACGACCCGACCGCACCTCAGGGAGCGAAGCACATGATTCGGATCCGGAACCTGACCAAGCGTTACGGCGACGTGCTCGCCGTCGACGACCTCTCCTTGGAGGTCGCCTCCGGCACCGTGACCGGCTTCCTCGGCCCCAACGGCTCGGGCAAGTCGACCACGATGCGGATGGCGTTGGGTCTGGACCGGCCCACGTCCGGTGGCATCACGATCGGTGGCCGGGAGTACACCGAGCTGCGCGAGCCGCTGCGACACGTGGGGGCACTGCTCGACGCCGGTGCTGTGCACAAGCGTCGCCGGGGGTACGACCACCTGCTCTACCTCGCGCAGTCCAACCGCATACCGGTCTCGCGCGTCGACGAAGTGCTGGCCGAGGTCGGCATGACCGATGCGGCCCGGCGTCGCGCCGGCGGTTACTCGCTGGGCATGCGCCAGCGCCTGGGCATAGCCGCCGCGCTACTCGGTGACCCCGAGGTGCTGATCTTCGACGAGCCGGTCAACGGCCTGGATCCCGAGGGCATCCGCTGGATCCGCGACCTGATGCGATCGCTCGCCGCCGAGGGGCGCACGGTCTTCGTGTCGAGCCACCTGATGAGCGAGATGGCGCTCACCGCCGAGCACATCGTGGTGATAGCCGGCGGGCGACTGCTCGCCGACACCGCACTGAACGAATTCGTCGGTACGGGCGAGGCATTGGAAGACGTCTATCTCCGGCTGACCGCCGGGCGTGAGCAATTTGTGGGAGGTGGCCGAGCGTGAGCACGATGACAACGGCGCGGATGGTCGAGACCGATGCGATGTTCCCGGCCGCTGTGCGGGCCGAATGGACAAAGATACGTTCGGTGCCCTCGACCGCATGGCTGCCCCTGGTGACCGTGGTTGTGATCGCCGGAGTGAGCACCCTCGTCAGCGCGTTCGTCGCCGAGGGGCAGCGCCGGGAGGACGGCGCCGAATACGACGCGTTCACCCTGGTGCACTACGGCGTCAACTTCGGGCAGATGGCGCTCGTGGCCTTCGCCGTCCTGGCCGTGGCCGGAGAGTACGGCAGCGGCACGATTCGCTCGTCGTTGGCGGCGGTGCCCGATCGTCGGGTGTTCGCCACCGCGAAGTTGACGGTGATCACCGCGATCGCCCTGGTCACCGCCGTCGTATCGAGCCTGAGCTGCACGCTGCTCGCCCGCTTGGTCATGCCCGCCGGCGACATCTCTCTGACCACGTCGGAGACTTGGCGCACGGCGTTCGGACACGCCGCGTACCTGACCCTGTTGGCCGTGCTGTGCGCGGGAGCCGCATTCCTGCTGCGCACCCCGATGGCCTCGATGGGCCTGCTGATGCCCCTGTTGTTTCTGGGCACGGCCGCGCTCACGGCCATACCCGGGGTGCGCGAGGTGGCCCGGTTCCTGCCGGACAAGGCGGGCCAACGCATCATGCGACTACGCGACTTCAACGCGCACGAGGTCGACCCGTGGCTCGGCATCGGTGTCATGGCCGTGTGGGCGATGGCGGCGACCGTCGCCGCGCTGGCCGCATTCCGCAGGCGCGACGCGTAACGGCCACGGCCGGGGCGATCGGGGCGGGCCGGGCGACCGGCCCAACCCTCACCACCACGCACCAGTGGCCCGGGGTCACTTTCGGGCACTCCAGAGCGCGTGTCCAGACGGCGGTGAGACGGTGAGACGGTGCGGCGGCCGGGGAGCCCGGCCGCCCACGCGGCCCAACCGCGAGTTGCCACTCGCCGCGCTGAGGGCCTCGCGTGCCGACCGGTGCCGAGCGGGGCCGCGACTTTGAGCGTAGGTCGGCGCATCTGCGGGGGAGGGGAAGCGTCCAGCCCGCCAAGGGTTGTCGCAGACTCCGCTTCGTTCGCCGGACGTCGCGTTCTCGACAGAGCGGATCGACTCAGGAACCCGAAAGAGCGGAATCGGGTCGTGCCGACGGCCCGATGCCGGAGGGATCGGGGCCGATCGACGGCGGATCATGCCCCCGGTGGCGGCGGCGGGGATTCTCCCGCGGCCGCGTGGCGGGCTCGGACACTCAGTCGATCGAGGTATTCGCGGAGTTCGGGCGGTTCGTGGGCCTCGAAGTCACAGCCCAGCATCAGCAGTCGGGCGGCGAGCCATTCCAGCGTGTCGGCGTGCCCGCGGAGGCGGCAGGTGTGCTCGTCGAGGGCTTCGACCTCGTTCGGGGCGGCGCCCAGGCGTTGCGCGGTCTCGGTCGCCGACAGGTGCACCGTGGCCAGGACTTCGTAGGTGGGGGCCATGCCGTACATCTTGGCTGTGACGAACGCCGCGGCATCCCCGTGGGGTGGTTCGCGGGGGGCGACTCGGGTACCCGTCGGCCGCGGATCGGTGATTCGGTCCGCCCGGAAGACGCGCCAGTCGTCGCGGTCGTTGTCGAAGGCGACGAGGTACCACCGCCGCCCGGACACCACGAGGCGGTGGGGCTCGACGTTGCGTTTGCTCTCCTCGCCGCCGCCCGCGCGGTAGGCGAAACGTACGCGCTCGTGATTGGCCGCGGACGCCGCGAGGCGAACGAGGATTTGAGGGTCGACGTCGGCCGTGTTCGTCGCCGGCATCGTGACGGTTGCCGCACCCAGCACGCGTACCCGGTGCCGCAGGCGCGAGGGAAGGACCTGTTCCAACTTGGTCAGCGCTCGCACCGATGCCTCCTCGATGCCGTCAATCGGATTGCCGGCGGCGCTGCGCAGGCCGACGGCGATGGCCACCGCCTCGTCGTCGTCCAGGAGCAGCGGCGGCATGGCCTTGCCCGCGGCGAGTCGGTATCCGCCGATCGCGCCCATCGAGGCCTCGACGGGGTAGCCGAGTTCGCGGAGCCGCTCGATGTCGCGGCGGATGGTCCTGGGGCTGACCCGCAGTCGGCCGGCGAGTTCGCTGCCGGGCCATTCGCGGGGGGTCTGGAGCAAGGACAGGAGGGAGAGCAGGCGGGAGGAGGTGTCACTCATGACGCCATCATGCCCGACCATCTAGGACAGGATCCGCCCTACATCGGAGTTAGGTTCTCGCTCGTCGGGCAAGCCCGGCCCCCACCGCGACATCTGCCGCGACAGGGACAGCCGCATCCGTCATCGAGGAGAATCATGAGCACCGCGATCCGGCCCTTCCGCATCGAGATCCCGCAGGCCGACCTGGACGATCTGCAGGAGCGACTCGCCCGCACCCGGTGGAGTCGGCAGTTGCCGGGTGGGGATTGGGAGCGCGGCGTCCCCGTGGCATACCTGCGCGAGTTGGCGCAGTACTGGCAGAGCGGGTTCGACTGGCGCCGACAGGAGGCGCGCTTGAACGAGTTCCCGCAGTTCATCACGGAGATCGACGGCCAGGACATCCACTTCCTGCATGTGCGCTCACCCGAACCCGACGCCCTGCCGCTGATTCTGACGCACGGTTGGCCGAATTCGTTCGTGGAGTTCGCGGACATGGTCGGCCCGCTCACCGACCCCCGCGCGCACGGCGGGGATCCGTCGCGCGCGTTCCACGTGGTCATCCCGTCGCTGCCCGGCTTCGGCTTTTCCGCGGCCCCGCGTGGCACCGGCTGGAGCGTCACGCGCGTGGCCCGAATCTGGGCCGACCTGATGCACCGCCTCGGGTACGAGCGATATGGCACCCACGGCGGGGACCTGGGCGCGTACCTCGCCCCGGCGGTCGCCGCCGTCGACCCCGACCATGTGGTCGGTGTGCACATCTGCGGCGGGTTCGGCTTTCCCACCGAGAAGGACGTGCCCGACATGGACGCGGGGGAACTCGCGCAGTACGAGATGATGAAGATGTGGTCCACCGGCGGTGTGGACCATCACGCGCTGCTTCGGGTCGCGCCGCAGACGTTCGCCTTCGGGTGGCACGATTCGCCGATCGCCCAGCTCGCGTGGCTCGCGCACAAGTTCCACGAGTTCATGGTGATCGTCGACGGTCCGGACAAGTGCATCGACCGTGATCAATTCCTGACCAACGCGACGGTGTACTGGTTGACGGGCACCTCGGCCTCGTCCTCCTGGTTCATGTACGAAAACAGCGAATTCCACTGGCCGAAGGGGCAATCCGAGGTCCCCACCGGTGTCTACGTCGGCCCGCCCGCCATTCGCCGGCTGGCCGAGCGCGAGAACACGATCATCCACTGGCCCGAGACCAACCCCGGCAAGGGCCACTTCCCCGCCATGGAGGTTCCCCAGGCCCTTGCCGCCGACCTCGGTGACTTCTTCGCCAAGGCCCGCCGTCTCAGCGACTGATCCTGCCCCGCGCTCAGGCACGAGCTCACCGACGACCGGATGGCCCGGACCAGCGCCCCGGGGTCGCGTGCCTCGCCGGCGGCGCTTGGAGGCGCACATCGGCGCGCCCTGCCGTCGCGGATGCCCCACGCGCAGTGGGGCATCCACCCGTCGGCATGCGGCTGCGGGGACCCGGCGTGGCAACACCGATCCCTGATTTCGGATTGCCGCGCTGCGTCGGCGTAACGCAACTCGGTATGGGGAACCACGACGGAGCCTTCCTGTACAGGGCGTTCTCGGCGGTCAGCCGCTCCCTGCGGTCGGGCATGAGCGGTTCGGCCGCACTACGGCACCACGGGTATGTCCGCCCGCCCGATCCGCTCCAACTGCCCCAACGCGTCGGCCGTGCCCTGCTCGACCCGTGGCCTCCACCCGCGCGGCCGCGTCCAGCGTCACGCGCTGGGCCGTGGCCTCCGGCTTCGGGTGGCGCAGCACGATGTCGAGCATCCGGGCCGAGGCGGAGGCCGGCGGCGATCCACCGTGGTGCGCGTACACGGTCGTCGGCGGCGGTCCGCGCCCGCTGGTACTGACCGACCTTGGACAGGGTTTCGGTCGTGAGGTCGTTGCACGCGGCCAGGCGTGCGAACGCGCTCTGATCGCCTGCGGCGGTGCCGGTGTGGGTGTGCCCGGGCCGCGAGCAACGGCCGATCCCGACTCCGGCTCCGGTGGGGTCCCGGCGGTCGGCCTGGGTATCGACGACGTGCGCAAGAGGTGGGCGCGTCCGGTGGCCGACGCCGCCGCCGGGGCGTGGATTGTGATCCACCGGGGCGTGGATTGTGGTCCACGGTTCCGGCGGCGGGGTGCGGGCCGTGCCGGCGCTGCTTTCGCCGGAAGTCCTGGCCGTGCAGGGTGGGTTGCCGGCGTTGACGATGACCGAGGCGCGGCAGCACCTGGGGCGCTTGGTGTGCGCCGCCGCCGAGGGAACTCCGCAACTCGTGTTGCGCTACCGTTCCGCCCCGGATCACCCACCTCGCCGCCCCGGCCCCGTGACGGAGCCAGCCCTCGCGGCGGTCGGGGAGGGCGCGGCCGAAGCGGGGAAACCCCCAGGACCCCCCCACGACACCGCGCATGCGTCCCGCGACACAACCGACACCGCCGTGCCGGTTTCGGCGCCTGCGGTGCGGCGTCGGGTGGCGGGGTTCGCGACGGCGGTGGCCGAGGCGGCCACCGCCCGCCGACGCGCGGTCTCGTTCGGCCCCACAGCGCTGGACGAGGCCCTGGGCGGTGGGGTGTCGCCGGGCAGGTTGGTCGTGGTGGTGGGCGCGCCCGGCGCGGGTGCCGGCCTGTTGGCGGCGGGCGCCGTGTTGTCCGCGACCCTCGCCCCGGCCGACGACCCCGACAAGCCGAATGCCGTGCTGCTGTACACGTCCGGCCGCCCCCGCGCCGACATCGCCGCCCGCCTGATCGCCGCCGCAGCCGGAGTGGACCACCGCAGGCTGCGCGCGGGCACCCTCACCGACACCGAACGCGCAACCGCCGACGCCGCGTCGGCGGGCCTGGCCGCCGGGGGACTGTTCCTGGACGAGGGCGACGACCTCACCCTGGCCTGCTCCGGGAGACCGCCGCCGACATCGCGGGCCTGCGCCCGGTCGCCGTGGATCCGCTCAACCACCTTCTCCCGGGCGCCGTCGGCCCCGATGTACGGGAGGCCGTGGCCGTGTTGCGCCGCCTGGCCGGGGACCTGGACGTGCCGGTGGTGGCGGTGTGGGAGACCGGCGCGGGTGAAAGGCCCGAAGTCGTGGCGGCGTTGGCCGACGCGGACACGTGGTGCATCCGAGGGCGAACTCGCGTTGCGATCGTCGCGGAAACGGGACTCGGCCCGGTCGCCGGAGCCGCGCTGCACGCCGACCTCGCCCACATCCACTTCACCGAAGCCACCACCCCCGGCACATCCACGACCACACCGGCAACAGCCCCCGCGGCCCCAACAACCGCCCCCGCTCCCGATTCCGGAACCGGCACGCCGGCGACCACGCCCACCTCGCCCCCCGAACCCGCCCCCACCGCACGGCGATCCCCGCGCACACCCCCGCCCGACCGCCGGCACCGGCGTCGAAGGCGCGCCGGGTCGTCGCCGACACCGACGAGGACCCCTGCCCGGGGCGATCGCCGGCACCGTACAAGACGAACTCGCCGCAGCCGAAGGCGACGTCGGAGCCGCCGCGCAGGCGCTGTCCAAGCGTGCGATCCCCGACGTGATGAAACTCTTCGACCCTCCCGGGCCGGCGCCCGCTACGAACACACCAGCTACCCGCCCCTGCCCGACCTGTTCCGCAAGCCACATTGGCCCCCACGCCCGGCCCGGGACAGGTAGCGTGCCGGCATGAAGAGCGATGACATCCCCGTGACGGTGGAACAGATCGGCGCGGCTCTGGCCGCGTTGGGCGTCTACGAGGGCAACAACTCACCGGCGGAACACGCCGAAAGGGCAGCACAGTTCGGCAGCCCCGACATCTACCGGCTGCGTCTGCTCAACACCCTGCTGGGCGCGGTGCAGGGACAGGCGAAGCTTGCCGACGAGGCCGAGGAGGACGGCGAGGACCTGTTCACCGCATGGTTGGAGCAGTTGAAGGGCGGCGGCACCTGGGACGACCCGGCCAAGCAGATATCCTTCTTGGGCTGGCAGGTCCGGCGGGTGGGAATGCCGCTCTTCCTCCTCGCCAACGATCCGGACACCGGGCCCATCGTGGACGCGGCCGCGCGGGCCGCCGAGGCACTGCACATCTTGCTGGGCGTGATCGGCACACTCGAAGAGGCGGACCCGGCCGTCGACTTCGTCACCATCATCAACCAGGGCGGGATGCTGAAGGCGGGCCGGGAGCTCCTGGCAACCGCCCTCGACAACACCGACACCGCGCTGGAAACGTTCAAGTAGGCCCGGTCCGCAGCCGTCCGGACCCCGGCTGCCCGGCCGGGGGCTGCCATCTGTTTGTGGTCGATCATGAGACGGTGTTCCGGTCCCTGGACGGTGCCGCGCTGTTCGGCAGGGTCTGCTCGGCGGAGACGCCGACATCGCCCGCCTGTCCCGCCGAAGTCCGCGCACATCGACTCCACGGCCGCTACGGCTTGGCTCTGCCCGCCGAGGTGGCCGGCGGACGGCAGCGGCCCACCCGCAAGCCCTCCGAGGCCGAGGTGCTCTTTCAGGAAACCGCGCCCGGCTCGCCGGCCGCCTTCCGGGCGGCGAGCCGGGCGCGGACCTTCTCGTGGGACAGGCCCGCCTGCCGGCCGATCTGCCGCAGCCGCGAGGATCTGCCACGCAGCCGAGAATCCGGAGCGATGCCATCCGGTTGAGAATCGGCCGAAGCCACAGGTCACTCGGTCACTCACATGGCATCGAGGCTGAGAACCTACAGCCGTTGTAGGGTCTCAGCCCGCGTGTCCTAGTCTCACGACGGATGTCCTACGAACTCCAGGTGGGCCTCGAAACGAACGCCGACCTCCACACCCGACGGCCCCGTCCCAAGCACGCCCGACGCCCGGCGCCGTCCGCCACCGGCCGTCCCGCGCCGGCGGAACCACCCCGGCGTGGCGGAGGACGCCGGGCCGATCCGTGACGACGACAACCGCTACCCCCCACCGCATCCCGAGCGCGGTCAGGGCCTCGACCCGGTCCGCCGCCCAAGAAGCCTGTCGCTGTCGTGCGTTGGCGAGAGCCGCGAGCGTGTCCGCCTCTCGGCCTTCCAAGATTTTCGTAGTCGGTAACTGGGTCAACGGGCGTGGTGTGTTGGTCAGTTGAGCACCGCCTCGCATTCCTGTGCCTGCGCCGGGCCCGAGCGAGGTGGACGCGGGAATGCCCGCGAGATCGCCGGGTTCACGGTCGAGGAAATTCGGCGGCCGGTGCGAGCTCGTCCTTCCAGACGGCCCGGCGGGGGCTCGGCGTGCCCGGGACGGTCACGGTGGGCAATCCCCCCGGTGCGGCGGACGACCGCACCCGGGATGACGCGGGCGTGGCGACGAATCGGGTGACGTTCAGGAGGTCACCCGGGGGTCGGACGGCCTCGCCCTACGCGTCGGGGTCGAACTCGTTCTCGAAGACGTACCTTCCCGGCGCGGTGCGGCACGGGCTTCCGGCCGGCGCCGCGCACTTGGGGCAGTCGTGGCGCTCGACCGCGTCGGCGGGCCGATCCGGGTCCATTCCATGCGATCAGCGTCGCAGAACCATCTCGCACACGCGCGAGGTTGTGCGAGGGATTGTGCGACCGGAACGGGGGGCGATTCGGACACGTTTCGCGGGCTCGGAGGCGGTGTCTCATCCGACCGTTTGTGGGAGGTCGGAGTGCCGGGCCATGCGCGCCGTTGTCCGGCCCGCGCGGCATGGCCCGGCCCATCGTCTCTTCAGTCCAGGTCGGACATGTCGAGCACGAAGCGGTAGCGGACGTCGTTTCGCCGGAGGCGGTCGAGTGCCGTGTCCACCTGTGACGACGGGAGCACTTCGATGTCGGCGGCGATGCTGTTGTCGGCGCAGAATTGGAGCATCCCGGCTGTCGCCGGGCGGCCTCCGCTGCCCGCGGAACTGAGCTTCTTGCGGCCTATGAGCAGGTCCGTGGCCTCGACGGTGACGGGGCCCAGGTACCCGAGGAGGCTGAGGGTGCCGTCCATCGCCACCAGCTTCAGATACGGGGCGAGGTCGTGAGGGGCGGGGATGGTGTCGATGACGACGTCGAAGGTGTCGCGTGCCGTGGCCGTCTGCCGGCTGTCGGTGGAGTCGACGAGGTCGTGAGCGCCGAGCTTGCGGGCGTCGTCGAGCTTGTCCCGGGTGCGGCTGATGACGGTCGTGGTGGCGCCGAGTGCCACGGCCATCTTGACCGCGAGGTGGCCCAGGCCGCCGAGGCCGGCCACGGCGACGCGACTGCCGGGGCCCACGCCGAGGGAGCGCAAGGGTTCCCACACGGTGACGCCGGCGCACATCAGCGGGGCGGCCGCGGCCGGGTCGAGGCCGGAGGGGAGCGGGTAGGCGAAGGTGTCGCGCACGACGTACTCGCGGGAGTAGCCGCCCAGGGTGGTCGACCCGTCCTGCCGGTCGGTGCCGCCGTAGGTCAGAGTCGGGAAGGAGTGGCAGAAATTCTCCTGTCCGGCTTCGCACATGCCGCACACGCCGCAGGAGTCGACGATGTTGCCCACCGCGACGCGGTCGCCGACCGAGAAGGTGGTCACCTCCGGGCCGGTCCCGGTCACCACGCCGGTGAATTCGTGACCGGGCACCAGGGGCGCTTTCGTGTGCTGGTCGTAGGCGTGCAGGGCGTGCAGGTCGCTGTGGCACACGCCGCAGTAGTCGACCTGCACCGCGATGTCGTCCGGGCGCAGGTCACGGCGCTCGAGCGACGTGCGCCGCAGCGCCGTCGGGCCGGCCGCCCGCCATCCGGTGGTCGTTCGCATACCCACTCCTTAAACAGACTGTTCGGTCTGCCGCAGTCTAAATGTGACTTGTTGCATCTGGCAAACAAACCGTTCTGTTTGGTAGGGTGGCGGGCATGCCGGAACAGCCCCAGACCTCGCGAGGCGCCGCGACCTACCAGCGCATCCTGGACGCCGCCACCGAAGAGTTCGCCCAGCACGGCATCGCCGGGGCGCGCATCGAACGCATCGTGACGGCAGCGCGCACCAACAAGGCACAGCTCTACGCCTACTTCGGCGACAAGGAGCGACTCTTCGACGCGATCTTCCTCAGCTCGCTGGAGCGCATCACCAACGTCGTGCCCATCGACGCCGACGATCTCGCGGAGTGGGCCGTTCGTCTCTACGACGAATACCTGCGCCGCCCCGACCTCATCCGGCTGGCGACCTGGACACGACTGGAGCGCCGACCTGCCGGGCACCTCGTCGAGACGCACCGGCACTACGACGACCGCAAGCTCACGGCCATCGCCGAGGCCCAGGCCGCCGGGCGGGTTCGCGCAGGTGACCCGTTCGACATCATGGCCATGGTCATCGCCATGTCCATGGCCTGGTCACCGGTCAGCAACGTATATGCGGCCGGCAGCCAAGAACCCGACGACGTACACGACCGGCGCCGCGCTCTGCTCCGCGACTGCGTCCGAAGCGCCACCGCGACCGGCAGAGGCAACGTATCCCCCTCATGACTGCCACCAACACACCCGTCACACGGAGAACTCGCGACAGTTTGATCAAATACCAGGCACTAAAGCGCTCTCACCAGTCCCGGACCCCAACGACGGGCCTGTTGTGCACAGGTCACTCCCGTCGACGTCCCGACCGACCACCCCAACTCCCGCAGCCGGCCTAGGATCCTCGCGCGCCGCCGACGAAGCCCGGCACCGACACGCAGCCGCGTGGCCGGCCTCCCGACCACTCAAGATCATCTCGTTGCGCCTTTTCGGCTTACCTGGGCTCGACCCCGACTACGTCGTGGACCGCCTCCCACGCAAAGGCGGCCGCAGTGTCACCCTCGTCCCACCCCAGGAGTTCCACGACGCGCTGCCGCTGCCGATCCGCGCGCCATGCACGTTGCCGCTTCACACCGACGAGGACCACCCCTGGACCGGCCAACCCTGGCCGCAGTTGCCCGCCGCCGACTTCCTCGTCTTCCGCGCCGTGTGCCGGCGCCTGATCGCCGGCGACACCTTCCGCGCCCTGGACCGCGTCTACCGCGACGAGTTCCACCGCGCCCGCCAATGGATGCGACGCCGCGAACTCGAACGGACCCGGCGCCGACGCCGCCTTGACCGAACAGCTCAACGCCTACCTGCGCGACCACCGCATCGGCCCCGCCGAAGACCCCACCCTCGCGCCTGTCACGGCCCAGATCGCATCCGACACCCTGAGGTGGTACCTGCGCGGTCTGCGCGAGGCGGGGCAGGGTGCGGACGCCGAGGCTTCCTGGTGTCCGTCGCCCGGGACCACGCCCCAGTTGGCGGACGCGCGCCGTGGGCCGATCCGGGACTCTACGGGCGGCCGGGCGGGTTCGCGAGCTGTGCCTCGAGGAGGAACGGGTCCTCGTCCCGATAGCTGTCGGCCGGCGCGTGCCGCAGTCTCTCGCCGGTGGCGACGGACATGGCCCTTACTCCCATGGACCGGGCGAGGGCGACGAAGTCGACGCGGGGGTGGTCGAGGTCCATGGCGAGGTATTTATGGTCGCCGGGGGTGTGGATCTGCCAATTGTCCTTCAGGACGCGGTATTCGCGGTTGTTGACGACCACGTAGGTGATCGGCAGTCGGTGTCGGGCGGCGGTCCACAGTGCCTGCGGCGAATACAGGGCGGACCCGTCGCCCACGACGCACAACACGCGCCTGCCGTCGCGGGCGTGGGCGATGGCCGCGCCGACGGCGGCGGGCATGGCCCAGCCCAGGCCGCCGGCGACCCAGTGGTAAGCGGTTGGGCCGGTTCAGGCCCAGTACGTGACGCAGTTCGGCGGTCGTTACGGGAGCCTCGTCGAGGATCACGGTGTCGTCGGGCGCGGTGGCGGCCGGGACGTGAGCGATGGAGCGCGCGTCGAGCGCATCGTCCCGGGCGGCCGGCACGGCCGTCTCCGGGCGGGGGGACGAGGGAGTGACACGGCGCCGTGGTCGGTCGGCCAGGGTGGTCAGGAGCAGCGCGATCGTGGCGCGCAGGTCTCCGTGCAGGACCAGGTCCACGGGGGTGGTGCGTCCGGGGTCGTCGGGTTCGTCGCTGATTTGGACGACGCGGGTGTTCGTGTCGGTCACGGGGCCGGGGCGTAGGGGAAGTAGGTGAGGAAGGCGCGTGCGCCGAGGACCAGGACCAGTCGGCTGTTCGCCGGCGTCTCGTGGATGTCCTCGGTGGTGGGGGGCAGGTATCCGCGCCACAGGTGCTGGGCGGTGGGGAAGGGGTTGGCGGACGGCCAACTGGCTCCCCACACCGGGGCGTGCAGGGTGTCGGCGAGGGCGATGCCCTCGTCCGGGGCCAGGCGGGCGACCTCGTCGCCGTAGACGAGGGCGATCTCGTGCGGGGGTGTCCCGGTGAGGAGGTTCGCCAGTTCCTCGACCGGGGCGGCGCCGCGGATGCCGGCGGGGGTGCGTTCGGGGGCGGTGGGGCCGTGTTCGTCCAGGAGGTTCATCGGCAGGGACAGGAACACCGGGCCGGTCGGGGGGCTCAGGGCGAGGCGGAATGCGCGGCGCAGGCAGTCGCCCAGTTCGGCGCGGGTTCGGACCTCGTGGGCCCATTTGACGGTGGACGCGGCCAGGCCGGTGAGATCCCCGGCCAGGACGGGTTCGCTCAGCAGGTGGCGCAGGTCCTGCCGGCCCGCGGTGACGACCATGGGGACGTGGGCGGCGGCCGCGTTGGTCAGGGCTCCGATGCCGTTGCCGAGTCCGGCTGCGGCGTGGAGGCTGACGAAGGCGGGGCGTCCGGTGAGGCGGGCCATGCCGTCGGCCATCGCGACCACGGTCGCCTCCTGGAGGCCCAGGACGTATTCGAGGTCGTCGCGTCGGGCCAGGGCCTGGATGAACGGGATCTCGGTGGTGCCGGGATTCCCGAAGACGTGGGTCACGCCCTCGTCGACGAGGACGTCGCAGACGAGTTCGGCACCGGTCGGGTCGAGGGAACGGTCTTGTGTCATGGGCTGGGCCTCTCCCGAAGCATGAGGGTCCGGAGGGCGGCCGTTTTTCCCGGCCGATTCCGGGACGTTCCCACCGTGAAGTGTCCTCGAGGTGGATGCCGGCGAAGAACAGGTCGATGCCTTTGATCGTGACGTCGTAGTTGAGGCCGACAAGGCCCAGATGCCCGCCGGGGCGGGTGGCGCCGATCGCCTGCATGGTCGACTCCTGGGTTCCGACGGCCTCGACGACCGAGTGCGCGCCGAGCCCGTTGGTGAGTTCCTTGATCCTTTCGACGCCGGCGTCGCCGCGTTCGGTGACGATGTCGGTCGCGCCGTAGAAGCGGGCCAGTTTCTGCCGCTCGGGGTGGCGGGACATCGCGATGACCCGGTCCGCGCCCAGGTGTCGGGCGGCGAGGACGGTCATCAGGCCGACCGCGCCGTCGCCGACGACGACGGTCTTGCCGGGGCCGGCGTGGGCGGCGTGGGCGCCGTACCAGCCGGTGCCGAGTACGTCGGAGGCGGCCAGCAGGGAGGGGATCAGGTCCGGGGCCGGCTGCCCCGGGGTGGCCACGAGCGTGCCGTCGGCGTGCGGGATGCGGGCCTTCTCGGCCTGGGTGCCGATCGTCTGCCCCACCAACTCCCCCTGTACGCAGCCGGACTGGTAGCCCGAGCGGCAGATCTCGACTCGGCACCTCGGAAGGCGCGTTCCACCATCGGCAGCGGCGGTTGATGGCCCCGGCCTTCCGGCACGAAAGCCTGCAGACCCGGCGGGTGGCGGCCTGCACGGCGACCATCGCGTACGGCACCGATGCCGGGATGTTCCCCCATCGCGAGAACTGGCGCGAGTTCCCCACGATGACGTCGGCGTGCCTGACTCCCCTCCGGGCCCTGCGCTCGGCCACCGTCTCGGCCGCCGAACTCCTGCGAAGACCACGGCTGGGACGCATCGCCGCGGGCGGCGCCGCGGACCTGATCGCAGTGCCGGGAGATCCGTTGCGCGACATCGACACCATGAGTCGCGTCGACTTCGTCCTCCAGGACGGCCGTGTGCACGTCGACCCCGCCGACGCGGGCCGTCGTGAGCACACCGCGGAGCCGATGCGGGACGACACAAAAGCCGACGACGCGACTCTCCCGCTCGCGACCCGGCCCGAACCCCGCCCGCTTCGAAGCCCCCCGTGACATCGCCACTTCCGACCGACCGACCGTCCGTCCGACCGTCCGTCCGTCCGGAGATCGCATGCGCGTCCCCGTCGAAGAGGACCTGACCATCGCGAACGAGCCCCGCACAGCCGAGGGTTCCGCAGCCGATCGAGCCCTCCTGGACGACCTCGCTTCCTGGATGCGCGACGAGCGCGCCCACTCGATCGGCGCACCCGTCAACCCGGACATCGACCACCGGCACCCGGCGCCGTTCCCGGCGGTGCACGGCAACAACGCCGGAAGCCCCTGCGGAACCAGCGAATACCGCCTGCACACCAAGCACTTCGAGCGCGCCGTCGTCGACTTCTTCGCCATGTCGGCGGGCGCGCCGTCGGGCACCGCGTTCGGTTCGTGACCAACGGCGGTACCGAAAGCAACCTGTTCGGCGCGTTCGTCGGCCGCAAGCGACATTCCGACGCGAGACCGCGCCGCCGTCGGGCGAGGCCGCGTCGACGATGCGGGGCAGGTCGGCGGCCGGCGCGGCGGCGAGTTCGCCGCTTTCGCGTCCGAGGCGGGCGGCAGTGCGGGCGAGATGGTCCTCGCCGACCGCAGTGATCTGTGCGTCGGTGACGGGCTCGTTGGCGCCGGGGCCGATCCAGGACAGCAACTGCGGTTCCAGGCCCGCGTCGGAGAGGTCCTTCGCGGAGATCGCCAGGTGTTCGGTGCCGCGGCGGCGTCGTGTGCGGGCGTCACGGGTTCGCTCATGGGGCGACCCACTCCCACCGAACGTCCGCGGGCCCTCGTGCGCCGATCGGCGATCCCTTGCTTCGGAGGTCGTTGCGGGCGGGCGGGCATGGTGGCGCGCTGTTCCCCCTGTTTCCCGACCGGGGAGGGGCGGCGTGTGGTGGGTGGGCGTCTCCGCACGGCGGGGGAGGAGGCGCCCGACCGCACGCTCAGGTGCCGCGCCCGGTGCTGCGTCGGGCCTGCTCGACCAGGTCGGCTGAAGCGTCCTATGCCCGTGCCACGGAGTCGAGTAGGGCCTGCCCGGCAGGGCTGAGGGTATGCAGCACTTGCCTTCCCTGCCGGGTGAGGGTGGTGAGTCCGGCATTGCGCAGGACGCCGGCGTGTTCGCTGGCACTGGCAAGTGAGACGTGCGCATGGGCCGCGAGCTGGCTGGTCGAGTACCCGGAAGCCTCTGCGATGGTGCACAGCACGTTGGCGCGAGTCCGGCCGAGGAGGGCTTGCAGGGACTTGGGTACGTCGGCCAGGGCGCCTGCGGTGAACGAGGGCGGAGCGAGGGTGCTGTCCGCGCCGTCGCGGATGGGGAAGGTGATCCAGGGCTGCCCGTCGACGGGGTTGTCGAAGGCCGGGTAGTGGGCACCGAACACCGTGGGGATCAGGAGCAGCCCCCGCCCGGCGAGGTGAATGTCACCGTCGCGGCCAGAGGCAGTCGTCAGATGCAGGATGGGCGGCGCCCACGTGATGTAGCGCGGGTTGAGCTCACTCAGGAGCCGCTCGATTCCGTGATCGGCCAGTCGATGCAGCCGCCAGGACCGGTCCGCGGCAGCGCACTGCTCGATGCGAGGCCAGTACGGTGCGATGAACCCCGAGTGGGCACTGTCAACGGCGTCCGCGATGTGGCGGATGAGCGACGGGTCCTGTCGCAGTCGACGCGCCGACTGCGAGACGCGTTGAAACCCCGTGCCCCACTGCTCCAGCTCCCGCACGATCGCGCGCGCCGGCACCGAGCGCAGTCTGTCGGTGAAAACCGCCGGCTGCTCAGGGCCGCTCAGGTCCAGGAAGCCTGCGCTCGGCCCAAGAGCGGGGATGAAGTCGAACAGGGGGCCAAGTTGCGGAGGCAAGCTCGCCGCAGCTCGTCGTCGCCACGCATCGAAGCGCACCGGGTGGCTCCGCTCCTGCAGCAACCGGATACCTATCTCCAATTCCATCAGCGGCCGGGGTCCCGAGGCCAAGCGGGTGCGGGCCAGGTCATTGCCGGTGAAGTGAAGGCGCATCGTCATCGGCAGAAGTCTTCACCCGGCTGTCGAGTCGGACGAGCCCGAAACGAGTCGACCCTTCGGTGGCTTCCAGCCGAATCCGGTGAGGCGGCACCGGCCCGTTCCCGCATCATCCGTTTGTGGTGGCCGCGCCGGCTGTGCCCCGGCGTTCGGCGGCATCAGGACTCCGGTCGCTCGCTCGCTCGATCGGGGTCCTTCGCTGTGCCTGCTACGCGTCGTCCGGCCTCGACCATGCGCGCGGCCATCTGCCGCTGTACGCCGACATCCGGTTCGGCGGCCGGCCACCGCAGGTGGTCGACAAGGTCCTGGACCACCAGTCGCCGCGAACCCTCCGACTCAGCGGGCGCCTCTCCATATCCCCGCCTCGAACCGATGACCGACCGGTGGATCGGGGCTCAGGCGCCCAGTCCTACCGCGCGCTTCACCCCGACCCGCCCATACCCCCGCCGTGGCCTGGTCAGCTGTCGTTGTAGATCCAGGGACTCAGGGCAGTGCACCTGTTGAAGCTGCACGCTTTATAGGCGATCCTGCTGCCGTAGCCGCCAAGGGCGTTGTGGCTCCTGTTCTCGTAGAAGTCCTTGTTACACGTGCCCCACGTGCGAGCGCCGAGGTCGTTGATGCACTCTCCCGACCGGTAGTTCACCCACGCGCCGCTGGAGTTCTTGAGTTGGTTCACCCACTGCACGGAAGTTCGACTGGTTTCCCAGTACGACCTTGCTACATACAGGATATCGCCGTACTTCTGGAAGCAGACCCATCCTGGCCCGTTGTCCGGGTAAACGAGTTGGTACGCGCACTGCGCAGCGGTATCGGAAACACGGGAGGCATAGTCGGTCTCTGCGGCTGCGGCTGCGGCTGCGGTTGCGGCTCCGGCCGAGCCGGGGACACTCAGGATGGTGGCGGCCGCGCCCATTATCACGGCCGGCGTGGATACACCCGTGCGGAACGTACGTTTCATGGAAGTCCCTTCCCCATATCATCGATCCCTCCCCCGTAGCCGCAGCGGTGGGCGGCGGCACAAGGCCAGGGCGGCCGACCTTCCAGGCCGTGCTGTTCGCCTTGGAATAGATTCTGGTGATGAGGAACCATGGGCCCAAACCCTTTCGGCCGTCGCCGAAATGCCTGTCGCAAAAGCTATGCGAATCGCGACGAATCCGCGCGGCAGCGCCCCACGCGCTTCCAGTAGGGCGGCTGCGCGAGCGGACGTTCGACTCCTACACCACCGCCGTCGACTGGACCGACGCCGACCATGTCGCCCACGCGCTGCGGGTGTTCGAGACCCGGCTGCGCTGGGTCGACCGCGATAGCCGCGCGGCGTGGTTGTGACGCCGCACGTGATGTTCTCCCGCAATGAAGACACGGACGCGGCCGTTCCGGAAGCCGATGCACTTCGTTGGGGAACAAGCCTCCGGGAATTCGAAGTGTTTCTGACCCGTCGATACCACCCGGCCTGCCGCAGGTCCGGACGATCGAGGGGCGGCCGCGTGAAGACCGCCCCTGATGGGCCACCGGCCCCCTGTACTCAGCGCGCGCCCCCTCTGAGTAGGCAAGACATAGAAGTCCTGCCGGAGTACCGGCCGGACGCGGTCGTCGTGCCGCTGACCCGAAAGCCCCTGGCGCCCACAGCCTTGCGGATCAGCAGGTGTGGGTCAGCAGGTGGGGAGTGTGGTGGAGACTCCGTGCGAGGTCGTTGCCTGTAGTCCGTCCTGCAGTTTCCACAGGTTGGCGTAAATGCCGCCGAGGGCCAAGAGTTCGTCGTGTGTCCCGTGTTCGGCCACGTTGCCGCCAAAACCCATGACGTAGATGCGGTCGGCGCTTCTGACTGTGGACAGTCGATGTGCGATGACGACCATGGTGCGGTCGGTTCCGAATGCCTGCAGGGCGTGCTGGATGGCGGCTTCGGTCTCGTTGTCGACGGCGGAGGTGGCCTCGTCGAGGATGACGATCGGGGGGTTGCGCAGGATGGTGCGAGCCAGCGCGATGCGCTGTTTCTGTCCGCCGGACAGCGCGGCTCCGCGCTCGCCCACCAAGGTCTCGTAACCGGCGGGCAGATCGGTGATGAACGAGTGTGCCCCGGCGGTGCGGGCGGCGGCGACGAGTTGTTCGTCGGTGGCGTCGAAGGTGCCGTAGCGGATGTTGTCGGCGATCGTGCTGTCGAACAGGAACGGCTCCTGGGTGACGTACCCGATGGCCTGGCGCAAGTCGGGCAGGTCGAGGCCTCGTACGTCGGCGTCGTCGAGGAGCACTTGGCCTTCGGCTGGGTGGCGGAAGCGCATGAGGAGTTTGGCGACGGTGGACTTGCCCGCTCCGGTGGTGCCGACGATGCCGGTGGTCCTGCCGGGGGCGATGGACAGGGAGGTGTTTCGGAGGGTGGCGGGTCGTCCGGGATAGGCGAAGGTCACCTTCCGCAGTTCGATCCTCCCTGTGACCCGTTGCGCGGGGAGCCGACGGCCTTCGATGCCGGATTCGATGGGCAGGTCGTGCAGGCTCTCCACCCGGTCCAGGGCGGCGAGGGTGCGCTGGTACTGGTCGGTGATGGAACCCAATCGGGTCAGCTTCCCCAGGGCATTGGCCGGCATTTCGATCAACGGGCCGAAGGCTTCGGCGGGAAGTTGACCGTCGAGGACGGCTCGGCCGCCCAAGAGCAGGGTGCCCACCAGTGCCGAGCAGGCGGACAGCCGCAGAATCTGGGTTTGGGCCGCGGCGCTGCGATCGGTGGCGTTGTTGGCTTCGCGGTAGTCCCGGCTCAGGTCGCGGATGCGAGTGCTCTCGTGTTCCTCCGTGCATACGGCCTTGATGGTGGTGTGGGCCTGAAGGTTGTCGGCCATCCGGTTGGTCAATCGACCTCGGTGCTCACCGGAGGCGATGTGGTCGGCGACGGCGCGCTCGTGGAATCGGAAGGACAGCCAGGCGACCAGCGGGACCGGCGCGAAGGCGACCCATGCGAGTTGCGGCGCGAGCAGCATGTACACGGGGATGAGCACGGCGAGGCTGGTGGCCAGTTGGACCACCTCGTGCAGGTTGCTTCCGACGAAGCTCCCCAGTTGGCTGATGTCCTCGGTGAGCACCGTGTTGACGCGACTGGTGCGCTCGCTCTCCAGATCCGCCGGGGCCAGTTGTTGCACGTGGGCGTAGGTTTGGGTGCGCCAGTCGTCCTCGACCGTCTGACCCAGCCGGCGCCAGGCGACGTCGGCGCCGTAGCCCAAAGCGGCCATGGTGAGGCAGGCCAGCGCGGCGGCACCGACGAGGACGTGCAGTTGGGTGGCGACGCCCGCGATGCCGAGCCGGGCCAGGATCGTGCTCTCGCCTCTGGCGAGCAGCAGGACGATCGAGGGGACCAGAGCGTAGAGCGTCATCTCCGCCAACTGGGCAAGTACGGACAAGGTCGTTGCCGCGCCGAGCTTGCGCTTGTGCCGGCCGATGATGCGTCGGAGCGGCCGGCGGCGTGGGGTCGTTTCACCCGGCTGTGGCGGTGTCCGGTCGGCTTGTCGCCACGCCTTTCTGACCACGATCGCGGTCGCGGCGGCGGCCAGGCCGAGACTGACGAGCGGGTTGACGAGCAATGTCATGCCGAATTTGCCGCAGGTCGCGATCGCGACGGCCGCGACCGTGCCGCGGACCACCGTTGCCGACCGCTTGCCGCGTCGCGTTGGGGCGGACGGATCCCCCTGGGGCCGAGCGGGTGCCGAGCCGTTCGCCGTATCCGGTGATGTGAGTGGACGGTTGGCGTGTGTACGCGCGTACTCCAGGCTCCGTGCGACCGCCTTTCGCACGTAGTCGGCGATGTCCCGAGAGGGGACCTCCGGGTCGTGCAGGATGAGCATGCGCCCGGTGGCCGGGTTCGCACGCGCGTCGAGGATGTTCTCGTGCCGATTGAGGTAGGTCTCGAGCAGTCGGGCGAGGACGAGGTTGCCGTACAGGCCCGCGACCTCCCAGCGTTGCCTGCCCGGGATCACCGAACGGGCACGCGGTGTTGTCCGAGGACCCGGGTTGCGGGTCACCGGGTTGTGGGCGCGTTTGGCTGTTGGCAAGGACATCGCGACAATCACCGGTTTTCGGGATCGGGCGTCGCACGGTGCGGCGCCACGGCGAGGCACTGCGACGCCCTGCGGCACAGGGGATGGCTTGTTCCGCGGACGGCTGGGGCCGGCCGGCACGGGAAGGGCAGGAGCTCCATCGAGCTGTGGTCCGTGCTCATCGCTGTTCGAACGCACGTGTGCGGAAGCCTTGGTCGCACGCGTCGACCATGGGAGTCGCCGCGTCCGCCAACCTGCTCAGCGGTTGGTGGGGGGACTGTACGGCTGCTTCCAGCAGTCGTACCCAGCGCACGCAGAGACCCTCGACTGTCTCCCGGTCGAACAGGTCGGTGCTGAACTGGATGAAGCCGTCCACTCCACAGTGGTTGCCGTCCGCATGTTCACGCTCTGCCAGGCTGATGCCGAGCTCCGATTTCGCCGTTCCCGTCGACGTGGCGATCTCGCTTACCCGGACCCCCGGTAGATCGAAGTTGTAGTCCGGGGTGTTCTGCAGCACCAGCTTGACCGGAAACAGCGGCTGGCGGGCCGGGGACCGGGTGGGGCTGAGGGCCTGCACCAGGTGTTCGAAGGGCAGGTCCTGGTGGGCGTAGGCGGCGAGGGCCCTTTCGCGGACGCGTTCCAGGAGTTGGGTGAAGGTGGGGTCGCCGGAGGTGTCGGTGCGCAGCACCAGGGTGTTGACGAAGTACCCCACCAGGTGGTCGAGGGCCTGGTCGGTGCGTCCGGCGATGGAGCTGCCGACGGGAATGTCGCTGCCCGCGCCGAGCTTGGTGAGCAGGGCGGCCAGGCCCGCCTGGAGCACCATGAACAGGCTCGCCCCGGAGCGACGGCCCAGTTCGGCCAACGCCGTGTGCAGTTCCGCGTTGATGTGCAGGGGAGCTTCGTCGCCGTCGTGCGAGGTGTGCGCGGGGCGAGGCCGGTCGTAGGGAAGCGTGAGTTCGTCGGGCAGGTCGGCCAGTGCGTTGGTCCAGTAGGTGAGTTGATGGTTCAGGAGGCTGTCCGGGTCGGCGGGGTCGCCGAGCAACCGGTGGTTCCATTGGGTGTAGTCGGCGTATTGGATCGGCAGGGACGCCCAGTTGGGCTCCTCGCTCCGCGAGCGGGCGGTGTAGGCGGTCGTGAGGTCGCGGGCAAGAGGCATCATCGACCAGCCGTCGGCCGCGATGTGGTGGATCACGATCAACAGCACGTGCTCGGTCGGGCTCAGCACGAACAGCTCGGCGCGCAAGGGAGGTTCTGCGACCAGGTCGAACGCGTACCGGGCAGCTTCCGCCAATCGATGTGGCAGTTCCGCGTCGTCGACCGCGGCGGTACGCAGCCGAGGCCGGACCGCGGAGGCGTCCAGCAACCTCTGGAAGGGCTCACCATCGGTCTCCGGGAAAACCGTACGGAGCGTCTCGTGCCGGGCCACGACATCGCCCAACGCTCTCTCCAGAGCGTCCCGGTCGAGGTCGCCGGACAGGCGCAGTGCCAGGGGGATGTTGTAGGTAGGGCCGGGGCCCTCAAGGCGATACATGAACCACAGGCGCCGCTGCGCGAACGACAGCGGCAATCTCTCGGGTCGTGGCCCGGGCAGCAGTGCAGCACGGGCAGGCACCGCGCCGGCGTCGAGTCGGGCGGCCAACTCGGCGACGGTGGGGGCCTCGAACAGTGCGCGTACGGCTACCTCCGCGCCAAGGGTGGTGCGGATGCGGCTGGTGAGTCGGGTGGCGAGGAGGGAGTGGCCGCCCAGGACGAAGAAGTCGTCGTCGATTCCGACGGTGGGTACGCCGAGGGTTTCGGCGAACAGCTCGCACAGCACCCGCTCGCGTGGGGTGCGCGGAGGGCGGCCGCTTCCTGCCGTCGTGGTGAGATCCGTTGCGGGCAGGGCGGCCCGGTCCAGTTTCCCGTTCGCAGTCAGGGGCAGCGCGTCCAACACCGTGAACACCGACGGCACCATGTAGTCGGGGAGGATGCGGCGGAGATGGGCTCTCAGCCGGGCCGGTTCCGTGTCGGAGCCGGGGGCCGGCACCACGTGGGCGATCAGGTGCGTGTCCCCGCGGTGGTTCTCGTGCGCGATGACGACGGCTTGGGTGACGGTGGGGTCGGTGGTCAGGGCGGTCTCGATCTCGCCGGGTTCGATCCGGTGTCCGCGGACCTTCA
>NZ_JBSFEO010000067.1:0-46351 GCF_053594475.1 Embleya sp. NPDC001921
GCCGTCGCGCGGTTCGGGCGGGACGCCCGGTGACAATGGCCGGATGCGCGCACCGATCGAAGCCATGGACCGCAACCTCGCCGAGCACGCGTGCCACCTGCACCGGGTCACTCCCGGGATGCGGGTGGACGAGGACGACCGGGTGGTCGTCGCGGACAGCGGCCTGGCGCACGACTCGTACAACATCGTCGCGGGCGCGCGGCTGACCGCCGAGACGGTCGACGCGGTCGTCGAGCGCACGACGCGCCGGATCGCGGCGACCGGGCGGCCGTTCTCATGGTGGGTCACCCAGGGGTCGCGGCCGGCGGACCTGGCCGAGCGGCTGGTGGCGCACGGCCTGCCGATCAACGAGACCGAGGTGGCGATGTGGGCGCGGTGGACCCGCGGTACGCCCGCCGAGGCCGCGTCGCCGGCCGGGTTGCGGATCGAACCGGTGCGCACGCGCGCGGGGTTGCTCGACTTCGCCGAGGTGTTGTCGACGCTGTGGACGCCGTCCGCGCGTGATGTCGTGCGGTTCGTCGAACTGACCGCCGAGGCCGCGCTCGCATCGGCCGCGCGCTACCTGGTCGGGTACCTGGACGACCGGCCGGTGGCCACCGCCGAGGTGTTCGCGCACGCCGGTGTCGCGGGCGTGTACAACATCGCGACGTTGGCCACGCACCGCATGCGCGGGTACGGCGCGGCCCTGACCCGGGCCGCGCTGGACACCGCCGTCGACGAGGGGCATCCGGTCGCGGTGCTCCAGGCGTCGGCGGCCGGCGAACCGGTGTACCGGAAGCTGGGCTTCGAGGCACTCGGGCCGGTCACCGAGCACGCGTTCGCGAGGTGAGCGCGCGGGCCGAGCGCGGGCCGGACGCGGGCCGGGCCAACGCGCCGTCGGAAGAAACGCGCGGCCCGACGACGCGCGGCCCGGGTCGGTCCTACTCGAGCAGTTCCGGGTGCAGGGCCTCGACCATCCGGCGCATTCCGTCCTGCCAGTGCACGGTGGTGCGGCCGGTGATCGCGTGCATCCGGGTCAGGTCCAGCGTGACCGAGTCGATGGTCGCGTCGGTGGCGTTGAACTCGGGCGTGACACCGGTGAGTTCGGCCAGGTAGCCGCACCATTCCTCGATGCTCACCGGGTCGCTGCCGCCCCAGTTGACGGTGGTGACCTCGGGGGTGGCCGCCGCGAACAGCGCGGGCAGCGTGCCGGCGATGTCGTCCACGTGGATCGGGTGGTAGACGCTCGGCGCGTTGGTGTGCACGTCGATGGGCGCGCCGCCGAGCATCATCTCCAGGTGGATGCCGGGCCAGCCACCGTTGTCGCCGTAGGGCACCGACAGGCGGGCGATCGTGGTCGGCAGCGCGAACCGGCGCGCACCCCAGCGGGCGGCGCCCTCGGCGGCGATCTTGCAGATGCTGTACGTCTCCAGGAACGACCACACGCCGTGGTTGTCTCCCAGAGGAGCGCTTTCCCTCAGTTCCTTGTGGCCGGCGGGCTGGTAGACGGCGGTGGAGGAACAGTGCAGGAAGGCGCGGGCCGCCTGGTGGTGCTCCATCAGGGACAGTACGCCGCCCGCGTTCGCGTCCAGGTCCACGTTCCAGTCGCCGTTCTTGGCCACGGCGAAGTTGACCACGTAGTCGGCGTCGGCGGGCAGCGCCGCGACGTCGCCGGAGGCCAGGTCGATCTTCACGCACGTGACGCCGGCGGCCTCCAGACGCTCGCGGGCCTCGTCGTCGTGGAAGCGGGCGGCGCCGTACACGTCGTTGTCCCGGGCGAGGATCTTGGCGACCGGTTCGGCGACTTGGCCGGTGACACCGGTGACGACGATCTTCGCGCCGGTGAGGGTCGATGCCATGGGGACAACCTCCGTGCGGGTCGCTGCGCTGTGCGTGGGCCGGAACCCGCCGCGAGTTCGGCGGTCCCGGTGGGCCGGTTGGTTCGGCCCGCGGTCGTGGGGCCCGGTGCGCGGATCGTCCGAGGACGCCGGGCGGTTGGGCGTGCCGGCACGTTAGTGCAGGATGCGATCAGGGGGAAGGGAGGGAACGAGGGGCTTCCCTTATCTGCGGACGAATGCGGAACGGGTGTTCTCGGTTGGGCGTCTTCGGACGCGGGGGATCGACGTTCGGGGGCAGCCATGAGTGTGACGGGGCACTGCCGACTGTGTGGGACTCCGGTGGCGGACGAGCGCCACGGATACTGCGAGGGGCCGCTGTGCGGGGCCGACCTGGCCGGGCAGCGGGTGGGCGATCCGGCGCTCGCGGTGCAGGTCGGATTCGAACGGGCGCGGATCGCGGCCACCCCCGGGGAGGTGGTGGAGGCCAGGTTGGTGGTGCGCAATCGCGGGGGCGGGGCCGAGCGGTTCCGGGTCCGGGTCTTCGACAAGGAGCGGGTCGCGGTGGTGGAGCCGGAGCCGGGCGCGCCGATCGGCCCGGGCGCGGAGGTGGTGTGGACCGTGCGCTATCGGGTCCCGCGCGAGGGCGGTCCGATGGGCGCGGGCGCGTTCGCCGGCACGGCCGGGCCGTACCACGCGGCGGTGCGGGCCGAGGCGGTACGCGACGGACGGGTGGGCGCGGCGGCGGTGCTCGACGTACGCGTTCGCGACGATACCGACCGAGCCGGGCCGGAGTCGGGCGGTGACCGGGCGCTCAACGCGCCCAGTCGGGCGCATGGCGCGCGACCAGGCTCCGCCAGGCGGGGACGCCGCCCTTGAGCGGCCAGGCCCGTGTCGGGCCGTAGCCCTCGCGCAGCCGGTGCAGGTCGCGGGCGAGCTGCAGGCCCGCGTCCCGTACCGCGTTCGCACCGGCGTCGGGAGCCGCGGTGATCGATGCCATCCGCTGCTCGTAACCGCCCACAGGGCCCGCCACGTAGGCGTCGTACGCCATCGGGCGGGACAACACCAGCAGCGGCGGCACCCGGTGCTCCGCGATCGACGCGGCGAGCCGGTCGTGTCCGTCCAGCACCACATGGGTCTGGAGCACGCTGATCCACCACACCAGCACCGGTGGCAGCGAGCCGTCCCGCACCTGCTTGCGGTACGCCTTGACCCGACCGTGCTCGGCCGACGAGAGGGCGCGCAGCGGCAGGATCTCCCAGTAGTCCGAGGTGTGCGCGTTGAAGTCGATCCGCCCACCGGGTCGGGTGGGCAACATCGGCGCGGCGAACGCCGGAAAGCGCAGCCGGGTGCGATCCATGTCCCGCGACAACACCCACGCGCCGCCGTACAGGGGACCGCCCGCGGTCAGTGCGTCCGCCATGTGGTGCGCCCAACGCGCGTACCAGGTGCGGTCGTTCGCGGTGCCCAGGGCGCGCGCGTCGGCGGCGCGCAGCGGTGCGAGCGGGGACCGGAGCGGGGCCGGGCAGTGGTAGTCCACGCCGTACCACCGCGGGTCGACCTCGCCGAGCAGGAGCGGTGGCGCGTCGGCGTCCGCGGCCGACTCGTCGACCAGGACGAGATTGCGGTTCCCCGCCACCGACAGGCGCAGCGACGGTCGCGCGGACTCGGGTACATCCAGGCGCAACGCGTCCCATTCGCCACCCGGGCGGGTGAGATTCGTGCGATCCATGCGGTGATCCTAGGGTGGCCGGCAAACTGTCCGGAATGAAGGCATCGCTGTGGTTCACCTGGACCCTTTCGGGTTCCGGTTGGGCCGACTGCACCATCGCCGACATCGCCGGGGAGGCGCAGTTGGTCGTCTCCTACATCACCGACGCGCCCGAGGAACTGATCGGCGCGGTGACCCGGCTCGCGCTCGGCGAACCGGGCGACCACAAGGTGATGTTCGAGGCCGAACCCAACGGCTTTCTGTGGCACCTGAGCCCGGACGGCGACGCGGTGGACATCAGGATCGTCGAATACGCCGACGCGTCGAAGCGCAACCGGCCCGGCGAGGTGTTGTGGGAGGCACGCCATCCGATCGAGCTGCTCGCGCGGAGCGTGCTGCGTGGCTTCGACCGGGTGGACTTCGACCTCGGCGAGGATCGCTGGTACGCGGACTGGCGGCGGCCGTTCCCCCGTCGCGAGTTGGAAGCCCTGCGCACGGCCTGGCACAAGCTCCGGTTGTGAGCGTGCCCCGCGTGCCCCGCGTGCAGGGGGCGTCGAATTTCCGCGAGCAGGGGTGGTCGGGTGGGGGCGTGGTGCGACGCTTGGGCGCATGACCGCGCCTCGTGATCCATCCGCTCCGGACGTGACCATCCATACCGGCGGTGCGCTGTGGCCCACGCCGGGGCAGTTGCGGGCCGAACTCCCGGAGGGCGCACGGGAGGAGTTCGAGGTCGAGTACGGGCGGGCGCTGGACCACGCGCGTGACGCGGGCGATCTGGCCCCGCTCGCACACGCGTTGGTCCCGTGGCAGCGGCGGCTCGTGCATCACCGCAACGGCGACTACGAGGCCGTCCTGGAGCGGGCCCGGCGGATCCGTGAGGGCGATCTGTCCGGGGTCGTGCGGCCCCGGGCGGCCCGGCTGTTCCGGGCGCAGCGGTGAACTATGGCGTCGAGTACCACGTCGAGGCCGAGGCGATTCGGCGCACCCTGCCGACCGCCGCCCGCCGGGCCTGGGTCGAGTTGGAGCGGCGGCTGCGCCACGATCCGTGGAACGCGGGCGCGCGGATGAGCGGTGGCCTCAAGGACACCCTGGAGGCGGCCTTCGCGGCGCACGGCTTCGCGACGTACATCGTGCAGGAGAACCGGGTGATGGTCAGTGTGATCAACCTGGTGTGGATCGGGTGACGGGCGGGGCGGGCGGCTCGGCCTCCCGGGGGTCTCCAGGTTTTTCCCGGTCTTCCCGGTCTTCCCGGTCTTCCCGGCCTTCCCGGGTCTCGTGGCTCTCCGGGCTTTCCCGGCTGCCTTGGCTGTCCCGGCTTTCCTCGCTCGGCTCGGCGGTTCGCTCGGCTCAGTCGGTTCCGAGGGTGAAGTGGTGGGTGGGGAAGGTCAGCGGGATGTCGGTCGGGCCGGTCGGGCAGGCCGCGCGCAGGGTGCCGGTCGGGGTCAGGTCGAGGGTGCCGGTGCGGAAGGACTCCGGTACCTGGAAGGCGAGTTCGACCGAGGCGGCGTAGAGATCGGACTGTGGGGAGGCGTTCAGGACCGGGACGCGGCGGCCGTCGGGCAGCCGCAGCACCACCTCGTCGGCGAGCTTGTGGCCGTAGGCGAAGGTGCAGCCGGCGGGGTCTGCGCCGGAACCGGAACCGGATTCGGGAACGGAGCCGGGGGCGGGGTGGGCCGCCGGGCGCAGGGCCGCGTGCAGGCCGATCAGCACGAACATCGTGCCCTTCGGGGCGGTGCCGACCTTGGGCAGCCGGTCGGTGATTCGCGGCGGTTCGGGCGAGGTGGAGACGCCCACCGCGACCTCGAACGTGATCGACCGGCCCTGCCACGGGATCGTGGCGGACACGACGCCGTCGGTGTAGCCGGTGACGGCTCGGTCCGGGGCCGCGGCCGCGGTGTCGCCGCACGCCGCGCAGCCGGCGGCGACGAGCAGGACGAGGGCCGACAGGTGCACCGTGCCGCGTCGTGTGGGCGCATTCGGTCGTCCCCTGGCCACGCGGTCCCTCCTCGATCCCGGTCGCCGTCCATGCAACCAGGGGTTCGGCCGAGGGGACACCTTCGCGGGTGGATCGGCGGGAAGTCCCTCACCTGGCAAGGCCCGGCACACGAGCGGAGGACCCGCGCGGGGCCGCGCCGGTGGGCGGGGCGTCGGGGCGACGGTCTCCGGGTGTCATATCGTCTGGAATCCGTCGCTCACAGCGCCGGGGGAACGGGAACGGGAGAAAGCGAACGATGACGGAGCACGAAGTTCTTGCCGAACGGTTCGAGGAGAACCGCAGCCATCTGCGGGCGGTGGCGTATCGCATGCTCGGCTCGCTCAGCGAGGCGGAGGACGCTGTCCAGGAGGCCTGGCTGCGCCTGGACCGCTCCGACATCAGCGATGTGCACAACCTCGGCGGCTGGCTGACCACGGTGGTCGGGCGGGTCTGCCTGGACATGCTGCGCTCGCGCAAGTCCCGGCGCGAGGACATGTGGGACACGCACGTGCCGGACCCGATCGTCTCGCACGCGGAGGGGACCGATCCCGAGGAACTCGCGGTCCTCGCCGACTCGGTCGGGCTGGCGATGCTGGTCGTGCTGGACACGCTGCCGCCCGCCGAGCGGCTCGCCTTCGTGCTGCACGACATGTTCGCGATGCCGTTCGACGACATCGCGCCGATCGTGGACAAGTCGACCGCGGCGACCCGGCAGCTCGCCAGCCGCGCCCGGCGTCGGGTGCAGGGTGCGGCGCCCGAGCCGGACCTGCCGCGTCAGCGCCGCGTCGTGGACGCCTTCCTGGCCGCCTCCCGGGCCGGCGACTTCCAGGCCCTGCTGGACCTGCTCGACCCCGACGTCCTGCTCCGTGCCGACGCCGGCAGCGGCCCGATCGGCGTCTCCCAACTGGTCCGCGGCGCCCGCGCGGTGGTCGAGCAGGCGCTCAGCTTCGCGCGCTTCGCGCAGTACGCCCGCCCCGTGCTCGTCAACGGCGCTCCGGGCCTGCTGAACGCGCCGGGCGGCAAGGCGTTCGGGGTGATGGACTTCACCATCGTCGGTGACAGGATCGTCGAGATCAACATCCTCGCCGACCCCACCCGCCTGGCCCGTCCGGACATCAAGGACGTGGTCGGCCCGGGCGACCCGGCCGAGCTGCGCGCCCTGGGACTGCCCACGGAGTAGGCGCGAGGCCGCCGGGAGGGGGCGCGTGCGCGGGCGGGCGGCGACGGAGCGTCGCCGATCCGCTCGCGGCGGCCCGGCCCGGCTCGGCTCGGCCCGACCCGGCGCGGTTCGGTTCGGTTCGGTTCGGGCTACCCCGGCGTGCCCGGGGTGATCAGGCCGCTCTCGTACGCGAAGACCACCGCCTGGGCGCGGTCGCGCAGGTCGAGCTTGTCCAGGATCCGGCTCACGTGCGTCTTGACCGTCTGTTCGGCGAGCACGAGGTGGGCGGCGATCTCGCCGTTGGAACGGCCCTGCGCGATCAGCCCGAGCACCTCGGTCTCGCGCGGGGTGAGGGTGCCCAGGCGGGTCGAACTCGCGCGCGTGATCGGCCGGTTGCGGGCGAAGTCGGCGATCAGCCGACGGGTGATCGAGGGCGCGAGGAGCGCGTCCCCGGCCGCGACGATCCGCACCGCGGCGATCAGCTCGGCGGGGGAGGCGTCCTTGAGCAGGAAGCCGCTCGCACCCGCGCGCAGCGCCTCGTACACGTAGTCGTCGATGTCGAACGTGGTCAGCATCAACACCCTCGGCATCGCCTCGAACGCGCCGGGTGTGCCGAGCAGTTCGCGGGTCGCGGCAAGGCCGTCCAGGGTCGGCATCCGCACGTCCATCAGGACCACGTCCGGCCGGGTCTCCCGGGCCAGCCGGACCGCCTCGCGCCCGTCGGCGGCCTCGCCGACCACCTCCAGGTCCGGCTGGGCGGCGAGCAGCGCGGCGAAGCCGGCACGGATCATCGCCTGGTCGTCGGCGATCACTACGGTGGTCATGCCGCTCCGGGGGTGCTCGGGGCCGACGTGGCGTCGGCCGGCGGTAGGGGAAGCATCGCAGCGACCCGGAAGCCGCCGTCCGGCAACGCCCCGGTGTGCAACTCGCCGGCCAGCATCGCGACCCGCTCGCGCATGCCGATCAGGCCCTGGCCGGTGCCGGTCGGGCCGGGGCCCTCGGCCGGCCCACGCGGCTCCACCGGCCGGCCGGCCGCTCCGGGCGCGGAGTTGACCACGGTGAGCCGCAGCGCCGAGGCGTCCGCGGCCACGGTCACCCGGACCGAGGCGCCCGGCGCGTGCCGGACCACGTTGCTGAGCGACTCCTGGATCAACCGGTACGCGGACAGTTGTACGCCCACCGGGATGCGGTCCGGCGCGGGCACGGAGTCCTCGATCGACAGGTGCGCCTCCAGGCCGGCCCGGTGCGCGGTCTCGATCAGTACGGGCAGTTCGGCCAGGCCCGGTTGCGGGCTGTGCTCGGCGCCTGCGTCCGCGTCCTGGCGCAGTACGTGCAGCAGGCGGCGCATCTCGGTGAGCGAGCGGCGTGCCTCGGCGGCGATCGTGTCGAACTCGGTGACGGCGGCGGGCGGCAGGTCGGCGATGCGATACGGCGCGCTGTCCGCCTGCACGGTGATCACCGACATGTGGTGGGCCACCACGTCGTGCAACTCGCGGGCGATCCTGGTGCGTTCCTCCAGGAGGGTACGCCGGGCGTGTTCGGCCTGGCTGATCTCCTCGACCCGGACCAGTCGGCGCTGCACCGCACTTCGGCTGCCGATCGCCTCGGCGGTGAGCGGGGCGAGGGCGGACAGGATGGATATCGGCAGCAGTTCGTCGACGTCGATCGGACTGCGGGCAAGCATCAGCGCGGTGCCGGCCGCGAGCAGGATCAGCCACAGCACGACCAGTACCCGACGCGGCGCTCGCAGCGCGATCACGCTCAGGACGACGACCAGTGAAAACACCGAGGTCACCGCCCACGGCCACGGCTCGGAGTCGGACACCGGATGGGTCGGCACCGCCGTCGCGATGGCCGCGGCCAGCGCCAACCACCAGGCCGCCAGCGGGCGATACAGGCACAGCAGCACCGGGACCGCGCGGGCGATGGCGGCGACGGTCGCGCCCGCGGCCGACACGTCGTAGTGCTGGTACAGGTCGAGCCAACCGGCCACGCCGATCACCAGCGCGGCAAGCGACAACACCCGCCTCGCGCGGCGGGTGTGCGGCAGCGGGGCCACCGAGTCCGGTGCCAACGCCTCGCGCAGCGCGGCCAGGACGGTCGGTTGTCGAACGATCTTCACGGTTGGTGATGCTATGCCCGGATGGACCGATCGGTCGGGCGGGGCGAGGGCGGTGTCCATCACGGTCTCCGGGGCGGGGCGGGGCGGGGCGGGGGCGGGAGCAGGGGTGGGCGAGCGGGTGCCCGGTGGCGATCAGGCCGGCGGGCCGAACGTTCGGCGGGCCGCGTTCGCCTGCACGTCGGTCAGCGCCTTGATCAGGCACAGGCACACAGCGAAGAAGGCGAGGCCGCCGATCGCATGAACGGCCCAGACACCGGCCAGGGTCGGCCCGCCCCACGCGTCGTGGTAGTCGGTGTCGCCGTACCAGATCGGGTAGGTCAGGTTGCGCAGCGTGTTGCCGTACGCGTATCCGGCCAGGACCAGCGTCGGGATGCCCAGCGCGACGTCGAGCACGCCGTCCCGGAGCACGCGGAGCGCGCCGGGGTAGGGCGGCCCGGTCCTCTCGTCCGACTCCGTGTCCAGGAACCGCCGGGCCGCCGCGAGCCGGAGGCGGGCCGCGCGGGCGGGCCGGCCGCCGAGCACCAGGCCGATGCTCAGCAGGCCGAGCGGCAGCGCGATCAGCGCGTACATCGAGCGCCGACCGGCCTCGCGCACCGAGCCGGGCGCGAAGCGACGGATCGTGCGGCGCGTGGTGCGGCGCGTCGTGCGCCGGCTCGGGGTGCGGACGAGCGGTGCGGCGGCGGGGCGAGCGGTCGTGGGTGTCATGGCGGAGTCCTCGGGGACGTGCCCGCGAGCTTTGCGGGCGGGGGCGATACCGGCACGGGTGCGGCCGGTTTCGGCGTGTTCCCCAAGGTAGGAGTCGGGCTTGGCGGGGGCATCACACCGCGGCGCCAACTCCGGAGTGATACCCCGGTAGGGGGTCGGGACTTCCGCGGCGGGGCCGAGCGGGCCGACGCGACGGCGGTTCGGCGTCGGCGCCGGCGTGCTGGAACCCGCGGCGGTACCGCGGTCCGCGGTCGAAGGTCCGGGAAACGGCGCGGCCGCCGGGTCGACGAGCCGGCGGCCCGGCTTGGCCGCGCCGGGAGAAACAGGTGGCCCGCCGAGATCGAGGCAGCCGCGGCGACCGGGACTACGGCCCCGCACATTTCACCGCCCTTGCGGGCTCCATGGAGTATCCGCGGCCTGCGTACCGGAAGGCCGTCGAAACCGTAGCGCGGCGGGCCGATTCGGGGCGAGGCGATTTGTGCGGCGGGCCGGTCCACCCGGCTGCTCGGCAGGTGTCGCTGAGCCGGCCGACCGCTGCGCCGGCCGCTGCGCGCGCGGCGTCGGGCCGACCGCCGGGCCCTGGGGTCGGTCCCGGCGACGTGCGAACCGATGCTCAGGAAGAGGGCATCTGGGTCTCGGCGTCCTTCTTGGCGTAGTGCTCGCGCTCGCGCCGGTCCGCGCGCAGGATGCCGCGGATCACGAAGGTGAAGCCGACCGCCACGGCGACGAAAGGGGTGAGTTCGGCGAGGGCGCCGAGGGCGTTCAACACGATGACTCCCAAAGGTGGTGCAGCCGGCGGACCACGCCACCGGCGACACCGATCGCGCGAACCGGACCCGGCTCGCTCCGCCGTTCGTCCTCCGAACGGCGCCACAACACTACCGTCCGCCCCCGCGTCAACCGCCGGCGACCACGGGTTCACGTCGGGCGGCGCGGGCGTGGATCGGGACGACGCCGAGCGCGCCCCGTGCGCTCAGCGCGGGCCGCCCGCGGCCTCGGTGAAGCGGCGCAGGTCCTCGACGTGCGCACCCCAGCCGTCGCGGTGCGCGGCGGCGAGGTTCGGACCGTCCTGGAGGTGACTCCAGCCGGTCTCGCGGACCCGGATCCGGGTGCCCGGACGGGCCCGGGCCAGCTCGATGGTCACCGTCGTGGACACCGCCCAGTCGTCGTCGGCCCAGGTGAAGCGCAGCAGGCGGAGCGGCTCGAGTGCGCGGACCCGGCCGGTGGTCAACCGGGCCTCGCCGTCCGCTCCGCTCCAGCGCTCGCTGAGCCGACCGTCGACCCGCGCGTCCAGGTCGAGACAGCGCCACCACATCGCGCGCGTGTCCGCGTCCACGAGGGCATGCCAGACCGCCTCGGCGGACGCGGCGATCACGACACTGACCTCGACGAGCGGTTCACGGACCATGAACCAACGGTAGATCTCGCCAACGCCCGCGTCAGTCTGCCAACGGTCCGCGAAAGGTTTGCTGAGGGTCAAGACTGCGCCGTGCGCGCGCCCTGTGCGCCGCCTCGGCCGAAGCCCGCCGCCCGAGCGGGCGGACGCCGGGCGCGCAGGTGGGCATATGACCGAAAGCTCGGTTATGCCGGGAATACGATTCGGCCTGAAACGCTCGCCGCCCACCACCGCTTCGCCCATCCGTGAATCGTTCGATTGGCGATCACCTCGGATGGGGAACGCACAGCCACAGGTGCGTATCGCGCATCGCCGGCCACCGGGAGGAATCCGCCCATGCCCCACCCGCCGATCGCAGCTCTGCGAAGCGCGTTCACCGCGTCCGCCAAACCGGGCAGCGAGGACTGGCCCACGCTCGCCGACTTCACCGCGTTCGCCGCCGCCGGCCGCGCCTGCGGCCGAGCGCCGCTGATCGGCCTGCCCGGCTGGACCTGCGACGACGCCGCGCGGGTCCTGGCGCTGGCCGAACTGGCCGCGCGTACGCCCGAGTGCGACCTGTCCGCGCACCTGCGCACCCTGTACTGGCGCGGCGACGCGCACGAACGTCGAGCCGTGTTGCGGGCATTGCCCTATCTCGCGGTGTCCGAGCGTGACCCGGCCCTGGCCGGCGCGCTCGTCGAGGACGCGCTGCGCACCGGCGACCCGCAACTGATCGCCGCCGCCCGCTTCGCGGAGGTCGTCGCCGGCACGGAACCGGCGGAGCCGGCGCGATCGGACGGGTCGGACGGGTCGGACGGGTCGGATGGTTCGGACCGGGCGGACACTTCGGACGGTGCGGACCCGGCGGTCGTGCAGCCGCGCCGGGCGGAACGATCCGAGCAGGCGGAGCAGTCCGTACAACCGGTGCAGCCCGGCTAGGGGATTCCGGGCCGCGGCCGACGTGCTGCGGGCCCGCCGGTGCGGAGCGAACCGCACCGGCGGGTCCGCGGCACGTCGGCGGCCCAACCCGGACCGAGCGGGTCTCAGGTCGCGAGTTGGTCCAGGGCCGTCGACCACGACGCGCACAGGGATTCGGCCAGCTCGCCCGGCAGGGCCGTGTCGACCGTGGCGCTCACGTACAACGTGTCCTCGAACGTGCCCAGGAACACCCCGAACGGCACGCTCCGGGGCATGCCGCCCAAGGGGATCGCGCCGACCATCGGGGATCCGCGGAACGCGTACGGCCGGCGCAGCCACCCCTGGACCGGCCCCGCCGCCACGTCCACCTGCCACGGCGACAGCGCCGCCCGCAATCCCCGGCGCACGACCGGCGGCGCGGGAGCCTCCGTGATCAGCGCCAGGCGCCGCGCGGGGTCCGCCTGGTCGCAGGGCAGCCGGACCCGGGTCGGCCGGGCGTGGCTGCCCGGTTCCGCGCGGGCCCAGCCGCCGGCGGCGGACGGTACGAGGGCCCAGACCGGCTTCGGCCCGCGTCGCCACGGGACGCCCGGGCAGTCCCGCAGCGCGCCGGTGAGGGCGGCGAGGAACAACGCGTCCGGCTCGGCGCCCGTGTCGTGTACCGCCGCGCGCAGCCGCTTGGCGTCCAGGCCCAGCCAGGCCATCCGACGGGTACCGGCCGGCCCGCGCGTCGCGAACGGCCGCGTGCTCGGCGGAACCAGGCAGCGCAGCCGGTCGCCCGCGCCGAACTCGCCCACCTCGGCCGCAGGCGCCGGAGCGGCGTCGATCGGCTCGACCCCGAACAGGCGCCGACCCACCTCGACCACCGACGCGCCGTCCAGCAGCCACTGATGCGCCTTGAAGACCACCGCCCACTCGTCCGCCGCGTACCCGTGCACGAGCCGGGCCTCCCACAGCGGCCGATCCCGAGGCAGGCGATCCGCGAGCGCTTCGTCGACGGCGGCGCCCAGGCGGTTCGCGCCGACCGGGTGCACGCGCACGTGCCGGGCCAGGTCCAGCGTGCCGCGCCGCCGGTACGCGCCGTCCACGCGATAGGCCAGCACCGGCACCCGCCACAGCCGGGCCGCGATCGCCTCACGCAGATCCTCGACGCGCGGCGCGAGGCCGCGAAAACGCAGGACGCCGCCGACCTGAAGCGCGTCGGCCCGGTCGGCGCGGCCATGATCGCGATACACCTTCTCCGCCGCGTCGGCGCGCCGACCGCCGCGGCCGGGCCGGACGCAGTCCACGAGGTAGTCGCGATCCACGCCGATCCTCGAACACGGCTCGCCGAGCAGCGCGCGCACGCCCGAGTCGTCGTAGCCACGACGGTGCGTCAGATACGGCGTGAACGCCGTGTGCGCCTCGGCGAGCCGCTCCACGCCCGTCGGCCGCTCCGGCGGTTCGGCGACGAACCGCAGCCGGACCGGCAGGAATTCGGCGAGCACCTCGCGGACCACCTCGATCGGGACGTCGTGCGGATGCCGCACGTGGTAGACGTCCACGCCGCCGGAACCGGCGAGATCGGCGAGCCGGGTCATCACCCGCGCGGCCTCGTGCACGGGGACGAAATTGAGCCGGCCGTCCGGCGCCGCGGCCAGTCGCAATACCGGCCGCACCCGGCGCGGCAACCGCGCCGCCCAGCCCAGCGCCGCGCAACCACCGGTCGCCTCGGCCCGTTCGACCATGTACCGCAGGGCGTTTGTGGGCAGACCGGGCTGGTCGGAGACCAACGTGGTCGGCCGCAGGATCATCGCCGAGCGCCCGCACCGCGCGGCCCAGTCCCGCACGAGCACCTCGGCCTCGTACTTGGACCGCTCGTAGTCGTTCTCGAAACCGCCGGAATCGTCCGGCAGTTCCTCCTTCATCGTGCCCTCGCGCCGGCCGCCGGCCACGTACGCGGTGCTGATGTGCAGCACGCGCGGGCGGCGCCGGCCGACCTCGGCCAACTCCAGCAGGTGTCGGGTGCCTTCGACATTGGTCCGGCGCAACTCGGCCGGCGGAGCGTCGATCCTGGAATCGCCGGCGCAGTGCCAGATCACGTCGACCGAGTCGGCCAGCGAGGCGAAGTCCGCCCGGGACAGGCCCAGCCGGGGCAGCGTCAGGTCGGTTTCGACGATCCGCAGCCGCTCGGGGAGTCGCCGCACCAACTCGTCCGGAGCGGCGGAGACTTCCAGAAAGGCCCGAATCCGGTCGATCGCGCCGCGCGAACCCGCGTGGGACAGGACGGTGATCGTACGGTGCCGGTCGAGCAGTTCGCGGAGCAGATGGAGACCGAGGAATCCGGTGGCTCCGGTGATGGCGACGCGCATGGCTCAGCAAACTCCTTGCAGGTATTTCCGATTGGCCTGACGAGGCGTCGCATCGACGGTGTCGACGCACGGCGAGTCCGGCCCGATGGCGCGCCGCGCCGGGGCATGCGTGGTCAATGTCTTCCCTGGGACGAGTGGGTTTCGTCAGGACGCTAGTCGCCGGAGGGCCGGCACCCGGGCGGTATTGGGCCAACCGGTGTCGGCGTCACCCGATCGGGTTCGCGATCGTGGTCGTGGGTTGGTGCGGGGCCGACCGTGGTGTCCGCCGTGGTGTCGGCCGGGACCCAATGATTGTGCCGTGGTCGGGCGGCCGATACCCCCGAAAGAAGCTTTATTGCTTGTTTTCGCGCGGGGGCACCGGTCGGGGGCACTACGGTCTGGAGCGGGACGAGCGCCCGGGCCGGGCCCGAGGCGCGCCGGGACCACAGGGGGCATACGCGGATGGACACTTCCCAGGCCGGGGCCACGGTGGCCGCGGTGGGAGCGATGGACTACGGCAGCCACTGCTGCTTCGTGTCGGCCGACGAGGCGGTGGTCCGGCTCGCGGTGCACAGCTACGTGCGGGACGGGTTGTCCGCCGACGACCGGGTGATGTGCCTGCTCGGCCGGCGCGATCGATCCTGGCTGATGAGTACGCTGTCCCAAGGACCCACGCGGCCGGCCGAACGCGAGGCCGACGGCTCGCTGGTGGTCGTCGATGTCGGCCGAACACCGCTGTGGGACGGCGAGTTCACGCCCGAGGGGATGGCGCAGACGTTCTTCGCGGCGGTGGACCAGGCGCTCGAGGACGGCTACCGGGGCCTGCGCGTGTGCGGTGACATGACGTGGGGCCGAGCCGGTGGCGTCGGATACGACGAACTGCACGAGTTCGAGCGGCTCGCAGGCCTGGGCCTGCCCGGCCGCCGGGCGATGGGCATCTGCCTGTACGACCCGCGCGAGTTCAGCTCGGTGCAGATCGACGCCCAGGAACGATTACACCCGATCGTCGCGGGCACCGGGCGCGCCCGTCCGCCCAGCCTGCAGGTCACCGACACGACCAAGGGGCTGCGGCTGATCGGCGAGGCCGACGTCGCGACCCTGGGTTTGTTGGAGGAGGCGCTGCGGCGGGCCGCCGCGCAGCCGGGGCGCGACCTGGTGGTCGACCTGTCCGCGCTGGAGTTCGCCGACCTGAGCACGATGGAGACGTTGTACCGGGCCGCCGCCGCGCTGGGCCCGCACCGGCGATTGGTCCTGCGCGCCGCCGGGCCGGCCGTACGCAAGGTGGTCGACCTGCTCGGCTGGAGCGGCGCCGGTGGCCTGATCGTGGACGGGGACCGTCCGTCCGGCGAGCGTAGTGGGGGAACGCAGTGACCGGCCCGAACCGCGACCGCGCCCGTTCCCGTTCCGGGGGCCCGGTGGAGGTGCTGCCGTTCGGCGCGTCGGACCTGTGCCTGGTGCGTGCCGTGGTGCGCCGGCACGCCGACGCGGTGGGCCTGGCCGACGACCGCCCCGACTGCCTGGTGCTCGCGGTGCACGAGATCGCCGCGTGCGCGGTCACGAACGGCTCGAAGCCGGCCCTGTTGCGATGCGTACCCCGGGCGGGCCGGGTGGTCTGCGAGATCCACGCGAGCCGTGACGAGCAGAACGGCTGCCGACGGCGGAGCTTTCCGCGGCTGACCGACAAGCACGAGACCCCGGGGCGGGGATTGTGGATCGCCCGCGCGTTGTGCGACGAGGTCGAGGTGACCGAGTGCGCCGAGGGTGTGGTCGTGCGGATCACGATGCACCTGGGCACGTCGGCGGGCGCGGCGCCCCCTGAGGCGAGTGGTCGAGCGGAGGCGAGCGGTCGAGCCGAGGCCGGCGGTCGACCTGCGGCCGGCGGTCGGCCGGAGGCGGAGGAGACCGCGGCGGCGTCGGGGCCGCTCTCGATCGAACCCGACGGTCGCCGCAATTCGATGGGCCCGCCGCCTGCCGTGTGACACCGTCGGTCGCGATGACGGACGAGCAGGCGATGACGGTTGAGCAGGCGATGACGGCCGCCGAACAGGCCATGGTGGGCGAGCGCGCGGTGGCGGACGCGCGGGTCGTGGCGCACGGGTGCGTGACGCCGCTCGGGTCGGCGGTGGGGTCGGGCGCGGCGGCGGTGGCAGGGCCGGAGCGGACGGCGATCTTCGAGGCGGTATGCGCGGACCGGGACGGACCGGTGACGCGCGTGCTGCTGGGACTCGCGGACGCGGGAGCGGTCGAGACGCGCCTGCGTGCCATCGAACTGCTTTGCTCTCTCTGCGAGTTCGGACGACCCTGGCCGGTCGTCGCCGAGCGTGCCGCGGCGTATGTGGTGGACCCGGAGCCGGCTGTCCGGGTGGCGGCGGCATCGCTGTTCGTGGCGACGGGTGAGGTCGAGGAGGTTTCGGCGTGGCTGCCGGGGTCGGCCGACCCGGCGGTGCGGATGGCGGGCGCGAACGCCCTGCTCGGGAGCGGTGACACGTTCGCGGCACTGCTCACCAGGCTTTCGGAGGATGGCGACCCGACGGTCCGGGTGCCGGCGGCGCTCGGGTTGTCGGGCGCGGAGGGTGTTTCGGGGGCCCGGTCCAGGGCGCTGAACGACGCGATCCTGGCGGACCTGCCGGCGGCGGTGGACCGGATCGGCCTCGACGCCCGGTCGTGGGGCGCGACCTGGGCGTGGCGCCTGGCCCGCAACGATCACGAGGACGAATGCCACCGCGTGGCAGGGAAGTTGCTCGCCGCCCAGCAGGAGGGCGTGCGGTGGGTCGGCGTGGACATGGCGGCGGCGGCCGTCCGGCTGTGGCGGACCGGGCCGGTCGAGATCCTGCCCGCCCTGGCCGAGCTCGCGGCCGGCGCGGGCCCGGCTTTGCGCGAGGAGACGCTGCGGGTGTTGCGGCTGTCGAGCGACCTGTGGCGGGCGGCGGCCGCACGGTGGGCGGCGGGCACGCGCGAGGTGGACCGGCTGCTGTCGCGCGAACTGGGCGAGCCGCGGCGAGTCGAGCCGGCCGTACCGGAGTTGCACGCGGTCTTCGCCGCCCGGCGGCCGAGCGGCGGGCGCGCCGACCTCGACGCGTGGTTGGCGGAACAGCCGATCGAGGTGGTCGACTCGCGGCGCAGGGTCGGTCGGGCACTGATCGGGTTGATGGCGTGCGGCGGATTGACGGAGCGTCAAGGGCGGCAGGCGATGAGCCTGTTCGAGCGTGAGTCGGTGCTCAAGTACGAGCTTGCGGGCGTGGTGTGGCGAGCGCGTGGTGTCGTGGACGCCGGGATCGCCGATCGGCTCGTGGGGGAATTGGCCGCGGTGGCCGGGGATCAGTACGTGGGTGCGCACGCGCTTCCGGTGCTGGCCGACATGGGCCGGTGCGCGACCGGCGCGCTGCCGAGACTGACCGCGTTGATCGACGCCCGGCGCCGACTTCCGGTGAACGCGCCGGACGCCGAGGCCGAGATCCGCTTCGACGAAACCAGGCGAGCCCAACTGATCGTTGTCCGTGATCGGATCGCCGCCGACATCCCGTAGGGTCCTTCCGGGGCTCGTGCGGACATCTGTACGAAGTCGGAAGCGGACAAGGGGAGATGGGCATGCCGATAGGCAGGGTCGCCGTGGTCGGCGGAAGTATCACGGGCTGCGCGTTCGCGCTGGCGGCGGCGCGCGGCGGAGCCGAGGTCACCGTGTACGAGCGAACCACCGGCGAACTCGCCGATCGAGGTGTGGGCATCGCGCTGCACGTGGACCGCTACGTGGAACTGGAGGCCGCCGGCTATGTCGACGACACCACCCCGTGGCGGGACGTGGTCGGGCGCAAATGGCTGGTCGACGACGGCGGTTCCACGCGGGGCCGCTTGTTGTGGGACCAGTCGGCCGGGTTCCGGGTCTACAACTGGGGCCAGTTGTGGCAGGGGTTGCGCCGCCGGGTGCCGGCCGAGGTGGACTATCGCGGCGGTACGCCGGTCACCCTCGGCGCGGACGGCGACGTGGTCCTGCCGGACGGCACCAGGGAGCGCTACGACGTGGTGGTCGGCGCCGACGGATACGGCTCCGCCGTACGGACCGCGCTCTTCCCCGCCGCGGTACCGCAGTACGCGGGATACGCGATGTGGCGCGGGAGCGTTCCGTGGGAGCACGAGCCGATCGACCACCTGATCTCGATCTGCATCCCGAACGGCCAAGGCGTCATGTACCGCATCCCGAGCAGCGCGGGCGACCGCATGTCGTGGGGCCTGTACAGCGCGGTCGGCGGCACGGCCGACCCCCGGCCGGGGCTGCTCGCGCTGGTCCGCAAGTACTTCCCGCCGTTCTGGGCGGACCTGGTGACCGCCACCCCGGAGAGCGAGACGTTGATCCAGCCGATCAACGACCTGGTGGTGGACGCGTACACGAGCGGTCGCACGCTGGTCGCGGGCGACGCGGCGGCGATCGCGCGTCCGCATGTGGCGAGCGGTGCGGTCAAGGGCATCCAGGACGCGGTGGCGTTCGAGAGCGCGTGCCTGGCGGTGGGGCCGGACGGGTCGTGGGACGACGTGCTGGCGCGCTATCAGGCGGACCGCTATCCGGCGGGCGCGGACCTGGTCCGGGTCGCCCGGGCGATGGGCTACGCGATGGTCGAGGACACGCCGGACTGGACCACGATGACGCCGGAGCGCATGGTCGACTGGTGGGCCGCTCAGCACGCGGACGACGGTTTCGGTGGACACGCGTTGGGGGCGTCGATCGGCACTCGGTGACGGTGGCAGTGCGTCGGCGGGGCGTCGGCGGGGCGATCCCGGCGTGATGCGTGCGTCATGTCCGCGGTCGGGCACGCCCGCCGACATTGCCCGGGGTCGGGCGATGTCGGGGGGCGAGGGACGCCGGAGTGCCGCGTACCCGCTCGGGTCAGGAACCGTCCTCGAGGTTCCAGCCGATCACGCGTTCGGGGTGGATTCGCAGCACCTCGTTGCTGAAGAAGTCGGCTGCGAACGGCGGTTCGTGGTCGCGGAGCAGTTCGGCCCGGCCCCGGATCTCGACGCCGCGGCCCCAGCCCGGCCGGTACGCCCCCGGCTCGTCCGGCGTCATGTCGTCCACGACGAACGCCACCGCCGGATTGCGCTCGGCATTGCGCCATTTCTGGCTCGTGCCGAGCTTGGGTCCGCCGATGTCGACGGTCCCGTCCTCGTTCAGCCGAAACCCGACGGGCCGCACCTGCGGCACGCCGTTCGGCCCGACAGTGGCCAATCGGCCCAGGCCCTGTCCGATCAGGTACGCACGTTCGATCTCGGTGTAGGTCGCCATGTCCGCCGCGCTCCGTCCGTGTGGGCCGGGGCTCCCGAGGCCCCGGACGCTCTTCGGAGCGTAGAACTTCAAGTCGACTTGATGTCAAGGGGCGGTGGCCCGGGCGGCTGGGCGGGCCGGCGGATGGATGGGTGGGGCGGTTCGATTGCCGGGCGGTTCGCTCACTCGGGGTCGAGCGAGCCCTCCCACAGGAGCCGTTCGGGTCCGCGCGGGTCCGCGACGACCTCGTTCACCGGCTCGTTGTCTCGACGGAAGGTCATGACCGGGCGTTGCGTGGTGTCGTACGCGGGCCAGTCCGTCGGTGCGCCGGTCAGGATGAACTCCACCCAGCGCCGGTGCATTTCGTCGGCGAGATCGCGGGGAGGACTGACGACGAGTTCGTCCACGCCGGGGGCGTCGAGGGATTGCCAGATGAAGGGGATCTCCGCGATGTGGCATGCCCCGAGGGGCCGGGAGTCCTCGCGCGTCTTGGGCGTACGCCAGCCGAACTCGTATACGTGGGTGGTGGCGGAGGAGACATTCGCCCGGGCCTCGGCGATCCGGTAGGCGGGAATCCGGAAGAGTCGGTCGGTCATCACCGCGGCGAAGACCTCCGGGGGATCTTCGCGTGGGTAGGACTTCGTGAAGCCGGCTTTGTAGTGGTCGTACATGTCGGCGCTGTCGGGCACGCCGTAGTCCGTGAGCCGTTGTTGCCAGGCCTCCGGCGACACGTCCGACGGGGCGGGCAGGACGAAGTGGCGGTTCTCCTCGACGTTGGTGCCGATCAGCAGCGGTACTTCCCTGCCCGCGCCGCGGGCGATGGCGTCGATGGGGCGTTCGTGCAACAGCGCACCGTCGATCACGGGCACGAGGGACATGCCGCAGGTCTGGATGGTGGTGTGGCCGTACTTCGCCGGATCCGCGGTCGCGACGATGTCGTCGTGTACCCGGGTCTGCGCGGCGACGATCGCGGCGGGTGCCACGGCGGACAAGCCGGCGAAGGAGGCTTCCATGCGCAGGTCCGCCGCAATGGCCCCGACGACGAGGGCGGCGTCCTCGGGGGTCTGGGCCACGTGCGCGCTGCCGCTTTGCACGATGGCCCGGTGGAACAGATCGCGGCGGCCGGTCGAGAGCAGGGCCAGGATGCACATGGCGCCCGCCGACTCGCCGGCCACCGTGATGTCGTCCGGGTCGCCACCGAAGTTCGCGATGTTGTCGCGCACCCACTGGAGGGCGAAGATCTGGTCGAGCAGCCCGCGGTTGGCCGGGGCGGGCGCGTCCGCGATGTAGCCGAACCCCTCCACGCCGAGTCTGTAGTTGATGGATACGCACACGATGCCGTGCCGGGCGAATACCGCGCCGTCGTAGGCGGTTCCGGCCGAGGAGCCGCGTACGAAGGCGCCGCCGTGGATCCAGACGAGCACGGGTCGGCGGACGGTCGGGGCGTGGGCCTGAGTCCAGACGTTGAGGTTGAGCCAGTCCTCTCCCGGCACCGGCTCCTTGCCGCTGAGCAGTTCGTCGAGCCGAGCGCCGACCGTCCTGGGGGCCGTCGGGCCGAACGCGTGGGCAGGCAGCGGAAGGGTCCAGGATTCCGGGGCGACCGGCGCGGCGAACCGGTTGACCCCGGTGGGAGCCGCGGCGTACGGGATGCCCAGGAAGCGGGCCGTGCCGTCGCCGTCGACCAGCCCGGAGACCGGTCCATAGGTGGTCGCCACTTCGAAGATGTCGTCGTCCGGCACGCGTCGTCTCCTTGGGTATCGGTTCCTGTACGCAGAGGCAGCGTCTCACCGAATGCGCGCGCACCGTCACGGAATGGGAAACTCCATGATGGTCCCGGCTCGGTCGGATTGCGATCTTTTGCGATTGATGACGTGTGGCGTGCCCGAATCGCTACCGTGTGTGCGGATGAACTCCCCGCACCGTGATCCTCACACGCGCGAACGCCGTGGCCGGTGCGCGGGGACGGACCAACCGGAGAAGCCATGCCCGCACGACCCCTCGGCGCCAACTCCAAACTGGTGACCGCACGACGCACCCTCGGCCTGCACTCCCAGGCCGGCTTCGCCGACGCCTTCGAGGAACACGCCCTCGTGATGGGCATGCGGCCGGCGGTGAGCGTGCGCCAGATCCGGCGGTGGGAGAGCGCGGATCCGCCGTATCCGACGCCGGACTATCGGCGGGTGTTGGAGGACTTGTTCGGGAGGCCGCTGGCGGCACTGGGGTTCGTGGCACCGGATGAGCCGAACGGCGATCACATGGACGCGGGTTGGCGCGACATTCTGAGTGACGTTCCCGAGCGACTGCATCGGCTCATTCGGTTGGAGAGCACGACGCTGAGTCTGCGTAGCTACCAGACTGCTTTCATTCCAGGCCAGTTGCAGACACCAGATTACGCGCTTGCCGCCATTCTCATGCACGATCCGACTCTCTCCATGACTGCCGCTTACGAAAGGCAGCGCCTGCGGATGGATCGAGTACAGCGCCTGCTCGCGGCCCAGGTTCCCGCCTGGTTCATCGTTGCCGAACCCGCCTTGTACCAGCCCAATGGCAGCCCGCAGGTTCTCGCCGACCAACTTGGACACCTCGTCAAGGTCACCTCGGAGCATCCACAGGTTCGGCTGCAGGTGCTCCCTACAGGGGCACCTTTCGCGGTATCCGCCCCCTGCCTGATCCTCGAACCCAAGCGGGGTCGGTATGTTGCGTCCCGCCAGCGCCCCATCAGCGCTTTCACGCCGTCGATCTGCGCCTGGGACGCGTGCTTGATGTTGGTGTCGATGGCGTCGTTCAAGCCGCCCGTGAAGGTCTCGAACGACGCCATGTCGAAGGAGCCGCGCCGCGCCGACTCGTCGATGAACTCGATCGCGGCGTCGAGGATGCGTGCGCAGGACGCTTCGAGTTCGCGCGCCATGAGCGCGTTGCCGAGCTGCCGTCGGGCCGTGGTCAGGGTGGCGCCGAAGTCCTGAAGTGGGCTGATCCATTCCTTCGTTCCCGGGCCCTTGAACGCCACCATGTCCACGTCGTGCTGGTCGAGGCGGTCGGAGCTGGGGAGTTCCGGGATGCGGCGGCTCAGATACGGCGCGATGATCGAGTAGATGCCCAGGGGCACGTGGGCGACCGACTTGGCCGGCTCGAAGACGTCGGAGACAGGGTGCATGGTGCCGGACCCGGATCGCCCGCCGCCGCGGACGCGGTCCGGGCGCCGCCGAGGTACGGGCCGGCGCCGACCGCGGTGGCGATGCCGAGGAATCGTCTGCGTGTGCTCCTGCTCCGCCCCCACAAGCCGTTCGGAACGATCCCACCCGACCCCGAAGTTCCCATGCCGACTCAACGGCGTCGCGATCACCCAGGACACGGCCCGGTTTCCGGCAAGACGCAGACGGTCTGCCATTCCACCGCGTGCTGGGCCACTCGTGGGGTGAAGCCCGACGCGGCGCACGGGCCGACGATCCGGTCGTACAGTCCCGGGCCACCTGGCGTGGCGGGAGTACGAAGGGCGATCCCGTCAACTGCGCGACCCGCACGGCTCGTTGGAACGTGAGCGGGTGCGCCGCGAGCGGCACGGCCACGAAGGGCTCGGTGAGTAAGGTCCCGAAGCCGAGCCGTGGTTCGTGGTCATCGGATTGTCGATCGCCAGGTGATGGATGCCGGCGTCGAGGGCGAAACCGGCTGTCGCGGCGATGTACGCGGCTGCGATGGCCTCGTGGGAGTCGTGCCGGACGCGGGTGCGGGTGGGAAAGCGGCCGGAGGTCGAGCTTGCCGCGGCCGGCTCGTACGGGGTGATGCGGTACACGAAAGGCGCCATGTCAGCGCCCGGCGCGGCTCGAAGTTGCCCCGAGGGCCGGTCGCGGATGGACGGGGAAAATACTCACGGCGCAGCGTTGCGGCGTGATCCACACGGGAGCAGGCCGCCCGGAGTACTGGGCCGTATGGGGACGGCATGTCCCCGATCGGGTGGTAACAACCGGGAAGTCTGGCGAGTTCGGGACTCGGGTCAGCAGCATGGCGACGTCGCGGCAGATTGCCGTCGCCGTTTCGATCGTGGAGAAACCCCATGCGTATGCGTACCTTGGCGCTCGGCGCCGCCCTGTCGCTGACCGCGCTGTTGCTGCCGGCGACGAGTGCCAGTGCGGCACCGGCCGCGCCGCCGTCCTGCAACGACGGCTCGGTGTGCTTCTGGACCGGCGAGGGCTTCCGCGGCAACACGTGGGAGTGGACCGCGCGCAGCGGCTACCGCGATATGCCGCCGGCCTTCCACGACCACGTCGGTTCGGCCGTCGCGAGCACCAGGGCCTGTTTCATCAACTGGAGCCCGCTGGAGAAGCGCGACGTGTTCAACGGTGACTGGCGCTCGAAGTACCTCGGCGACTTCGGTGGTCGGATCGACGGTGTCGGGCCGGGCGCCTGCTGAGATCTTTTCCGGCGGCAACGGCCGGTGCTCCGAGGGGGCACCGGCCGTTGCGTGGGTGACTTCACTCCGGGTCGCGCTCGCGGTCGCGGTCTGGGCTTCGGCCTCAGTCGCGGACCGGCACTGTTACCGTGGACGGGTCGTTCGCCGGTGACGAGAAGGCGAGGCCGGCGGCGAAGGGGTTGTGCTCCAGGTAGAGCGGGTCGACGGTGTCCACCACGACCGCGAGGCGGTGGCCCGCCGGGACGTCGTAGGCCGTCGCGAACATGTCGATGTCGATCGGGAAGGCCACACCCGGCGTCTTGCCGTGGAAGCTCAGCGGTGAGTGGGTCACCAACTTGCCGACGCCCAGCGGGCCGACGTCGTACAGATAGGCGAAGATCGTTCCGCTTTCGTGCGACGCGGTGACCGTGGTGTGCAGCTTGGTCGTACCGCGCACCTTCGTCTGCGTGTTGTAGCGGTCGCTCTGCCACACGCCCGCGAACGCCCTGGGCAGCAGCGGGATCGAGGCGACCGGCGGGATCTGGAGGAACTGGTCGAGGATGCTGGACAGGAAGATCGTGCCCCCGTTCGCCCCGGAGTCGATGTTCGCCAGGACGCGCTGGGTCCCGGTGAGCGCGATGGTGCGGGTCGAGGACGGTACGGCCGCCCAGCTCGGGTAGCCCTCGTAACCGCCGTCACCCGTACGGGACTTGAGCTGGACGGGCTGCTCGCGGTCGATGCCGTTGTCGACGCCCTTGAGGTGGTGGTCGAACCAGCGGGTCGAGTCGGCCCACATGTCGTTGGGAAGTCCGAACAGGCCGCCCGCCTCGGCGGTGGCGTGGTCGCCCGGACGGAATTCCAGTCGCTTGGGGCCGGTCAACTTCCCATAGAAGTCGGCGTATTGGTTCGGCGGGAAGAGCGAGTCGCCCCACGCGTTGCCGAGCATGATCGCGGCGCCGTTGGCGTTGATCCGGTCGAGGTAGGTCGCGGGGGAGCGCTTGGCGCCCCACGCGATCATCTCCGCCTCCTTGGCCAGGTTGCCGGAGAGGAAGTTCTTCAGGATCTCGGTGAGTTCGGCGCTGGGTCGGCCGGTGAGGAAGCCGGCGCCGCCCAACAGTGCGGCGGCCTGGGCGTGTTCGGTGCGGCCGCTGTAGATGGAGTCGATCAGGTCGGCCCAGCCGCTCATCGCGACCACGGCCTTGATCCTGGGATCGAACGCGGACGCGAGCAGGCTGATCCCGGCGCCGTAGGAGACGCCGGCCATGCCGATCCGGGTCGGATCGGCGGGCGTGTTGGCCAGCGCCCAGTCGATCACCTTGGACGCGTCGGCGATGTCCTTCGGGCCGGCCGTCTCGATCTCGCCGCCGGACTGCCAGAAGCCGCGCGAGTTGTAGCCGACTACGACATAGCCCTTGTCCGCGAGCTTTTGCGCGGGGACGACGTACTCGATCTGGGGCATCGCCCAACTGGTGGGCAGCACCACGATCGGGTAGCGGGCGCCGGGGGCGCCGCCGGTCGGGGTGGTCACGTTGGCGGCGAGCTTGGTACCGCCGTCGCCGGGGATGTCGACGAAGCGCAGGGACGTCCCGGCGGCGGTCTGCACGGCGGCCGCCGGGGTGCGGGTGACGGTGGTGCCCGCCGAGGCGGCCGGACCGAGGGTGCTCCCGGCGAGGATCGCGGCCGAGACGACGGCGACCGCACGAGCGCGTGGGCGCACACCAGCGCGTGGGCGCATGCGGAATTGACCCATGAGGGTCTCCTGACGTCATGGTCGGGGCGTGGCCCGACCAGCGGGAATGCGTGGCGAAGCGACGCCCAGGGACGGCGTCGGAGGGTGACTCACGAGTAAGTTACGCGCCGGTAAACCAAGACGGAAGAGCCACGGGGCGCTCCGCTTCGGCAACCGGAAGGTTCGCTCGCGCGTGCGGGCGACGGGGCGCCCGAGCGGTGGGGCGAGGGTGGGGACGGGGACGTCGGTGGACCGACGGAGTGGCGCGCTGGTGGACCGACGGAGCGGCGGAGTGGCGGGTCGGTCGGCCGGTGAGCCGGTGGGCCGGTGCGCCCCGGACGGTGGGGCGGGTGAGGTGGGGCGGCGGGACTGGGTTGGGGGGGTGGAGTGGTGGCGTTGGGCGGTGGGATTCGGCCGGGGTCGTGATGGCGTGTTCGTTGGCGCGTGTTTGTGTCCCGGTACCGTGGATTCGGTGTGCGGGGGCCAGCGGGGGGTGGGCGTGGAGGATGTCGACGCGGAGACGCGGCGGGCGCGGGAGCGGGGTGAGCGCGGTCGGGCGCGGTGTGCCGAGGCGTTGGCGGCCGAGGCGGGGGAGGGTGGCCCGGACGCCGCGCGGGAGTTGTTCGCCGAGGCGATCGAGTTGCTGACCGAGGCGCTCGGCGTGCTCGACGGAGCCGACAGCCGGTGGCCGGAATTCGCCTACGCGGCGGGCATCGCGTACGCCGCGAGCGCGGCACCCGCCGGCGACAGTCGAGCCTGGGACCAGGCGCGGATCTGCTTCCGGCGCGCGGATCGTGCCGCGCCGGCGGACGCCCACCTGCTCCGGGCCGCCGCGCAGGTGGCCTCGGCCCGGATCGGGCTCGACCCGCGCGGCACCCCGTGGCATACGCTCCTCGACCCGCCGTCGGCCGCCGAGATCGCCGCCGCGCTGACCCGGCTCGGCAACGACGCGCTGGTGCAACTCGTCCCCGGAGCCGCGGTGATCACCGGCACCGAGGGCGCGACGCGGGTGCTCGACCTGCCCGAACTCGAATACGGCCTGGACCTGGGCAGGGGCGATCGGGAGAACTGGGCGGACCTGCTCGACGCGCTGTGCGCATGGGCCTGGGGCGCGGTGATGGAACCGGTCCTGGCCGCGCTGCCCGACTCGTTCGGCCACGCCCCGTCCCTGGTGCTGCTGCCCGCCGGACCGTTCGGCATGGTGCCCTGGCACGCGGCCTGGACGGTCGTGGACGGCCGCCGCCGGCACGCGCTGCAGAACACGCGGATCTCGTACATCGGCGCGCCGAGGTTGTTGTGCGACGTCGCCGCGCGGTCGGCGGGTGAGCTCGACAGGCCGCACCGGGGCGAGGTCGGCCGCGCCGCCGGCGATCCGATCGCCTTTGTGCCGGCGGGTGGTCACGACGAGAACCGGCGACGGGCCGCCGAGTACCTGACGGCCGGCAGCCACACGGTGGTGTCCACGCTGTGGCCGGTGGACGAGACGGTCACGGCGCTGGTGCTGTACATGGCCCGCCACTACCTCGACCGCCGCGACCTGGCGCCGGCCCAGGCCGTACGCACCGCCCAGTTGTGGCTGCGCGACCCCAAACGCGGCATCCCGGCCGCGATGCCGCCCGAACTGGCCGCCAGGGCCCGTGCGATCGCGCCGGACGACCTGACCGGCTGGGCGGGCTTCACCCACTCGGGCTGGTGAGCGCGCGGGTGCGTGTTCGCCCGGTACGGGGAGGCGGCGGGCGTGTGTTCACCCCCTCGGGGTGGCGGCGTGCACCACTCCGGATGGCGCCGGGCCGCAGGCCGGTGTTCACCTACTCGGGAAGGCCGGCGCGAGCATGTGCCCGCCCCTCGGGAAGGCGGGCGCAAGCATGTGCTCACCCCCTCGGGGTGGCCTGCCCGGGCCCGTGCTCGCCCACGTGAGGCGGCCCGCTCGCGTTTGTGTGTTGGGTCACCCCGCCTTCCCAAGGGGTCCGTGGGGCGCGTACTGTTCGCCACGCCATCGCGGGAGCTCGGACCAACCGGGCTGAGAGGGCGGCATGGGGTGTCGGCACAGCGCCGGCGCACCCGGGGCCACCGACCGCTTGAACCTGTCCGGGTAATGCCGGCGTAGGGAGAGCAGGTAGAGCCATGTCGGCTCCGGTCATAGACGACGCACGCCCCGAGGCACCGCACGGTGGCGCCGAGGCACCACTGATCCTGGACACCGCGCCGCCCCGTACCCTCGGGTTCCGCGACCAGGCGGCGTTCTGGGCCAACCTCGGAGTGAGCCTGCTCGGCTTCTCCGGCGCCCTGTTCGTGCTCGCCCCCGCAGGCTATCCGCAACTGTCGATGGTGGCCGCGATCGTCGCCGCCGTCGGCGGCACGCTGATCGGCACACTCATGGTCGCGGTCGCCGGCATCCCCGGCGCCCGCAGCGGCGCGCCCGCGATGACCGTGTTGCGTGGCCTGTTCGGCACGAAGATCTCCTACGTGCCGACGGTGTTCAACATCGTCCAGTGCATCGGCTGGGGCACCTTCGAGCTGCTGGTGATCTCGATGGGCATCGAGGCGATGACCGACGGCGACGGGCCGCACTGGCTGTACATCGTCGCCGCCGGCGCGGTCACCACGGCGATGACGCTGCGCCCGCTGGGCATGCTGCGGATCCTGCGCCGCTACGTGACGATCGCGGTGGGCATCGCGATGCTCTACTTCTCCGTGCAGTTGTGGCGCGAGGGCCTGCCGCCGATGACCGAGGGTTCGTGGTCCGGGTTCTTCCCGGCGATGGACGCGGCGCTCGCGGTCGCGGTCTCCTGGGTCCCGCTCGCGTCCGACTACACCCGCCACTCGCGCGGCACCAAGCCCGCGTTCTGGGCGGCGTTCAGCGGATTCTCGATCACCAGCATCTGGTGCTACCTGCTCGGCCTGGTCGCGCTCGCCCAGGTCGGCGGCGACGCGGACAAGATCTTCGACTCGTTCCTGGGCGTCACCGCCGGGTGGGTGTTCTTCGCCGTGCTGGTCGTGCGCGAGGTGGACCAGAGCTTCGCCAACGTCTACAGCACCGCGATGTCGATCCAGAACCTCGCGCCGCGCGTGGACCGCCGGGTGTTGTGCCTGGGCGTGGGTGCGCTGGTCACCGCGTTCGCGCTGATGGTGAACGACTTCGACACCTACGCGAGCTTCCTGTCGCTGATCGGCTCGATCTTCATCCCGCTGCTCGGTGTGCTCGCGGTGGACCTGTTCGCCGGACGCGGTCGGGCCGGCTGGGACCTGGGCGACCGCGCGCCGGCCCGCTGGGTGATGGTCGTGCCGTGGGTGCTGGGCTTTTGCATGTACCAGCTGATCAACCCGGGTTCGGTCGAGTGGTGGGCGAAGTTCTGGGGCCGGCTCCAGGACGCGCTGCACATCCACGCGCAGACGTGGACCTCGGCCTCACTGTTCTCGTTCGCGCTCGCGGGCGTGACCGCGTACCTCGCGGTCGCGTGGGACCGGCGGCGGGCGGTCGCGGCGCGTTGAGGTGGACCGGCCGCGTCGGTCGGGTGCCTCCTCCCGACGCGGCCGCGATCCACCAGCCGGCGGGACCCCGGTGCCCGGGAGCGGAGCGCCGGCGTCCAGATCCGAGTCGAGCCGAGCCGACGGAGCCCACCCGACCCGCGTCCGCCCCGACCGAGCCGGGCCCGCCCGCACCGACCACGCCCTAGCTGCCCAGGGCCTTGGCCAACTGCGCCTTGTTCATCGACGAGCGACCCTTGATGTTGCGGCGCTTGGCGTCCGCGTAGAGCTGGTCGTACGTGGGCGCCTGCGAACCCTTGTGCGAGTTCTTGCCGCCGCGCTTCGCCGAGGACATGTCGTGCAGCGACGAGCGACTCGCGGTCTTGGCCTCGCCGGAGCGGGCACGCTCCTTGTTGACCGTGCGGGCGGCGATCTCCTCGGCCCGCTTCTCGCCGGTGCCGCGCCGCTTGGCGCTCTCCTTGATGTGCTCGTACTGACGTTCGCGCTTGGGGCTGGATCCGCGTGGCATGGTCGTCCACCTCACTTGTATCGCCGGCCACTCGATGCCATGTCGGCCTTTTCGGCGGCCTCCTTCATCGGCTCATCTCGGCTACCCGCACTCGCGTCGATCACCCGCGCCGGCCGACCGCAGTTGATCTTCGAGCCGGTCGAAGCCGCGGACTCGCCGCCATGGACGACGACACGAACGACGAGGTGCGGGACGTACTGGTGGGCATCGGCGCGTTCGCGCGGCGGGTCGGGCTGAGCCCGAGCGCGTTGTGCTACTACGACGACTGCCTCGTGCCGCGGCCCGCGTCGGTGGATCCGGGTACGGGTGCGCCCGGGTCGAATCGAGGGCGGGCCGGGACAGGCGCTGGTCCGGGTGGGTGACCTGATCGCACTCGGCCCCGACCCGCCGGTCCTGATCCGCTCCGCCGACGGGGGCGGCTTCGGCACATTGGTGATGCCCGTGGCCCTCCCGAAAGCCGGGAACCCGAGGGAGGGGACGGTCTCGTTCGGTGCCCGCGAGCGGGCCGAGGCATCGATCGGCCGGCGCGGCGTCAGGCGCCCTTGTGGCGACGCCGGCCGCTGCTTTCCAGGTAGCGGGCGAGGCCGGAGAGGAGCATGCACATGCCGATGTAGATCGGGGCGATGACGATGACGACCGGGATGAAGGGGAGGCTGTAGTCGAGGTTGGTGGCGATCTGCTTGCCGGCGTAGAGGAATTCCTCGTAGGAGATCAGGTAGCCCAGCGAGGTGTCCTTGAGCGTGACCACCAACTGGCTGATGATCGTGGGCAACATGGTGCGGACCGCCTGGGGGATCAGGATGTGCACCATCACCGAGGTCTTGCGCATGCCCAGCGCGTAGGCCGCCTCGCTCTGTCCCTTGGGGACCGCGTTGACGCCGCCGCGGAAGACCTCGGCCAGGACCGAGCCGTTGTACAGGGTCAGGCCGGCGATCAGAGCCAACCGGGGCTCGACCTTCATCGCGATGAAGATGAAGAAGATCATCACCAGCACGGGCATGGCCCGGAAGAACTCCACCACCAGACCCGCGCCCCAGCGGACCACCCGGTGATCGGAGAGCCGACCGGCCGCGAAGAAGGCGCCGAACGCCAGCGAGAGCACCGCCGCCCACGCGAAGACCTCGAGCGTGTTCCTCAGGCCGCGCAGCAACAGCTTCTGCACGCCCACGTATTCGAAGGGCGCCCACTTGTCGTGCGCGAACTGTCCGGTGTCGATCAGCTTGTAGATCACCCAAGCCAGCACGCAGGCCAACAGTGCGGTGACGATCCAGCCGTAAGTACGGTGCCGAGCCAGGGCTTTCGGGCCGGGGACGTCGTACAGCGCCGAGGTCTCGGTGCTCATCGGGCCACCTCCAGGCGCTTCTCCAGGAAGCGGAACAGGGCGCTGATGGACAGCGTGATGATCAGGTAGCCCACCGCGATCCACAGGAACGTGACGACGATGTCGTAGCCGAGTTCGTTGAGGGTGCGGTACGTGCCGAGCAGTTCGGTGACGCTGAACGAACCGGCGATCGCGGTGTTCTTGGCGAGCGCGATCAGCGTGCTGCCCACCGGCGGGATCACCGCGCGCACCGCCTGTGGCAGCACGATCAGTTGGAGCGTCTGGCCGAAGTTCATGCCCAGACTGCGGGCCGCCTCGCCCTGGCCGACCGGCACGGTGTTGATGCCGGCGCGGACCGCCTCGCAGATGAACGCCGAGGTGTAGCAGCCCAGGGCGAGCACCGCGAGCGTGAAGAAGGGGAGTACCACGCCGAATCGCGGCAGGCCCAGCACGACCGCGAAGAACAGCAGGGTGAGCGGGGTGTTGCGGAGCACGGTCACCCACGCGCCGCCGAGAATCCGCAGCGGACGGACCGGGGAGACCCGGCAGGCGGCCATCAGGACGCCGAGCACGAGCGCGATCGCCGAGGCGGCCAGGGTCAGTTCGACCGTACCCACGAAGCCCTTGCGGAACAGGGCGAAGTTGTCGAGCAGCACATTCATCGTCGTCGACGCCCTCCGCTAGTACCGGTCCACCGGCGGCGGCTGGGGAGCCGGTACGCCGGAGAGGCCGAGGGTCGAGTCGTAGGCGCGCTTCCAGTCGCCGTTCGCCTCGTGCGCGACGATCGCGTCGTCGATCGCGAGGCGGAAGTTCCGGTCCCCGCGCGGTACACCGATCCCGTACGGCTCCTGGGAGAACGGCTCGCCGGCGAGCCGGAGTTGGTCGGGAACCTTGGCGGCATAGCCCTTGAGGATGGTGTCGTCGGTGGTGACCGCGTCGACCTGAAGGCTGATCAGGTTGTCCACGCAGACCGAATAGCTGTCGTAGGCGACGGCGGTGGCCTTGGGATAGTTGGCCACCAGACGCTGGTACGGCGTGGAGCCGGAGACCGAACAGACCTTCTTGCCGGCCAGGTCCTGCGGCCCGTTGATGTCCTTGTCGTCCTTGCGGACCAGGAGCGCCTGGCCGGCCATGTAGTACGGCCCGGCGAAGCCGACCAGCTTCTTGCGGTTGTCGTTGATCGTGTATGTCCCGACGTAGTAGTCGACTTCGCCGTTCTGCAAGGACGTCTCGCGGTTGGCGGAGGTGATCGTCTTGAACTCGACCCGGTCCGCCGGGAAGCCCAGTGACGCGGCCACCATCTTGGCGATCTCGACGTCGAAGCCCGAGTAGTAGCCGCTCGCCGGGTCCTGCGCGGCGACGTAGGGCTGGTCGGCCTTGGTGCCGACGATCAACCGGCCGCGCGACTTGGCCGAGCGGAAGGTGGGCGAGTCGATGTCGACGTCGGTGGCGACCTGGTAGGAGGGCAGGTCCTTGGGCTTGGGGCCCTTGGGCGGAGGCGTACCGGACTTGCCGCAGGCGGCGAGGAGGAGCACGGCGAGGAGGAGGGCGAGCAGGGTGGCTGCCCGGGGGGTGTTTCGGGCGGTCGCGCCGGCGCGGGCGTGAGTGCGGGTGTCGGCGCCGGCGAGGGGGTCGTGTGGGTCGGTGCGGGCGTGGGTGCGCATCTGCGATCCCCCGTCAGTGCTTGAGGATCTTGGACAGGAAGTCCTTGGCCCGGTCGGTCTCCGGGTGGTCGAAGAAGTCCTCGGGCCTGCGTGATTCCATGATCCGACCGTCCGCCATGAACACCACACGATTGGCCGCCGAGCGGGCGAAGCCCATTTCGTGGGTGACCACGACCATGGTCATGCCCTCGACCGCGAGCGTCCGCATGACCTCCAGGACCTCGTTGATCATCTCCGGGTCGAGCGCGGACGTCGGCTCGTCGAACAGCATCACCTTGGGATCCATCGCCAGTGACCGGGCGATGGCGACCCGCTGCTGCTGACCGCCGGAGAGTTGCGCCGGGTACTTGGGCGCCTGGTCGGAGAGGCCGACCCGGTCCAGGAGTTCGCGCGCCTTCTTCTCCGCCTCGGCCTTGCTGCGCTTGCGCACCTTGATCTGGGCGAGGGTCAGGTTCTCCAGCACCGACTTGTGCGCGAAGAGGTTGAACGACTGGAACACCATGCCGACATCGGAGCGCAGCCGGGCCAGTCCGCGACCCTCGGCGGGCAGGGGCCGGCCGTCGATGGTGATGCTGCCGGAGTCGATCGTCTCCAACCGATTGATCGTGCGGCACAACGTCGACTTGCCGGAGCCGGAGGGGCCGATCAGGACGACGACCTCGTTGCGCGCCACGGTCAGGTCGATGTCGCGCAGGACGTGCAGCGACCCGAAGTGCTTGTTCACACCGGAGAGGACGACGAGCGGGTCTTCCGAGGTCACAGGTATCCGACTCGCCTTCGACACGGGGGCGGGGGCCGTGCGCGAGCGCACGTGCCCGGTGCATCCACCTCGGCGGGTGGGTTCAGTCGCATCACCCCGGCCAACCCCTCTAACGGCCGATAGAGTCCCCTCGCGTGGGTGACGCGCGGGTGACACGTGCGTGGTCGGCGGCGGGACCGATGCCCGAGGGGGCCGGTCGCACGGACGTGTGGTCGTGTGGCCGCGCGCACGGGAGTGGTCGCGCACGAGAGTGGCTGCGGGGAAGAGTGTCGTCGTGGGGACGAGAGTGGTCGCGCGGTCGCGCCGGCGGGTGTCGGGTTCGGATGGAGCGGGTCGAGTCGAGGGAGCCGTCGATGGCGAAGGTCAACATCAGCCTGGACGCGAACGTCGTGATCGAGGTCATGGTCCTGTCCGGCGTGCGCAACGCGCAGGACGCGATCGAGGCGATCGTGCTCGACTACATCGCGCGCGGGCACCGTACCGAGGCGCTGACCGGCAACGTCGAGGAGCACCGGCGCACGGTCGAGGAGCGCGAGCGGCGCAACCCGGTCACCGACTAGTCGGTTCGGGCCGGCCGGTACGCACATGGCCAGGCCCGGTGTTCGCCGAGTCGTGATGCCCGGCCGGTGCGCTTGTGCGGATCCGCCGCGCGCGGACGGAAGGCTCTGCGCGAGAATGATCCCGACCCTTGTGGCGCGGAGCCGCAGGTCGGGGTCGAGGTCCGGGTCGGCGGGGGACGAGGTGCGTACGCATGCGGTTGTGGCTGAGTTATTTCGCGTTCATGTCCTCGATAGGCCTGACCAATCGCACCACGGACATCTGGCGCAGCGCGCGGGTGGCCGACGAGATCGTGCTCACGTTCCGTTCGTTGCCGCTCGGTGATTCGACTCGGCGTGGGCTCGTCCGCGCGATGGCGCTGGTGGCGATCCAGATGTGGTGCGTGTCCGTCGTGATCGCGGTGTCGCCGTGGTTCGCGGCGGAGGGGGAGAGCCCGGCCGCGTTCTGGGGCTATCTGTCGATGGTCGCGATCCTGGTGCTGCTGGCCGTCGCGGTGGTCGAGGCGACGGTGATCCTGTTCAATCGGCCGCGCAACGTGGTCGCGCCGCATATGCGGGCGGAGCGCGGGTTGTTGCGCTGAGGGTGCGGCGGGGCGGGGCGGACGGGGCGGGACGCGGCGGGACGCGGGGGCTTGCGCCGAGCGTCCTGCGGGTGGACCCGCAGATCGGGCCTGCGCCACGGCTGCCTCGGCGCGTGGCCCGGACCGGCGCGCGGGTGTGGACGCGGGTGTGTGCGCCGGCGGGGTTACGGGTGCGGGCTGCGGATGCGGTCGGGCCTACGGCAGCAGCGCGCAGCCGCCGTAGCCGAGTACGTGTTCGCGCAGCAGGTCGCTCGTGGCCGGGTCGCGGCGGCGGAAGGCGGCGACGATCGGTTCGTGGTCGGCGGCGTTCTCGTGCAGGTCCATCCGGTAGACCCGAATCGACAGCGTGGTCCAGACCTCGATGCCCAGCGCCTCCCAGACCGAGCGCAGCAGCGCGTTGCCGGACGCGGCGACGATCTCGCGATGGAAGGCCACCCCGTGCCGGATCTGGGCGCTCGCGTCGCCCGCCGCCGAGGCCGCGTGCAGCGCGGTGACGTGCCGGTCGAGCGCGTCGAGCCGCTCGTCGTCGATCCGGGGCAACGCGAGCCGCGCCGCGGTCTCCTCCAGGCCGGCCCGGACCGGATAGATCTCGCGTAGGTCGCTCTCGCTGAACGAGCGCACGCGTACGCCCTTGTTGGGCTCCGACTCGACCAGGCCCAGTTGTTCCAACTCGCGCAGCGCCTCGCGTACGGGTGCCTGGCTGACGCCCAGTTCCACCGCCACGCGACGCTCGACGATGCGCTCGCCGGGCGCCCAGCGGCCGGCGACCACGGCCTCGGTGACGTACTGGCGGATCTGCTCGCGGAGCGGGCGGCGTTCCAGGGTCGGGCGAGGCGGCTCGGTCATCGGGTCAGTCTAGGACGCGGGAGGCACTTTTGCGCAATGATCGATCATTGCGCAGAATGAAGGAGCAATGAGGACGCGATGAAGAGGCTTCGCCGCGGGGCTTCACCCGGAAGTCCGCCTCGGAAGTTCCCACCCCGGGGAGTCCGCACCGGACGTTCGGGGTGGGAAGTCCGTACCCGGAGGCTCCCGCCCCGGGAGTCCGCACCCGGCAGCCTCACCGATACGAAGGAGGGCGGCCCGGATGTCACACCACACGTCGAGCCGTACCCCGACCGGGCAGCTCGACCAGCTCCCCGACCGGGACCCCGAGGAAACCGCGGAATGGATCGAGTCGCTCGACGCCGTCGTACGCGCCGCCGGCCCCGCCCGCGCCCGCCTGCTGCTGGCCCGCCTGCTCGAACACGGCGCACACCGCGGCCTGGACCTGCCGCCCCTGACCCGCACGCCGTACGTCAACACCGTGCCCACCGCGGCCGAGCCGAGCTACCCCGGCGACCCGGACCTGGAGGAGCGGATCACCGCGTACAACCGGTGGAACGCGGCGGCGATGGTGACCCGGGCGAGCCGGTACGGGCTGGGCGGGCACATGGCCACGTACGCGTCGGCGGCCTGGCTGTACGAGGTCGGCTTCCAGCACTTCTTCCGGGGGAGGGCCGACGGCGGGTCCGGTGACCAGATCTACTTCCAGGGGCACGCGTCGCCCGGGGTGTACGCACGGGCCTTCCTGGAAGGGCGCCTGACGGTCGATCGGCTCGACCGGTTCCGGCGCGAGGTGGGCGGCGGCGGGCTGCCGTCCTATCCGCATCCGCGCTCCCTGGGCGGCTTCTGGGAGTTCCCGACGGTGTCGATGGGCTTGGGGCCGCTGGCCGCGGTGTACCAGGCGCGGTTCAACCGCTACCTGCACAACCGGGGCCTGGAGGACACCTCGGGCAGCCGGGTGTGGGCCTTTCTCGGCGACGGCGAGATGGACGAACCGGAGGCCACCGCGGCGCTCACCCTCGCCGCGCGCGAGGGGCTGGACAACCTGGTCTTCGTGATCAACTGCAACCTCCAGCGACTGGACGGCCCGGTGCGCGGAAACGGGCGCGTGGTCCAGGAGTTGGAGAGCGTGTTCGCGGGCGCCGGATGGCATGTGGTCAAGGCGCTGTGGGGCCGGGACTGGGACGACCTGTTCGCGCGCGATCACGACGGCGAGCTGATCCGCCGGTTGGAGCACACGCCCGACGGCCAGTTCCAGACCTACTCGGCCGCCGACGGCGGGTACATCCGGGACAGCCTGTTCGGCGGCGACCCGGATCTGCGCGGCGTGGCGGCGCACTTGGACGACGCGCGGCTCGCGGAACTGATCGGGTTCTCCCGCGCGGGCCACGAACCGCGCAAGGTGTACGCGGCCTACCGTGCGGCGATCGAGCACCGGGGCGGGCCCAGTGTGGTGTTGGTGCAGACGGTCAAGGGTTGGACGCTCGGGCCGGGCTTCGAGGCGCGCAACGCCAACCACCAGATGAAGAAGCTGCGCCAGGACGAGTTCCGGGTGATGCGCGACCGGCTCGACCTGCCGGTGGCGGACGCCGACCTCGACGGCGAACTGCCGCCGTACCTGCACCCGGGCCCGGACTCGCGCGAGGCCCGCTACCTGGCCGACCGCCGCCGCGCGCTGGGCGGCCCGGTGCCCGCGCGGCGCGCCGCGTTCACCCCGCTTCCGGAGCCGCCGGCGTTGACCGAGGCGCCGTTCGCCGCGCTGCTCCAGGGGTCCGGCAAACAGGAGATCGCCACCACGATGGCGTTCGTGCGACTGGCCAAGGAATTGATGCGCGATCCGGTCGTGGGCCGGAGCTGGGTGCCGATCGTGCCGGACGAGGCGCGCACGTTCGGGATGGAATCGATGTTCCCGACCGCCGGGATCTACTCGCCGCACGGTCAGACCTACGACGCGGTGGACCGCGAACTGCTGCTGTCCTACCGGGAGGCGGTGGACGGACAGATCCTCAACGAGGGCATCACCGAGGCCGGCGCGGTCGCCTCGTTCACGGCGGCGGCCACCGCGTACGCCACGCACGGGCGGCCGATGATCCCGTTCTACGTCTTCTACTCGATGTTCGGCTGGCAGCGGGTCGCCGATCAACTGTGGGCCCTGGCCGACCAGATGGGCCGGGGCTTTCTGATCGGAGCCACCGCGGGCCGTACCACGATGACCGGCGAGGGGCTGCAACACGCGGACGGCCACTCGCAGTTGATCGCGTCGACGAATCCGGCATGCGTGTCCTACGACCCGGCCTTCGCGTACGAGATCGCGGTCATCGTGCGGGACGGCCTGCGCCGGATGTTGACCGCGACGCCCGGACACCCGAGCGGCGAGGACGTCTTCTACTACCTCACCGTGTACAACGAACCGCTCCCGCAACCGGCGATGCCGAGCCCGGACGCGGCCGAGGGGATCCTGCGGGGCATCCACCGCTGCGCGCCTGTCCGCGACGCGGGGGCCGAGGCGGGTGTTGGCGCGGGTGTCGACGTGGGTGCCGGCGCGGACACCGGTGTCGGCGCCGACGCCGAACTGCTCGCGAGTGGGACGGCGGTGCGGTGGGCGCTGGAGGCGCAACGGTTGCTCGCCGAGGAGTGGGGGGTGTCGGCGCAGGTGTGGTCGGTGACCTCCTGGACCGAGCTGCGCCGCGAGGCACTTGCTGCCGGACCGGACCAAGTCACGTATATAGAAACGGCTTTGGCGGAGGCAACCGGGCCGGTGGTGGCGGTGAGCGACTGGATGCGCGCGGTGCCCGACCAGATCGCGCCGTGGGTCCGGCAGGACTGGACCTCACTCGGCACGGACGGCTTCGGCCTCTCCGACACCCGAGCCGCCACCCGCACCCACTTCGCGGTGGACGCCCCGTCGATCGTGATCCGCACGCTGGGGGCGCTGGCCCGTCAGGGGAAGGTGAAGGCTGGGATGGTGAGGGAGGCGATGGAGCGGTACGGGCGTATGGAGGGGTGACGTGTGGCGGGGGCGCGTTGCGGGGGGCGTCGGCGGGGCGTGGTCGCGGGGCGTGTCGGCGAGGCGCGTCGGGGGGATGCCGTGGGGGTGCGGCGGGTTGGTGCGATGGGCTGGTGCGGCGTGGTTGGTGGGTTGCGCGAATACGCCTAGCGAGTGCTTCGGGCGTGTGCGCAAGACTGTGTCCATGACGATCACATCGGTGACAGTGCGCCGACACGTACCGGACCTGGACGCGGCGATCACGTTCTACGAGCGGCTGACCGGTGAACCGGCAACCCGATTCGCCTTCGCCGGACTCGAGTTGGCGGCCACCGGCCCGTTCCTGGTCTTCACCGGCCCGTCCGAGGCGGCGGCCCGCTTCAGCGGCGTGGCCGCCACCCTCGGCGTCGAGGACCTGGACGCGACGTTCGCCGACCTGATCGCCCACGGCGCCGAACCCATCGCCGAGCCGACGCCCACCCCGAATGGCCGCCGCGCGGTGCTCCGCCACCCGGACGGCGCGGTCTTCGAGTACGTCAGCCGCTGACCCGGGTCGGGGCCGCCACCGCTTTCGGCGGCGGCCCCGACCATCATTCGGCTCAGCTACCGGCGATGAGCTGTGCGGGCCCGAACACGTTGCCGTTGGCGTCGGGGGCTTGGCCGGGGAACGTGTAGACGTTGCCGTTAGCGGCACGGGCCCAGAGGTCGGCCTTCCCGTCGGCGTCGAAGTCGCCGTCGGAGGACACCTGGGGGTAGGCGGCGGTGTCGAATCCGGTGGCGATCAGGGTGGGGGTGCGGCTGTAGGCGCCGAGGTCGGCGGTGCCGTCGGGGTTCTTGGCGGAGGCGTATTGGTAGAGCTTGCCGTCGGTGCGGTCGCGGGCCCACAGGTCGGCGAGGCCGTCGCCGTTGATGTCACCGGGGGAGGAGAACTCCTGGTTGCGACGGTCGCCTTGGTCGAGAAGCGTCGCTTTGGTGAAGGCACCGAGCGAGACGCCTCCTGAGTGCAACCACAGGCGCTGCACTCCGGTGATGTCCTCCTCGACGGTGAACAGGTCGGCGCCACCGGCATCGTCGGTATTGCCGCCGGTCACGATCTGCTTGACCTGCGACCAGTCGTCCTGGAAGGCAACGCAGTGGCCGTCGATCGCGGTGAGATCGACGCAGTCGTATGGACGATTGACCACGTCCTTCTCGCTGGACGCGAAGTACGCACCGCCCGTCGACGCGCCCGAAGTGTTCAGGAACAGGCTCAGCGAACCGCCGGCGTAGGTAAACAGGTCGTCACGTATGGCGGTTGACCGGGCGCGGTGCGCCAGGAGCGTGCCGTTCCAGGTGTGTCCGGGTGCGGGACCGTCGATCTTTCGGGCGATCAGCACACCGCCCGAGGCGGGCGTTGTGGCCGCGCTGTAGCCCTTGAGCGCGCCGGTGGCGTCGACGACGAGCACGTCCACCTTGCCGTCACCTGTGACGTCGCCGAGGACAGGGGCTGGGGGATTCGGGTCGCTCGGCGCGTAGAACGAGTAGGTGATCTGCTGGGAGATGTTGCCCGCGCGGTCCCGGGTTTGCGCGAGCAGTCGGTTGGTGCCCCACAGGCCCACCGTCAGGGGTGGGGTGCGCCAAGTGCCGGACGGCGCATCGTAGATCGCCTGCTGCGCCCCACCTACCGGCATCGTTCCATTGAGGACGTACTCGACGCCCGTGACGTCGGGGCCGGCGGTGCTGGTATCGAAGACGAAGACACCTTGTTGTCCGGCGTATTTGCCGCCGCCGTTCACCGGGAAGTCCTGGCTCGTGACGGTGGGAGCGCCGGGGCGTGTGTTGTCGTAGGTGAAGGTGCAGCCTGGGGTGCGGATCGGGTCGGGCTGGTTCGCGCGCCCCGACTCTACGCTCCATGCGTAGGTCTTGCCGTCGGTGAACGTGTTGCCGGGGACCTGTGCGAGGGCGGTGTGGGTGCCGTGGAACTCGGAGGTCCAACCGCCGTCCCAGGCGGTCGGATTGCCGTTTCCGACTTCGTGGACTTCGAAGTGGGCGCCTACCTGCGGCCCGTTGGGCTCGCCCACCGTCGCGGTCAGGTCGAGCGTGCTGAAGCTACCGATTCCTCGGAGGTAGCCGCAGTTGTCTCCCGATCCGTTGATCGGGGTCGGGTGCATTCGGAGGTTGGTGGGGCCGGTGGCGGTGGCGGTGGTGGGTGCGGCGACGGCCGGTGCGGTGAGCAGGGCGCAGGACAGGGCGCCGATGGCCAAACCACCGATGAGTGTGCGGGGTTGCCGGCCGGTTGAGCGGGGTTTCTTACGGGGCATGGGTGTACTCCTCGTGTCGCCGGGATCACCGGACTGCGGTAGGCAACCAGGCGACTGGGACACCCGCATTGGGCATGAGGGGCTGCGGACTTGCCGTGGTGACGCAGGGTGGCGGGAGAGAGGCGCGAAGTTATGTTTGGCTTCCGGGATTTCCTGCTGTGCCCGGTTTGGCGGTGGGCGTGACACTTGGCGTGGCCAACAGGTTGTAGTGAGAGATGGCACATCGTGGTGGTGGGTTGGTGGTGGGTGGGAAAACCCGTGGCCGGGGGTGGGGCCGGCCGGCAGCGTGTCGGGGCATGGTGATGTTGCGTCAGATTCGGGCCGATTTCGATGCCGCGTCGATTGTGGTGTATCAGGCCTACGCGCCGGCCATTGCCGAACCCGCTTTGCGGGAGGGGAGGTTCGTGGCGCCGTTTTCGTTTGGACGGATGACGTGGGTCAAGCCGTCGTTTCTGTGGTTGATGCACCGTAGTGATTGGGCGCGGAAGGCGGGCCAGGAGCGGGTGTTGGCCGTGCGGATCAGTCGAGCCGGGTTCGAGGACGCGCTCGGGCGGGCGGTGTCGACCGAGGGGTCGGTGGCCGGTGCGGACGTGCACGTGCAGTGGGATCCGGAACGGTCGTTGCGTGGGGCGGCGTTGAATCACTACAGCATTCAGGTCGGGATCGGGCGGGATGTGATCCGGACCTTCAACGACGAGTGGATCGTCGGAATCGCCGACCTGACGCCGGTGGTGCGGCGGGTGGCGGGGCTGCTCAAGGAGGGCCGAGCGGCGCAGGCTCAGCGGTTGTTGCCGGTCGAGAGGCCGTACCCACTGACCGGGCCACTGGCTCGGCGGGTCGGGGCGGACGGCTGAGGTTTGGATGAGCGGGGTGCGGGATTCCTCGCGTGCGCGGGTGGGCTGGGCACGTCGGTTCGGGATGCGGGGCCGGGTGCGTGGTTGGGGCCGGGTACGCGGTTGCCGGGAGGCGCGCGCGTACCCGGATGCCGTCAGGCGTGGGTGCCGCCGTCCACTCGGATTTCGGTGCCGGTGATGAAGGCGCCGTCTTCGGAGGCGAGCATCGCGATGACGCCGGCGATGGCGTCGGGGCCGGCCATCGGGGCGCCGCCGGATTCGAGGTCGGTGGCCAGGATGGGGGAGAGCTTGGCGAACAGCTCCCAGTCGGTGTCCGCCGGGAGGTAGCCCGAAGTCGCGTCGGTGATACCGGACTTGATGCTGCCCGGGGCGACGTTGACGGCGCGCAGACCCTGCTTGCCGTATTCGAGGGCCAGGGCGTGGGTGAAGGACTGGATGCCGCCCTTGCTCGCCGCGTAGGCCGCCATGTACGGGTGGGCGAAGGCCGCCGAGGTCGAGCTGAAGTTGACCACGACGCCGTTGCCGGTGGCCAGGAGGGCGGGCAGCGCCTCGCGGGTGACCAGGAATGTGCCGGTGAGGTTGACCGTGATGATCCTGTTCCACAGGTCGAGCGAGGTGGCGTGGGTGTGCTCGGCGCGCAGGATGCCGGCGGCGTTGACCAGGACGTCCAGGCCGCCGAGCTCGGTGACGGCGGTACGGACACCTGCGACGACCGAGGCCTCGTCGGCGATGTCGACCACGAGGGTGGTGAGGCGGTCGGCGATGCCTTCGTCGGTGGCGAGCTCGCGCGTGCGGTCGAGTCCGTCGGGGATCACGTCGGCCGCGACGACCCGGCCGCCTTCGCGGAGCAGCCGGAGGGCCGTTGCCTGGCCGATGCCGGAGCCGGCGCCGGTGACCAGGATGCGGCGGGTGTCGAAGCGGTTCATGGGGGCCTTCTTCCGGGCGGGTGGGTGGTTGGTGAGGGTGTGTTGTTAGTGCACGCTACGCCTAACGTGCGTGTTGTGCCATTAATTCCTGGTGGGGCATTAGGCTGAGTGGATGGATGCTGCTTCTACCGGCTCGGATCCGGATCTGGACTCGGTGCGGCGGGTGCGTGCCGCGCGGGTCGGGCGGCCTTCGTTGACCGAACGGCGGAAGGCCGATACGCGGACCGAGGTGTCGCGGGCGGCGGTTCGGTTGTTCGCGGAGCGAGGGTTCGACGAGACGACCGTCGAGGACATCGCGGAGGCGTCCGGGATGGCGTTGCGGACGTTCTACCGCTACTTCCGGAGCAAGGAGGAGACCGTCGCGCCGGTGTTGTCGGCCGGGATCGCGGACTGGGTCGGGCGGCTGGCGGCGTGTGACCCGGCGGTCGGGTTGTTGGAGGCGATGACGACCAGCTATCGCGCGGCGATGCGGCACGCGCGGGAGGTGGACGGGGTCGACGACGCGCAATTGCGGGTGGTGCTGCGGACGGCGGACGGGCATCCGGCTTTGCGGGCGGTGTGGTTGGCGGTGCACCACGACTGCGAGGAGCGGTTGCGGCCGGTCATCGCGGAGCGGGTGGGGGCGGAGGCGGACGGGTTGGCGGTGCGGTTGGTCGCGGGGGCGGCGAACGTTGCGGTTCGTGTGGCGATGCAACGGTGGGCGGCGGCCTCGTCTTCGGGGCGGGCGGGTGTGGGGGGCGATGCGGCTGATCAGGTGGCGGTGGCGTTGGCGCGGGTCGCGGACGGTGGCCTTTTGCGCGCGTGACGGGTGGCCTCGAGCGCCGGGCGGGCTGGGTGGCCTCGAGCGCCGGCCGGGCTGGAGTCTAGCCAACTGTCCATGTACCCCGTGGGGACCGTCGCCCGCCGGGCTCAAAGAGTCGCCGCCGCCGTTGCCGTTGCCGTTCGCGCCGGCTCTGAACTCGCTTGCGGGTGAAGGGTTGGTGTCGGTGGCCTTGAGGGGTGGGGGGATCGGGGGAGGGTTATGGCTATGGTGAGGCCGCCGTGGTGGTTGGCGGTGGTGGTGATGTCGGCCGCGTGGGCGTGGACTATGGCTTGGACTATGGAGAGGCCCAGGCCGGAGCCCTTGGAGGAGCCTGTGCGGTTGGGGCGGAAGCGGCGGAAGGGTTCGAAGAGTTCGGGGATTTGGTCTGCGGGGATGATCGGGCCGGTGTTGCGGACGCGGAGGGAGCCGGGCGAGACGCCGACGGTTACCGAGCCGCCCGCGTGGTTGTGACGTACCGCGTTCTCGACCAGGTTGGTCACCAACTGACGCAGCAGCAGCGGGTCGCCGGAGACCATGCTGCCGGCCAGGTTCGCGTCGACCCGTACGCCCGCCCGATCGGCCGCCGGGCGGGTCTGGCGTAGGACGTCGGCGGTCAGTTCGTCGAGGGCGACCGGGGACGCCTGGACGTTGCCGCGTTCGCTCACCGCGAGGTCGAGCAGGCCGTCGATCAGGCGTTCGGTGCGACGGTTCAGGGCGAGGAGTTGTTCGCGTGTCGCGACGATGTCTTCCGGGGAGTGCGGGTCGGCGAGGCCGATCTCGATCGCGGTGCGTTGGATGGTGAGCGGGGTGCGCAATTCGTGTGAGGCGTTGGCGACGAACAGGCGCCTGCTGTCGAAGGATTTCTCCAGGCGATCGAGCATTCCGTCGAACGTGTCGGCGAGTTGCTTGAGTTCGTCGTCCGGGCCCGGCATGGCGATGCGCTCGTGCAGGTTGTGTTCGGACAGTCGGCGTGCCGTCGCGGTGACTCCGTGGACCGGGCGGAGCACGCGGCCGGACATCCACCAGCCGACCAGGATCGAGGCCGCCGCGAGCAGGAGCAGTGCGGCGCCGAGCACGGTGAGGAGTTGACTCATCGTCACGTCCTGGCCGGTGGTGGTCATCCGACGGATGGTCTCGGCGGGGATCATGGTGAGCTGGGTCGGCATGCCCGGCGCCGCGTATGCCGGCTGGGCCTGGCCCGCGATGGGCGCGGCCGGGCCGTAGGTGTACGCGGAATCCGCTGCGACCGTCCTGGCCAGTGCGGTCGGCAGGCGCTGGGACAGCCGCTGGTCGACGAACCAGTACACGATGCCCAGCAGCACCGTGCCGACCACGAGCGACATGCCGCCGTACAGGAGCGCGAGTCGGGCTCGGGCCGACGGGCGGCGGAATACGGCTTGGGAGAGCAGCCGAAGATCCCCCGTCAGGCCGCTCATATTCGGTATCCCGAGCCGGGCACGGTCCGGATCACCTGGGGGTCGCCCAGTTTGGCGCGCAGTTTGGACATGGTCACCCGCACGGTGTTGGAGAAGGGGTCGATGTTCTCGTCCCAGACGCGTTCCAGCAGTTCCTCGGCGCTGACCACCGCGCCGTCGGCGGCCATCAGGGTGGCGAGCACGGCGAACTCCTTGTGCGCGAGGCGGACGTACTCGCCGTTGCGGGTGACCTGGCGGCGTGCGCTGTCCAGCACGATGCCGTGCTTCTCCAGCACCGGCGGGACGGCCGGGGTGGCGCGCCGGCCCAGGGCCTGTACGCGGGCGAGGAGTTCGGCGAACTCGAACGGCTTGGGCAGGTAGTCGTCCGCCCCCAGGCGCAGCCCCGCGACCCGCTCGGGGACCGTACCGGCGGCGGTCAGCATCAGGATGCGGGTGCGCAGCCGACCGGCCACGACCGCCTGGCAGACGGCGTCGCCGTGCGTGCCGGGCAGGTCGCGGTCCAGGACCAGGACGTCGTAGTCGTTGACCATGAGCCGCTCCAGCGCGCTGTCGCCGTCGTACGCGACGTCCACGGCGATCGCCGCCCGGCGCAGTCCTCGGGCGATCAGATCGGCCAGTAGTTCCTCGTCCTCGGTCACCAGGACTCGCAAGGTCTCGTCGCTCCGCTTCGGCCAGGGATGGGGGTGGGCAGGGGTGGGATGGGGTGGGAGTGAGGGTGGGGAGGCGTACTCCATCGCCACGGACCGGGATGGGGACAACCCCACTGTTTATACGCGAGCCGGTGTTAGCTCCGGATAACCAATTCGGGAGACGGCCCGGTAACGCGCTGCCGCGTAGACCTGTTGTCGCACCCCTCGGCGGTATCGGCATCGACACCGGCACCGAGTCGAGATCGAGTCGACGACGACATCGGTCGACGACGAAGTCGGGGGCGGGCACGACTACAGGCCCTACCAACAGGCGGGAGCGGCAGTGATGACGAGGTTTGGGCGCACAGGATCGGGACGACCCCTGGCGCTGCGGTTGGCGGTCGGGGTGGTCCTGGCGAGCGGCCTCGCCTTGACCACGGCCGGGTGCGGTGACGACGGCGGCGGCTCGGCGAAGAACAAGGTGGCCTCGGGCGGCGGCGGCGCCGAGAAGGCCGGCGGTCAATCGGATTCGGGCAAGAAGGGCGACGCCTCGGACCGCGAGCAGATGGTCAAGTTCGCGGGGTGTATGCGGGAGAACGGCATCGACATGCCGGACCCCGAGCCCGGCGAGGGCGGCGCGATGCGCGCGATGGGTATCCCCGCGGACGGCGACATGTCCAAGACCGAGAACGCGCTGAAGGCGTGCGAGAAGTTCCAGCCGAAGAGCGACTTCGACCCCAACGACCCCAAGTTCAAGGAGTGGCAGGCCAAGAACGCGGAGTGCATGCGTGAGAACGGCGTCGACATCGGCGACGGCACGGGCATGGTGACGATCGAAGCGGGTGACGAGAAGACCATGAAGGCGATGGAAGTGTGTCGCCAGAAGGTTCCGCCGTTCGAGAAGAAGAAGTAGGGACGGCGACGTGGTTTCGATCGACACCCCACAGCACCACGAGTACGAGGACGGATCCGCGCCGGCCCCGGCGGAGCCGGACCGTTCGGCGTATCCGCGGGAGCGTCGGCGGCGCCGTCGGCGGCGCGCACTCGCGGCGGCCCTGGTGCTGGCCTCGGCGGGCGGCGCGGCGGCCGTTCTGCTCTCGGACGGCGGCGGCGACGCCGAGGCGTCCGCGAATCGCACCAGGCTGGACGCGGTCCCGGTGACCCGGGCGGACCTGGTCGACCGGCAGAACGTGGACGGCAAGCTCGGATACGCGGGCACGTACTCCGTGAACGCGGC
>NZ_JBSFEO010000068.1:0-45119 GCF_053594475.1 Embleya sp. NPDC001921
CAGAGCGTCGGCGTCCCAGCGGTAGTGATTCAGCAGCCGCTGTATCCCCTGAGGACCGGCCTCCCCGGCCGCCTCCGCCAGAGTCCAGCCGTTCTTGCGCTCCGACTCGCCAAGCAATCCCCGCAGGTAGGACACCATCCGCCGGCGCGGCTCCACCCGCCCGAACCGGCCCGCGAACCGCCCCGCGAAGTCCGTGAACGCATCTGACCAACCGTCAACTATCTCCATCGACACGAACGGACCAACGACCGTGATGACTTCCGGTCACGGAGTGTCGTTGCAGTATTAGAAGTCGTCTCATTTGGCGTATCGCCGGTAGCAGGTGAGTGCGGCGGCGAGGCTGACGAAGGCGCCGAAGTGCTCGGCCTTGACCTCGTATCGGCGGTGGAGTCGGCGGAAGGCGTTGAGCCATGACACCGTTCGCTCGATGACCCACCTGTGTCGTCCCAGACGTTGGGAGAAGTCGATGCCGCGTCGGGCGATGCGGTGGGTGATGCGGCGTTTGCGCAGGTAGTCGCGGATGAAGCTGGTCGTAGGCCTTGTCGCCGTGGAGTTTGGCGGGCCTGCGGCGGCGTGGTCCGCGGTGGGAGCGGATCGGTGGGATGCCGTCGACCAGGGGTATCAGTGCCTGGCTGCCGTGGGTGTTGGCCCCGGAGATGCCGATCGAGATCGGCAGACCGGTGCGTTCGGTCAGTAAGTGGATCTTCGACCCGTACTTCCCTCGATCGACAGGATTCGGACCTGTCAACTCCCCCGTTTCAGGGCCCGCATGTTCAGCGAGTCCACCGCGCATCGTGACCAGTCCAACCCGCCGCGCGCGCCGAGTTCGTCCAGGAGGACCCGGTGCAGCTTCGCCCATACACGGGCGCGACTCCACTCCGTGAATCGGCGGTGGATCGTCTGCCAGGAGGCACCGAACACCGGCGGCAACTGCCGCCATGTACAACCGGACGTCGCCACGAACACGATCCCCGCCAAAACCTCACGATCCCCGTACCGCCGACGACCGCCACCCTGCGGACGCGTCGGCCTCGACGGCACCACACGCTCGAACAACTCCCACAACTCGTCCGGCACCAACCGCTCCACAAGCGTCACCGCCCCAGACTACCGATCCAAATGAGACGGCTTCTTACGCGAGAGCATCGCCGCAGCCCAGAAGCGGATCAACGACCTGGCCGACTTGCTCGCCCCGACCAGGGCCGGCCGCTTCCGGGCTTTGTAGAACTCTGCGGCGCGGCCGCTGTCTGTTGGACTGGGAGACAACAAGAACGGCTTCGACCACATGCGCGCGCATGTGGTCGAAGCCGTTCGTTCTGGGTGGTTGGGTCAGATGGTGGTGGTGACGGTGGCGCGGCTGAAGTCGTCGATGCGGGTCCACAGGCCGGGGTCCTTCAGCGGTGTGTCGTTGGTTTCGACGACGGTCCTGCTGCCGTACCAGTAGCCGCCTTCCTTCGTGGTGTTCATCGCGCCCAGGTACAGCTCGTACTCGCCCGGGTCCAGGTCGGGGACGAGGACGTCGTGGCGGTAGCGGCCGTCGGGGTCGAAGCTGCCGGAGAAGTCCTTGTGGATCCTGGCGCCGGTGTCGCCCTTCTTCTTCAGCCGTAGGGTGCCGCTTCGGATCCGCGGGGTGTACCCGGAGTGGTTCTCGGGGTAGTAGCCGGATCCCCAGTAGTACTCGGCCCTGGCCTCCCAGGTGGCGATGGCGGCCCTGGTGCCGTTCTTGAGGGTGGCGGGGGTGAGGGAGAGGCGGTGGGTGACGCGTGACCAGCATCCCTCGCTGTGGTCGCGGTGGTATTCGCTGGACACGGTGGTGCCCCGGTCGGCGACGTCGTCCAGGGTCGGGGGTGTGGGGGGCTCGGGCGGGGCGGGCGGCACGTATTGTTTCTCGACGCCGCGGTTGACCAGCAGCAGCGCCTCGCGCTCCGCTCCGGTGGGCCCGTCCTTGAAGACCAGCAGGGCGGGCATCTCCTCCGACTCGCGGCCTTCCACGTCCCGGGCGTCCGCCCAGCCGTCCTTCGCGGTCCAGGTCGTGTGTCGCAGGGCGTTCTCGGGCGTCGAGTAGACGGCGTGGAGCCTGCCGTCGTACGAGGCGAGAGCGGGAGGGTACCGCGACACGTGCGTCGCGTGGAGCAGGGTGCCCTCGCTCCAGGCGGTGCCGTCGAACACGGCGTGCCACAGCCGGTACTCGCGTTCCTGCTCGCCCCGACCCAGAAAATCATCAGGGTTCTGCTTGGTCAGCCACGCGCTCCTGAGGAGGTGCAGGTTGCCGTCGTGCACGGCGAGCGCGAAGGGCCCGAACGACTCGCCCGCGTCCGGGGCCTTCACGGCGGCGCCGTTGGCGTCGACGTCCGGCGCCCACTTCCCGTCGGTGCCGCGAGCCAGGTGAACGATCCTGGTCAGGCCCACTTCGCAGACGAGGTGGGCCGTCCCGTCGAATGCCGCCGCGGCCGACCAGCCGCCGCCCCGGTACTTGAGGGCGCCGGGGGGAGTCGACCGCGCCGTCCTTGCCCGCCAGCACCACTTCCCGCAGTTCGTAATATTTGCCGTCGTTGACCTGGTGGATCAGGCGCAGCGTCCCGCCGTCGTTCACGAGCGCGGGAGGCACGTTGCTGGAGACACCGGTGGCGGTGTCCGCGGTCCATCTGCGGGCGGAGTCCAGGGCTTCGGAAGCGGCCCGGATCCTCTTGTGCCGCTCGGCAGCCTCCGCCTCGGACGCCTTCTCCGGCAGCGGCTTGGACGCCTCGTCCAACGCCTCGACGAACGGCCGCACGGAGGCCGGCGTGAACGAGGTCCACATCACCGGAGCCGCGGTGCCCCGGAAACCCTCGCCCTTGTGGGCGCAGTACAAGGTGCCGTCGACCGCGGCGAGCGCGGCACCCCTCGCACTGAGATGGTCCGTGAACGGCTCGGCTCCGCTCCAGCCTTCCGCGGTCGTGTAGACCGCCCGCCACAGGCTCTGCCCGCTCACTTCACGCACCGCGCCGTCCGTCACACCCACTCCTCGTCGAAGCCGCTTCACCCGCGCCCGGCCCTACGACGACCCGGGGGCGCCGGGCTCCGGGCCGACCACGAAGACGATCACCAACATAATTACACCGAGCGTCACTCATGCAACTCTATGTAGCGAGTGTCTTCGGTCGACTCGTACGGCGGCACGCAACCCGGAACCGGACGCCACGCCACCGCACAGCCGGCCCCTTGACCAGGGGTGATCAAACTTCGATGTCACCGACTCGCGTCCATCAAGGTGCGATGGCACGCGATCAAGGTTCGGTGGCACGGGACACATGTGTGACTGAGCGCGATACACGTCGGCGTTCGCCGGATGTCGTGTTCAAAAGCGGGGTCGGCGGGGCGGCGTGATGGGCGGAATCGTCCAGCCCGTCGTCGCACACGTGTCGCGCCGGTAGGTTGCCGACCATGGACACGAACACACGGCCTGACGCCGTCGCGTGGATCCCGCTGGCCGAGCCCGCCCCGGGTGTCACCGTTCGCATACGCGCGACCGAGTCGCACTACGAGGCGGAGTTCGCCGTCGCCGGCGACTTCGTGAATTGCTCCGTCCGGACGCGGTTCGAGTGGCGGGACACCGAGTCCTGGCGCATGATCCTGCGCACCATCGCGGAGTACGAGGAGGAGTACGACGACGACCCCGAACCCGGCGACGGGTTCACCGCGGACTGGCCCCGCTCGCCCGACCCCGCCGGGCTGCGGTTCGTCCTCGGCAAGGCCCGCCGCGTCGAGATCCACGACGGCGCCGACACCGACGTGTTCGTGTCCGTGCCGCTCTTCCAGGGCCGGGCCTGGATCACCGAGTCCATGAAACGTTGGGACGCGGACCGCGCCGATTTCGGCTTCCCTGAGGGCGGCCCGAAGACGTAACCGCACACGCCCCACACTCCGCCCCCCCGACGGAGACGACACCGCGGTCGCGGGTCGAGCCGGGCGCGAACGTCGCGTCCGGCCGCTCCCGTTGCCGACGTGGCGAGGCGGAGGCCGTTCGCGTGCCGGGGGTATCGCCGGTGTCGGGAGCCGCGGCCGGGGGATGCGATCCCCGGGTGCGAGCCCGTGTCGGGTTCGAAGCGACCGTACGGGTTCACAGGGGTCCGGACCGGCGCTCCCTCCGTCGCGGTGGCACAACGAGGGTGACTCCGGGGCACGAGCACGGGGACAGGTTTCCCGAGGACCGGCCGAACGCGCCGTCGATCGCCGCGGACGGTCGCCCGTCGTGCCGCGGCGGCTTCGGGAGAACCGGGGCCTGCACGGCGGCATCGGGGGCCGGACCCGTCCGCCCCCCGATGCCGCCGTGTCGGCTCAGTCGATCGCGGCCGTCAGCGGTACGGCCGGCAGGTCGCCGATGGCGATGCTGCCGTCGTCGTGGGTGCCGGGTCGTGCGTCGGGCAGGGCGTGGATGCCGATGGTGAGGATCAGCCCGTGTCGGTGCGTGGTTTCGGTGCCGGCGTAGGGGTCGTAGTAGGGGTCGAAGGAGAAGACGAGGGTCCTGCCGTCGTCTTCGAGGCGGGTGTCGTGGCCTCCGGTGATGGTGTTGCGGTCGTAGTACCAGCCGTGGGAGGCGCCGCCGGTGAAGGTGAAGCCGGTGGGGGCGGTGAGGCGGTGTTCGACGGGGCCGGGGGCGGTGCCCGCGGGCCGGTTGCCCAGGGCGCGGATCTCCAGGTTCAGGAGGGTGAATTGGTCGGGGGCGGCCCGGGGCACGTTCACCTGGACGACGCGCAGGGGGCTGTCGTCGGGGCGCGTCGCCGCGACGACGGTGACGGGCAGGGTGTAGGTGTTGTTCGACAGGTCCGGGTCGCCGGCATAGCGGATCTCCACGGTGCAGGTGTAGGTGCCGGGAGGCGTGTCGGCGGGGGCGGTGACGCGGGCGGTGGCGTCGAGATGGCTCTGCCCGGGCTGGAGTTGTGGGCCGGTGAAGGTGAGGGTCACGTGCCGGTCGGTGGTGCCGGTCGGGCCGCGCAGGGGGTCGGCGAGGGTGAGGACGACGGTGACGTGTTCACGGGCCGCGGGGTGGGGGCCGCGGTTCCTGACGCGGACGCCGAGGTCGAACTCCTCGCCGGGGGTCACGGAGGCGGGGTTGACGACCTCGCCGTACAGGTCCGCCGAGGGCGGGGTCATGGTGGCCACGGACGTCACCCCGCGGACGCGGTAGTTGCTCGTATCCGCGATGTAGAGGTTCCCGGCCCGGTCCAGGGCGACCCCGTTGGGGCCGTTGAGCTGGGCCGACGTCGCGGGCCCGCCGTCGCCCGAGTACCCGCCCTTGCCGGTGCCCGCGACCGTGGTGATGACACCCGTCGTGCCCACCTTGCGAATCTCCGGTGGTTGTAGGAGTCGGCGATGAAGAGGTTCCCGGCGTCGTCTACCGTCACATCCGCGGGGAAGTTGAGCTGGGCGGACGTCGCGGGCCCGCCGTCGCCCGCGTACCCGGCCGTGCCGTTGCCGGCGACGGTGGTGATGACGCCGTCGGGATCGATCCTGCGCACCCGGTGGGAGCCGTACTCCACGATGTACAGGTTCTTGCCGCCGTCCACCGCTATGCAGAAGGGAGAGGCGATGGCGGTGGCGGGTTTGCCGTCGTCCGTGTGTCCGCCGTTGCCGTTGCCGGCGATGGTGGTGAAGACGCCCTTGGTGTCCACCTTGCTGATGCAGTGGCGGGCGTACTCGGCGATGTACAGGTTGCCGTCGGTGTCCACCGCCACGTCGGACGGCCCCTTGATCCCGGGGGCGTCGACGCCGCTGATGACACCCGCCGTACTCACCTTGCGCACCACGTGGTTGAACTGCTCGGCGATGTAGACGGTGCCGTCGGCGTCCACCGCCACGCCGGCGGGGTAGTTGAGCTGGGCGGCGACGGCCGATCCGCCGGGGGCTGCACCTCCGGGAGTACCGTTGCCGGCAACCGCGGCGACGATCCCCTGGGGATCCACCCTGTAGACCCGGTGCTTCGTCATGTCGGCCCAGGACAGGTTCCCGCTCCCGTCCATCGCCGGACGCGCCGGAAAACCCATATATACCGGTATCTTTTGGGCGGGTCCCTGCGAGCCGCCCACCACCGTGGTGATGGTGCCCTGCGCGAGGCCCGCGGGTTGTGGGCCGATTCCTGAAGTGCTCGCGTTCGCCATGACCGCTGCTCCTTGTCGTGAGAAAGACCGGAGATCACAGAACCCGTCCGCTTCGCGGTACCGGCGCGAGGCGGCGAACGGACGCCGGGGGCAGGAAGATTCGGCATCCTTCGCGACGATATACGCCAACCACACCTGTGGGCAGGGCAATCGAAGGACACGGAACGAGCGAAACACGGGGCCGAGCGACAACCGGCGGCCCGACGACGAAACCGAACTCCGAGACGCGGGGCGTACGACGACGCGCTTGCCACGCGAGTGCTCGGGTCGGCGCAAGACCGTCCTCGAACCGGATCCCGGTCTCTCACCGCCCCCGCGCCACCGGCTCCCGAACGTGCCGCCGGGCCGACGTATGCACCACCCCTCGACAAGTGTCCCCACCACACAGCGTCACTCGGGCGGGGATATGACACCGGCACTCCTCGGCACGGTTACGGGTGACCTGCCCTTACGGTTCGCGGTCGGAGAGGTCGAGCGCGCCGGTGATATCCGATCCGTCCACCCAGAACATGCCCGTGTTGCCGTACTTGTCGTTCGCGACGATCTTGAGCGGCCAGTACTCCTTCCAGGTGTGCATCGGCCCGTTCGGGACGTGCCATCCGGCGCCGCCGGTGGTGGTGGAGTGCACCCAGGTGAGGCACAGGTATCGCTCGGGGTGCTCCCTGTTGTAGATCGTCGCGTAGTCGCACCACGCGTTCACCGCGGGGAAGTTGACGATCTGCCCCCTGCCTTGTCCGTCCTGTTGGGGGTGGTAGGCGGAGTCGTGCGGCTCGTGGTACCAGACGTAGGCGCCGTAGAAGTTGTCACGCCCGTCGTCGGGGGTGATGTCGTATGCGAAGAGCCCGTCGTAGCCGGCATCGGTGAAGCAGTGACCCGCCGAGAAGGTGACGAAGTGGTTCTCGTCGGCTTTCAGGGACAGGTGGTAGTTCCAGGCCTGTGTCGTCACGTTCCCCGCGGTGTCGCCGTTGGCGGTCGGCGTGCGTGAGCAGTCCCAGTCGACGTCCTCCCGCCGATGGGACACCGCTGCCCGCGGGGTCAGGGTGACCTCGCCGTGGTACGTCCCGTTCAGGGAGCTTTTGACGACGTCGCCGGAGTCGGTCCGGACCTGCACGCCGATCGACTTCGGGTCCGCGTTGGGCGAGCAGTACACGTAGAGCGTGAGGTGCCGGGTCCCGTCGTCGTGTGTCGAGGCCTTGGTGTGCTCGCTCGACGCGCCGGGGGTCGCGGTGAACTCGTTCGCGGCGTCCGTGTAGGACCAGCTCGCGTAGCTCTTCCAGGGGAGCTTCGACTCGTCGGCGTAGTCGATGAGCCACAGGTTCGCCAGCAGGTGTTCCGGGTCGATCCGGATGGGCTGCGCGTTCTCGTCGATCGGCTCGACGGTGATCGTCACGCCGATCCTGTTGCGTCCGTTCGCGTAGATGTCGCACTTCCGGTCGCCGTTCCCGAGTGTCACCGAGAGGTTCGACACGCTCGTCCACGTCGGCATTCTTCTCCTTCGTTCCCGTGCGATGGTGCGGTGTGTAGGCGGGTGTCAGCGTGCCCCGACGGGGCCGGGGCCGGTTCCCGGGGGCGTCAGGCGCACGGCGTGGGCGGGCGTCGGTTTCGGTGCCTCGCGGTTCGGGTCGTAGGCCCCCGGGGCCACGTCCACCACGGTGGTGCCGTAGTGGGTGACGAGGTGGTCGTAGTCGACGGTGACGGTCTCGGGTTGCCCCGAGGCTTTCGGGATCGCGCCGGGCGAGACTCCGTAGAGCTGGTGTCCGGTGTATCCGTCGGTGTGGACGACGATCACCATGCCCTCGAGTCGTGCCTGGTAGGTGACGCGGAACCATGCGGTGCACAGGCCGGTCCACAGGTAGGCGGTCGTGGTCGAGTGGGCGGGGACGTCGGCGCTCGCGGTCGCGTCGGGGCCGACCGTGATCTCGCGGGTGTCGGGGGTCGGGACGGACCACGTCTTGATGAAGGCGAAGTCGGCCTCGCCGGAGATGTCCCCGACGTCGCCGATGGCGATGTCGACGTCGACGGTGGCGAGTTCGGCGATCGCCTGGACCGCCGACAGGGCGTAGGTGACGCGTTCCGTCTTCACCGCGGCCAGGCTCGCGGAGAAGGGGGCGGTGTCGTCGCCGGTGTTGTGCCATTCGACGTACCGCGCGAGCACGGGAACGACAGTCGCGTCGAGAAATTCCGCCTTCACGGGACGGACGGTCACGGTCACGGGCTCGCGGCCCAGGAGCGCGTACATGTCGTCGTACTCGTGGTGGTTCGGCCAGGGCCGGGGGACGGTCGGGTCGTGCAGATACCAGCAGTCCGGCTCCCGGCCGAGAAGTTCCCGCACGCGGCGTCGATGCGCGCGGGGTCGTCGAACCCGAACACCGCGCTCAGGCACGAGTCGATCGTCAGCGACCACTGCCCCGTGGCCGCGACCCGGCACGTGCCGGCCCGGCCCGCGGTGATCCGCACGTTGAAATCGCCCATGCCCCGCTCCGACTCCCCTCACCTCTCGGGTCGTTTCGATCACCACCCATTCAGCACGAACATCGGGCCCTTTCCGCATCGCCGATCCGGCCAATCTCCTTCGGTTTTCGGCCGCAATCGACCCGGCCCTCGAACCTGCGGCACACAATCGCCGGCCACCCCGCACCGGGCTCCGACCCGCCCGCCCCCGAAGTCGCCCACCACCACGCTCCCGCCACGCCGGTCGCACGTGATCGCACAGGGCACGCCACCACACCGGGCCGTCGACAGGAACCGGACACGATCGGATGAAGACTCCACCCCACCCCGAGACACCCGACACCCCGACCCAAGACAGAACCATCCATGCAACCACCCGAAGTACCTGAGACATCCGGGCACGTGATACACCCCGACTGTTCCCAAGTTCCGTTCCTGGGTGGCTCGCCCGGCCGGTGGCCCGGCGCGGGTCGTGTCCCGGCGGGGCACCGACCTGTCGGACGCGTTCGCGGACATTGCGCGGGCCGCCGATCGGGATCTGCCGGATGTGGACGTGCTCCTGGACGGCGAGCTCGTGGTCTGGCACGACGGGAAGCCGGCGTTCGATCTGCTCCAGCGCCGGATGAACCGCACCCGCGCCGCGGCGCTGAGTGTGGCTCGGGAACACCCGGCCAACTTTGTGGCGTTCGACGGGCTGCGCGTGGGGGAGCGGGACTTGACCGCGTTGCCGTACGCCGCCCGCCGCGCCGCGTTGGAGGAGCTGTTCGCCGAGCACGCCCTGGGCCCGCCGTGGGCGCTGTGCCCCTCAGCACCGGTCGCATGGTGATCACGGGCGAAGTGTGCCCCACGCCCCGCTCACCCCACCTCTCGTTTACACCCGGCCATCCCATGCCGTCCAGCCGGAACAGCGAACACGAAGGAGGGGTGCGGATGTATCTCCCCGAGACATAAAGGTGTGCGCCGACACGGGGGATCGGGCCGCAGGTGTGGGGGAGTGGGTCAACGCGTCGTGGACCATCGTCCGGGTCGGTTCGCCCGGCCTCGCTCATCACCATCCGCTCGTCGGGCTCGGTCGTATGGGACTGCTCCGCGAGACCGCAAGCCACGGCAGGGCATCGAAGGGCGCCATCCGCCATGCCTCCGTTGGGGCGTGGACTTTACGGCCGTCAAGTTCCTCGGCGTAGGCAAGATCGCGAATCGAACGCTCCTGGGCCAGGCTGACTTCCCGATGGTCTCGACTCCGGGCTTTACGGCCGTCAAGTTCCGCGATCGTCGGTTCAGCAGGGGAGTGGTCGAGGCTCCGACCGGTCCACCTCTCCCGGGCAAGGGTCTCACGCGGAACCAACGCTCCCTTGTGGCGCTCGGCTTCCGGGCTTTACGGCCGTCAAGTTCGCCGGTGGACCGACAGCCTGTTCGAACTGCCGGACGGCGAGCGCCGGTGATTCCGCAAAGGAAACGTTTCGCGCCATCGGGAGCACGTTCCGGCCCTGGTCTTCGGGAACCTTGCGGGGTCAGACTCGTCGGTGGGGATGGGGAAGTCTCCAGGGAACTCGGAACTCTTGCCGGGGGGCGGCAATGGCGGTTCGGAGACCAGGGTGGGGTGCCCGTGGCGGGGTGATCGCGCTGACGTTGTTGCTGCTGCTCGTCGCGTGTACCGACGGGGGCGTGAAACCGAGGAAGAGTCCGGTGCCTTCGGGCGGCACCCGTGGATCGCCGCCGGCGGCCGGGGCACGACCGTCCGGGGACGAGACCGTCCGATGGCGGGAGGGTTGGGCGTCTTCCGCGGGGCTGGGGGTGCGGATCGCCAAGCCCGGCCTGGATACCGGGCAGGTGCGGATGCGTACCGACGTTCCGGACGCGACCCCGCCCGACGGCATGCTGCCGGGAACCGTCCGCATCGGCCCGGTCGTCGACGTCAAGCCGTCCGTGCCGGTGGCCGACGCGGAGATCCGATTCTCGTTCGACCCCGAGCGGGATCTTCCCAATGGCACCGGCGAACAGCCGTCCACGCTCACCAACGCCTACATCGCCATCTGGGAGGGGGCGCTGGGCCTGTGGTTCCCCTTGGAGACCCGGTACGACGGGACCACGCGCGAACTGGTCGCCACGGCGCCGCACTTCTCGCTGCTCTCGGCGATCAAGGTCAGGCCCGGGCGCCTGGGGATCCCGACGATCGAATACACCGGAGTCACGAAGGGCATCGACGCGCTCAAGGCCGCCGTCGACAAGGCGGCCGACGAGATGATCGACGCCTACAAGGACGTGAAGGGCGAGTTCCCCGACGACAAGAGGATCGACTGCGGGAACGCGAACGGTAGCCCCTCGACCAGGGCCGGCGTGACCGTCACCCGCGTGAAGGACATCGCCGTCACACCCGACAAGAGCTGGATCCGCGCCTGCGTCGTGGACATCAAGGAGGACCAGAAGCCGACCCGCCGGGCGTTGCGCATCGAGAACCGCCGCAAGTTCCCCCTCGCCATCGAGGCGAACGGTGCCTTCGACGTGGGCTGGTCGTCGTACGACGCCCGCAGGATCGACGATGCCCACGTCATGCTCGCCCGCTACTTCGAATCCCTCGCGGGCGACAGCATGGTTCCCCGCCTGAACAGCGCGGAGCTCCCCTTCACCGACAAGACTCCGGCAGCCGCCCGGGTCGCCCTCGAGTTCGCCGCGCTCACCACCACATTCGACGTCATCTTCGGGTTGATGTCCGCCGCGAAGTCGGTCGACGACGGCGCAAAGGTCCTGGCCAGGATCTTCGCGGAACTGGTGCCGGTCGGCCGGCACAGCGCGGACGACTTCCTCGTCCGGGCCCGCCGGATGCTGGACGACCGGCAGTTCGCGGAACCCGGCCGCTCGGACCTCTTCACCGCGGCGAACGGCCTGCTGGACGCCATGGGATGCGCCAAACGCATCTGGTCGACCCTCGAGGAACACAGCGGCCGGCGGCTGGCGAACCTGGTCCGCGAATGCGTGGCCGTGGGCCTGGACCGGATCGGCCGGGAGACCGCGGCCTTCGCGGTCAACACCTTGAAGGGCATGCTCAACTCCGCCAAGTCGGTCTTCGAAGTCGCCGACCTGCTGCGTGAACTCGGTGAGTTCAAGGCGCCGAGCGCCGTGGTCTCCTACGCCCCGACGCTGCCCGACGGGGTCCACGACGTCCTGCTCGCGTCCGTCGACACCGGCGGCCGGACCATCGTGGTCGACCCCTTGACGGTTCTCTGGGGCGAGGAGGCGCGGGCGGCGTGCATCAAGGCCGGGGAGACGCTCCCCGACAGCGGGGATTGGTGCAACGAGTACTACTCGATCAATCCCGACAAGACCCGGCTCCGGCTCACGTTCACGGCCAAGACGAAGTTCACCACGGCACACGACACCACCTGCCCGCTCCGCAAGGGCAACCCCGACACACCGGCCTGCCCGTCGACGGCCGAGAAGGTGCGTGACTACCTCCGTCCGGAGTCGCCGAAGCACTTTCAGGTGGAGATGAAGGACAACGTCGTCGTGTCGGTGAACGACATCTTCTACCCGTAGCGCCATTGGCCACGTGGTCGTCGTAGTCGGCCGATCTCGGCCGAATGCCCCGACCTGCGCTCGCCGGTTCTTCGGCCGAAGAACCGAAGTGTCGCCGTCGTCGAGGTAAGGACACCGGCGGCGGCGCGATCATCGCCGCATCGTCGCCGAGGATGAGGCGGTCGACGACGGCCGCGCAGAGCCGGAGTCCCGGCGGACCATGGTGGCGACGGCCCGACCTCGGACATCCGCTGGGTCAGCATCGCAGTCCGCTGCACCACCGACGGGCTCATCGGCTACTGCGCGAGCTGGAAGATCGGCTACGGGCCTTCACGCCACCTGATCGACTCCGTCTGATTCCAGACCCACCCGCGATACGCCAGACCTCCGAGCCAGGCGATCAACTACTGCCACGCTCTGTTACCAGCCCGATCCTCGCGCCCAGAGGCGCCGTATCAAGATCGGTTCGGTCAAGCCTGCGTCCGCTGCCCGATGCTCCACGTCAGCACCAAAGATGCTCACCCGCCTCGACGACCTCGAAGCCGACCTCATCGCCCGCCGGAAACACGCGGAATCGGAGGGCCGGCTCGGCGAGATCGAAGGCGTCAACCTCACCCTCACCCACCTGCGAACCAAACAAGAGGAGACGCGGCGACGCATCCAACGCCCCTCCGTCGACCTCGGCATGCCCGGCGTCACGCCGCACCCCCCTGCGGAGGCGCCATGAGCCTCGGCACCGGATCATGCGGATCGCCGACGATCGCGCTGTCACCGGAGGATGACGCGCACACCCCGTTCTTCGCAACGTGGCCCCACCCGAGGTTGGGCAGCGGGCTTTCTCCACTTCGGGGGTGACGGCCCGGAGACGCTGCATGTTTCGTCGGCGGAACACGGAAGCGATCGAGTGCTTCTCAGTCCCTCAGCGGTCTGACATTGATCGGGCGCCCAGGGTGTCGGGGTGGTCGGGTCCCAGGACACGTTCCAGATCGGTCGCCAACTCGGCGTACAGCCGTGCCGCCTCCGCACGTTCCCCCGACTGTGCCACCTGCCAGGCATGGTTGTTGCGGGCGCCGAGGGTGTCGTGATGATCGGATCCCAAGACATGTATCCGGGCGGCCACGACCTCGGCCAGCAACCGTGCCGCCTTCGCGTGATCCCCGAGTGCTCCGAACCAGGGCGCCTGGCAGGCGCGGGCGTTCAGGGTTTCGCGGTGGTCGAATCCCAGGGCGCGTGTCGAGTCGGCGATCAGATCGGCGTACACCCGTATCCCCTCCGCGGGGTTCCCCGTCCGTGCCGCTTCCCAGGCGTGATGATGACGACTGGTCAGCGTGTCGAAGTGGTCCGGACCTTGAAAGCGTGTCCGGTCCAGGACCAGTTTTGCGTGCAACCGGGCCGCCTCCGCATGGTCGCCCACACCGCCGAGATTGCAGGCGTGCTCACGGCGGGCGGCCAACGTGTCGAGATGGTCGGCCCCCAGGACACGTTCGGAGTCGACCGCCAACTCGGCGTACAACCGGGCCGCCTCCGCGTGATCCCCCGCCTGAGCCACCTCCCACGCGCGGTCGCGGCGCAGGGCCAGTTCTTCTCGTTCCTGCGCCGTCGCGGAGGCGGCGGCGGGTGGGGGTTGGGTGTACCGGCGTGTGGTGTGGGTGTCGATCAGGACGGTCGTGGCGTGGGACCACAGCGTGGTGTGGGGGGCCGGGGTCCAGTGGGAGACGATCCGGTCGAGGAGTTGCGCGGTGGTGGGCCGGTCGGTGGGGTTCTTGGCCAGGCACGCGGTGATCAGGGCGTGCAGCGGGTCGTGCAGCCCGTCCAGTCGCGGTTCGCCGTTGACGACGCGGTGCATGACCGCCAGGGGCGGTCCGTGGCCGAAGGGCTCGGTTCCGGTGGCGGCGAAGGCGAGCACGGCGCCGAGGGCGAAGACGTCGCCGGCCTGCCCGACCTCGCCGCCCTCGGCCTGCTCCGGAGACATGAAGCCGCACGTTCCCATCGCGGCCCCGGTTCTCGTCAACGCGGTGGAATCCGTCGTCCGGGCGATCCCGAAGTCGATCACCCTCGGGCCGTCCGCCGCGAGCAGCACGTTCGAAGGCTTGAGATCACGGTGGCACAGGCCCACGGCGTGGATCGCCTGCAGCGCCTCGACCAACCCGGCCGCCAGCGGCCACACCGAGTCTTCCGGCAACCGCCCGGCCCTGGTGACAGCCTCGGCCAGCGTCGGCCCGGGAACGTAGACGGTCGCGATCCACGGGGGTGCGTCATCCGGGCCGGCGGCGACCACCGGTGCGGTGAACGCCCCGCTGACCGTTCGCGCGGCGGTCACCTCCCGCCGGAAGCGACGCCGGAATTCCTCGTGGTGCGCCAGGTGCGGATGCACGACCTTCACGGCCACCGCGCGCCCACCCGGCGACAGGCCCAGGAACACCTGGCCCATTCCGCCCGCCCCCAGCCGGGCATGAAGCACGAAATCGCCCATCCGCGCCGGATCTCCAGCCGCCAGCGGCTCCATCCCACGTCCCCCTTCCACCAGAACACGCGCCCTCCGGCACCACGCACCCCTACCCAACCACCAGGACATCGGGCCTGCTCCGTAAACACGTCACGTGCCGACGCCCGGAGGAGCGCGTCCCACGGTTGAGGTCAGGTTCGCCGCAGCCGCACGGAGGCGCCCATGGGCAGCACCGATCGTGTCGCGAACACCCGCCTGCGCCGTGAGGCTGCGGCCCGCGGATGGTCCTCCGCGAGAGAACTCGCTCGGCGCCCTGATCTGCCTCGCCGGAGTGGGTGTGATCATGTACGCCCCGCGAGGCCGACCTCGGCCGGTCATTACCCGTGCGTCGGCTCGCGACCTTCGCGCCGTGTCGACGCGTCATCCGGCGGCGTTCGGGGTTCCGTTTGTTCGCAGATTCGGCGGGCCGCGAGGTAGTCCGCCCAGTTGTCCCGGGCGTGGCGCCCACGTGTTGGCGGTGCCGGGGTGGACCCCGAGGAGGGCGCTGATCACGATGGGCGGCAGTTCGGCCGCCGCCTCGATCATGGCGGTGTTGCGGGCACTGCGGGTGGGCAAGCCGTGCTGCTTCAGGAGTTGCTTGAGTCCCTCGACGTTGCGTGGCCGGTGGGGTGGTTCTCCCGGCGGAAGGAAGCGCGGACCGTGGGTGTCGGGGTCGCCGAGCATGGAGTGCATTCGGGGTTGGGCGAACTGTTCCTCGACCAGGCGGGCAAGCGTGGGTGGCAGCAGGACCGGACGGCGATGCAGCGTGAGGTGGGCACCGTCCCGGTCGCGACGAAACCCATCCGCTCCCTCGCGGGGGCGGGGTTGTGCCGGGAGACCGCGCTCGATTAGTCGGGGCATCGCGGCTTCCTCCGATCAGTGGGCGAGGTTGGCGAGGTAGGACTCGGTGGCGGTCCACGGGGTGAGTTCGATGCCGAAGCCGCTGTGTTCGCCGCCCTGCATGTGGACGAGCCTCCCGGACAAGTACACGGTGTCGCCCTCGCGGAACGCCCCGGTGTAGGCGCCGAGGTAGGAGCGCATGTGGGTGATCCGGCGGGCGAAGACGTCGGGTTCGTCGACCGTGGACTGGATCACGGTGTCCACCTCGATGCCATAGAGGGCCGGGGTCGCCCGTCCCTGGGTGTGGTCGGTGATCCGTGCCATGACGCTGATCGCCCCGACCTCCTTGGCGACGACCCGGGAGAACGTCTTGTCGCCGTCGGGTCGCAGGGGCTCGCAGTTGATGTGCGCCCCGGCGGTGGCGGTGAGCCCTTGCAGCTTGCGCGCCTCCTGCTTCATGAGCGTGTCGAACGAGCTACCGGACATGTACTTGGCCCGCCGCAGGTAGAGCCTGGTCAGGGTGCTGCCCTCGTACGGGCGGATCAGGGAGCGGTCGGCGAACAGCTCGCGCGCGGCCCGGTGTCCGCGCGGTCCGTAGCAGACGAGGTCGATGTCGGAGTCGGCGTTGAAGCAGCCCACGAGGAACGAGCCGGTCACGCCGATGACGTCGGCGGCCCCGGTGGACACGGCCCGGTCGATGATCGCGAGCAGGTCCCTCCCGACCGGTGAGCCGTCCACGAGTTCGGGGGATCGGTGCAGGGCCGTGAGGGCCTGGCGGCAGGAGTAGTGCGTGAGCACGTCCTCGCGGGGCACGCCGGTGATGACGCATCCCACGGCGTGGGAGTAGACGTAGCACTCGGATCGGTCGGCCAGGATCCCGAAGGCTTTCGAGACGACGCTGTTCTGTCGGTAGGTGCGGCCGAAGAGTTGCCGGTCGCCCTTGTCGTCCGGGTGGTATTTGACGTAGCCGACGTAGTGGCTGCCCGGGTGGACGTCGCCGATGACCTTGAAGACGACTCCGTGCCGGTCCAGGGGGTAGTCGCGGTCACGAATGGCCGGTAACGCGGTCCCCAGCGGTGAACTCGTCGAGGGTGGGGAAGACGGCGGTGTCGACGGTCGCGGAGTGCTCATACTGATCCAGCCCCATCGTGAAGAGTCGGCGGCGGTAGTCCCATTTGAGGAGCTTGTCGGCGCGGGTCGGGTCGGCCGGCTTCATGAGGGCCAGGAAGAACATGCACTTGACGAGCAGGAACTCGCCCAGGTGCTCGCTCACCCGGTGGCCGGTGGCGGGGAGCGACACCGCGTCCAGGGCGGCGAGGTAGCGGGAGCGCTGGGCGGCGTCGGCGGTGTAGCCCTTGGTACCGCCCTTGAACGCGATGATCTCCAGCGCCGGGACGACGTCGTACCCGAGCGGGGCCGGGCCGTGGTGCTGCCAGTCGATGACCCTGGCGCGGAACGCGTTCGGCAGCCCGTAGTCGAAGTGCGACCACACCATCGGGACCGACTCCAGCCGGCTCAGGGCCCTGCCGGTCAGCGCGTGGACGCGGGGGGTGTCGAGGTCGGGGTTCTCGGCGAACACGTCGGCGGTGAACCCGGCCCGCTCGACCCACCCACGCAGCGCATCGGGAGAGGCGGGCTGTGGGTGGGCGGCCTGTGCCGCCAGGAGCAGGGCGGCGATCGAGGCCGCGTCGTCGACCACTTCGTCGGTCACGACGGCCGCCCGTCCGCCGGTGGCGGCGAGGGCGGTGTCGTGCAGCGACGCCGGCCCCAGGGACTCCTCGACGAAGTACGCCCGGCCTGCCTCGGTGCCCTCGTCCACGACGCGCGGGACGGGATAGCCGAGTTCGCCGATCCGGCGCTGGAATCGCGCCTCCTCGCGCAGGTCGGCGCCGCCGGTCCGCTTGAAGAACCTCCCGTCCGGCGAACGCCACACCGCACCGTCGTCGGCGGCGGTGCGGTTCTTGACGAACTCCCACTGACTCTCGCTCATACGAATCCGTTCCTTCTCCTGAGACAGGCGTGTGTGTGGATACCGTGCGGCGCCATGATCCTGGCTGTCGTACGCCACGCGGAGTCCACCGAGAACGCCACCGAATACACGGGCTTCACCAGGACCCCCGGCCGTGGACCGGCCCGACCGCGCACGCCCTGGCCCGGGACATCGTGGGTCCGACCCCCCGCGGCTTCCGGCAGGCCGTATGGCTCGCCGAGACGCTTCCCGAACTCGTGGGCCCGGCACCGGGCGTGTTCACCTCGCAATACCGCAGGGCGATCGACACCGCGGCGATCGCCCTCCCCACCCTCGGGGAGAGCCGGGTGCGGGTGACCGCCCTGCTCAACGAGCAGCACTACGGCGAGGCCACGTACCTGACCAAGCGCGAGCTGTTCGCCACCCACCCCGAAGGCACCGAGGACCGGCAGACGCGCAAGCACCTGTGGACCCCGCCGGGCCCGGGCGGCGAATCCCTCGCCGAGGGCGTTCCTCCGGCGCGCCGCCGCCTTCGTCGACACCCTCCACGACACCGCGGGCGCCACGGCGGCGGCGGTGGCCGTCACCCACCACACCGCGATCCTCGCCCTGCGCGCGATCCTCGAACGCCGCCCCGTCACCGAGTTGGTGGAGCAGGCCCGTACCGCCAAGACCCCGAACGCGGGCATCCTGCGCTACGAGCTGCGCGCGGGAATGTTCCATACCGCCGGGAGCGCCGCGCCGACGATCCGAGGCAGCCCGATGAGCGTCGTGTTCTTCAACGGCCCCGTCCAGAACGGTGACTTCACCTTCGCCGACCGGCTGGGCAAGGCGGTGGGCATACGCATCGCCGAAGCCCTCAACACCGTCCTGGGCACGCCGCCCGTGCCGCATCTGTGGAACACCACGACCCTGGCGTCGGCGTGGAAGGTGCGAGCCGTCGGACAGGGCTATTCGAACGATCTTGCGGGCATGGCAATCGACTTCGGTATCGTCGTCGACGACCCCGGCCCGCAGTCCGCGTCAGTCGTGGGGCCGCCCGCCGATACAGCCGGCGCCCGTGCGGTCGTCAGTCTGGACAAAATACGCAGCGCCGCTCCGGGCTTGGTTGACCTATACACGACCGCAGCACAGTGCCTGCGCGAAAAAGGAATCTCCCACCAACGCGGCGCCGTGTACCTGGTGATGGATCACTCGGGCAGCATGGGCTGGTTCTACGAGAACGGGACCATGCAGCACCTGGCCGAACAGGTCCTGGGATTGGCAGCGAACCTCGACGACGACGGATCAGTTCCCCTGGCGTTCTTCTCCGGTGGGGTCGACCTCGTCGCCGACATCACCCTCGACAATCACGTCGGACGCGTCCAGGCCCTGCACTCCGGGCTCGACTGGGGCGGCACCTCGTTCGTGCCCGCCATGCGCGCCGTCATCGAGCACTACCGCGCAAGCGGTTCCCAAGATCCGGCTTTCGTGGTCTTCCAGACCGACGGGGAGCCCTGGGACCGTCGAGAGACGCGGGAACTGCTGCGCGAGTCGAGTAGGCTGCCGATCTTCTGGCAGTTCGTCGGGTTCGGCCACAGCCGCGATCTTCGCTTCCTTCGCAGCCTGGACACGTTGCAAGGCCGTCGGATCGACAACGCCGGGTATTTCGGAGCGGGCCAACAACCGGAACGCCGCAGTGATGCCAAGTTGTACGACTGCCTCATGAAGGAGTTCCCGAGCTGGTTGGCCTCCGCAAGGGCAGCGGGCATTCTTCAGTAGGTGACCCGCCCGTACCCAAGCGACCGCAACGACGCGCGTGACGCGAACGTCAGCGGTGTGCGACCTCAGTTGGCTTGGAGTCGGCCCGCGAACGTGGGGTGTTCCCCACCTGAGGGGTTCAACTCACCACGCCTACAAGTCGGCCCCGCGAGCGCGGGGATGTTCCGCAGTTCAGTTCGACGGCAGCGCCGGCGTAGTCGTCGGCCCCGCGAGCGCGGGGATGGTCCCTGTTCTCCGGGCAGTACGTCCCGGCGGCGGTTGGTCCCGCGAACGCGGGGATGGTCCCGGAGGCCGCCTCTTGGCGCCGAGGATGACACGGTCGGCCCCGCGTCCGCGGGGATGGTCCTGCCGGGACGACCACCGTCGGCCCGAACTGGTCGTCGGCCCCGCGTCCGCAGGGATGGTCCTGGCCGATTCGCGGCCCTCGCCACCGAGCTCGGGTTGGAGCCGCCGGTCGGCCCCGCGTCCGCGGGGATGGTTCACGTATTTGGTCAAAGAGGGCTGCCCAACGTGGTCGGTCCCGCGAACGCGGGGAGCCGGCGCAGGCCAAGACCGGCCGGCGGAACGACGAGTCGGCCCCGCGAACGCAGGAAGTCCCCTGCGGTTCAGTGCGGGACCCGTCGACCTCGCATGCCTCTGAGATCCAGACTCACACAGCTCTCGACCTGGAATCGGCCCCGCGCAAGCGAGTTCACGAGTCCGGTCTGTCCAAAGGTTCGGCCGTTGCCGGTCATTCCGCTCGCGGACGTGCATTGCCTGTCTCAACGCGGGCCGGGTGGTCGGAGGTCGGCGTGAGGGGATTCCGCAGGCGTTGCCACGGCCGTATTGTTGAAGCGTAAAGCTTCCCTCACCGACCGTAGCGAGCCGCCCGATCGTCATGGCCCGGCCCGGTGGCGGGAACAGGCCAACATCGCCGAAGGGATCGTCGACGTGGGTGATCATTCGAGTCCCATACCGAGCGACGGCAACCAGCCCGGGAGGCCTGTGCCCCCGCCCATCCTTCCTGACAAGCCGCCGAACCCCGGTACCCCGAAGAAGGACAAATAGGTGACGAGTGAGACCACGGAGCGGGCCCCGGCGGGCCTGCTTCGTCTCGTGGAACGGGTGACCGGTCCCCTCCCGGGCCCGTGGCGTGACGCTTTCGAGCACGTGCCCCGCGGCGCGTTCCTGCCCGACGTGGTGTGGGTACGGCTGGTCGACGGCATGCCCGACCACGCGCCCGTCGACCGGACCGTCGACCCCGACCGCTGGGAACAGGCCGCCTGGTCCGACGTGCCCGCGGTGATCCAGGTCCGCGACGGTCACGAGGGCGAACCGGGCGAGCCCGCCTGGCCGTCCTCGTCCGTCTCCCAACCCTCGATCGTCGCGAGCACCCTCCTGACCCTGGACGTGTCAGACGGACAGCGGGTCCTGGAGATCGGCACCGGCGGCGGCTGGAACGCGGGCCTGCTCGCGCACCGACTGGGCGACGCGAACGTCGTCACGATCGAAGTGGACCCGGGACTGGCAGCGGCCGCCCGAGGACGACTCAAGGCCCTCGGACTGCATCCGACAGTCGTGACGGGCGACGGGGCAAAGGGGTGGGCGGAGCAGGCTCCGTACGACCGGATCCTCGGCACCTGCTCGGTGGCCCGCGTCCCGCACGCATGGCTCGAACAACTGGCGCCCGGCGGCTCGATCGTCACCCCGTGGACCACGGCATGGGCCACCTACGGAAACCTCGTCCTGACGCCCCGTCACGACGGCACCGCGCGCGGCCGGTTCGCCCACGGCGGCGCGTTCATGGCGATGCGCGACCACCGCTCCGCCGTACGCGACGTCGCGGCCCTGGCCCGACCCTCGGACAACCCCGACAGCGGCAGCACCCGGCTGTCGCCGTGGGACGTCGCGGGCGGAGACCGACACACCGAGGCCGTCATGGGCCTGACCCTGCCCGGCCTGCACACCCACTGGAACGACGACCCACAGGTGGGCGACGCCTTCCGGTCACGACTGTGGGTCTGGGACGACGCGCTCACCTCCTGGGCCACGATCGACTACGACGGGCGCCAACTCGACACCTTCCACGTCCGCCAACACGGCCCCCGCCACCTGTGGGACGAGACCGAGGCCGCCTGGTCCCGGTGGACATCGGCCGGCCGCCCGGCCTTCGACGAATTCGTGCTCGCCATCGAACCCGACGGCAGCCAGACCGTTCGCTGCGACAAAGCGGGCGGCTCCTTCTGGCCCGTCCCACTCGACACATGACCCCTCCACTCCGCTTCACGACAGACGGCAACAGGTGGCAAGATGCAACTAAGTGAAAACGGCGTTACCCACCGGTAGAACCCCAGGTCACCCAGCGTCGGCCCCGCGCAGGCGGGGATGTTCCCGCCCTTGGGCATCGAGGGTGTACTCGACGTGGGTCGGCCCCGCGCAGGCGGGGATGTTCCCGCCCGGGGCCGCCCCGTTTTCACGGGGTGGACGTCGGCCCCGCGCAGGCGGGGATGTTCCCCCCCCCCGTACTCGCCGGCGTTCCCGTGTCGTCCGAGTCGGCCCCGCGCAGGCGGGGATGTTCCCCGGTGCACAGCGATCCGATACGGGGGCCGGTAGTCGGCCCCGCGCAGGCGGGGATGTTCCGGGCAGGAGCGCGCAGAGTTGGGATGAGCTTGCGTCGGCCCCGCGCAGGCGGGGATGTTCCGGCGATGCTCGCCCAGCTGATCACCGAGATGGAGTCGGCCCCGCGCAGGCGGGGATGTTCCTCAGCGGAGGGAGTTGACCCCCTCAACCCGCTCGTCGGCCCCGCGCAGGCGGGGATGCTCCCGGGACTCGGATTTGGGTCCCCCGCTGATAGAGGTTGGCCCCGCGCAGACGGGGATGTTCCGTGGGTTCGGGGGGAGTTCGGCGAGGAGTCGGCCCCGCGAGGGCGGGGATGCTCCCGTCCTCCCGGCTCACGGGCACCTCGAGGAGTGGCAGGCCCCGTGAACACCGGAATTGCTGCCTGCCATTCGCCCAAAGCCCTGGGCTTGTGGCGGTCGGCTCGTGCAGGGCGGGGATGTGCGCGAATGCGCCCATGCGCGCCGCCTACCGGTCGTCGTGGCCGCGGTGTCACGCTGGGGTCATGGACACCACCCCGGACATCCACCTCACCATCACCGGCACCGGACTCCACGCCCGCATCACCGACCAGGCCCTCGCCGTGGTCGACGACGAACTGCGCGCCGACTACGAACGCACCGTCGGCCACGCCCTCAAAGCCGCCGCCGAGGCCTGGGACGGCCACCGATACGACGAGTTCGCCGTCCACCTCGCCAAGGCCACCGAAACCCTCACCGAAATCCAACACATGGCCGTCACCTGCCGCGACCGCGCCGGCTACGAGGCCATGACCGCCCGAGCACGCGAAATCATCGCCGACGGCGACGGGATCACCTGATGCCGTACTCCGTCACCTACGACCGACGAGCCCGCCAACAAGCCGCGACCCTCCCAGCCCACGCACGCAACGCCCTCACCCACGCCGAGTCCCGCCTCTCCACCGACCCCTGGACATCCACCCGAGCCGCCGGACACCTCAAGGAAATGCGCCACATGGAATTCACCGCCGGCGGCCTCATCACCCTGACCATCCAGGTCCAGACCGCCACCGTCGTCATCATGGACATCACCTACATCGGATAGACCACTCGCCCACCGACCCGGCCGATGACGATCGGGAACACTACCGGCAAGACTCCGTGACCGCCGCCAGCCGACCTCGCGAACGTATGAACACGCCCCTGACCGGACTTCGCAAAGCGGCAGGCAGAGGTCCACGGGAAGTGCCGATGACGAGACCATCAGGTGAACTACCGTGGAGCCGAAGAAGATCTGCGTCGCAACGACCAGCAGTGGGTGGCAAGATGCAACCGATTGAAAACGGTGTTACCCGCTGGTAGAACCCCAGGTCATCCAGCGTCGGCCCCGCGAACGCGGGGATGCTCCCCCGGGGCCGTCGAGCAGGTCGGCCTTGACCGTGTCGGCCCCGCGAACGCGGGGATGCTCCCTGTCCCGGGTAGTTGGGTTGGGGGGCGATGTCGTCGGCCCCGCGAACGCGGGGATGCTCCCGCCCCCACTACGCCCGCGATTTGTGCGCCATGGTCGGCCCCGCGAACGCGGGGATGCTCCCCGCACCACGGACCCGTGCCTGTTGGCGGCTCAGTCGGCCCCGCGAACGTGGGGATGCTCCCGCCTGCCCGAGCGCACCATCACCGAGGTTCGGGTCGGCCCCGCGAGCGCGGGGATGCTCCCTCGACCTTGCGCTGGCCGCAGGCGAGTGGGTCGTCGGCCCCGCGAACGCGGGGATGCTCCGCGCGGTCGGTCGGCTTCCAGTTCGTGTGGGCGGTCGGCCCCGCGAACGCGGGGATAAGCCCGACTGGTTCGCCCTCGGCGAGTTCACCGCCGAGTCGGCCCCGCGAACGCGGGGATGTTCCCTCGCCGCGCTCCTGGACGGAGCCGGCGAACGCGTCGGCCGCGCGAACGCTGGGATGCTCCTCCGCATCCTCTCTGGTCATTTGCGGGGGACACGTTGGCCCCGCGAACGCGGGGATGGTCCCACGGTGCCCGACACCGGCGAGGCCCCCAGCACGTCCGCCCCGCGCAGGCTGGAATGCTCCGACGTAAGGCCCGGTTCCGGATGGCCGATGTCATGCCTCGGACTCACTGCCGGCCCGGCCCTTCCGGGTGAACTACCGTGGGGCCGAAGAAGATCCACCTCGCGACAGCCGACAACAGGTGGCAAGATGCAACTGAACGAAATCGGTATTACCCGCTGGTAGAAGACCAGGTCATCCAGCGTCGGCCCCGCGTCCGCAGGGATGGTCCCACACCTCGCCCGGCCGGAGATCGCACCGCGCGGTCGGCCCCGCGTCCGCAGGGATGGTCCGTACTCGGCGCGCTCGCGCGCGCTGCCCACGGGGTCGGCCCCGCGTCCGCAGGGATGGTCCCGGCGCTGGTAGGGCGCGGGGGATGCGCCGTTGGTCGGCCCCGCGTCCGCAGGGATGGTCCCGGCCGGCCGCAGTCGTGGCACTCGGGCATCTCGTCGGCCCCGCGTCCGCAGGGATGGTCCGTCCTTCAGCCGCACTTGCAGGTTCCCCGGGTAGTCGGCCCCGCGTCCGCAGGGATGGTCCTACGAGACGGCCGCCGTTGAAAGCGCGGCGAGGGTCGGCCCCGTGAACGCGGGGGTGTTCCGGTCTTCTACACGTCGACGTGGGCCATGGGCCTGTCGGCCCCGCGAACGCGGGAGGGTCGGCCCAAGCCGACGATGACGAACGGGTGTGCTCATGTCGGCCGCGCGAAGGCGGAAATGTGCGGTGGTAGACGGACTGCTCAGCGCCGTGGTCGGTCCTGCCTGCGGAAGCTTCCCTTGCCCCAGCCCGCCGGATCAGTGGTGCTCCGCCTCGTCGGTACCGGGCGCATATCGGTCGGCGAGGGCACACATCTGCGCGATGTGCCGTTCCATCTGCGCGGGTTCGGGAGTTCGCTCGTCCGCCCAGTGTTCCCAGAGCCCGTCGGGTTCCAGGAACGCCGCAGCGCGATGGCTGCCCAGGGCCCGGTCGAGGTGGAGGAGCGCGCCGAGTGCCCACGGTTGGTCGTAGCGGCATTCGGGCCGCCGGAGGTAAACGTCCAGGTAGGAGACGAGGAGCCCGGCGTCCTCGCGGGTACCGAGCATGGCGAGCGCGACGCAGTAGCCCTCGCAGGCGTAGGTGAGTTCGCTCGCGAGGAGGAGTTCGCCGAGGCGTTTCCGGAACCGTTCGCGGCGGTCCACGCCGATCATCCAGGCGGCGACGGTCCGCGAGCGCCATTCCGGACGGAGGAGGAACTCCAGTTCGGTGTCGGTGACCTGCCGCGCGTCGCGGCCGAGGTCCCGAAGGAACCCGGCACGTTCCCCTGGCGGCATACGCACGAAGCTCCCGCCGGCAAGGGCCGTGTAGCGACGGTGTTCGGTGGTGCCGATCACGTAATGGCGAACGGTGTCGGTGCCGGGTATCGGTGGTGGGAGGTTCACACCCGCATCCTGGCCTGGAACCCGATTGTGGACCAGGCGTGAAGGCGCGCTCGGGAACCCGGGTTGTTGCGATTCTCAATCAGCCGAACGCGGGTTTCCGTCTGTTCACCGACGTCGCCGCCAAGGCAGCGTGCCGGTGCGCGACGGTCTTCGAAAGGGAACTGAATGAGTGACGGGCCGGGTTCGGATGTCGGTCAGCCCCCTGCAAGGGTCGCGGTTCCGGCCGTCCGGTCCGACCACCCGCGCACGCTGACGGCTCGATCCATGCGGCGGGCGATCTCCGACTTCGCTGCGGCGTCCAAGGTCTCCGGAATCTCGTCGAAGGTGTCGGGAAGGACGTCGAGCAGGCCCAGGATCCGTTCACCGGTACCGACGGTCGGCAGGAGTCGACATCGCCACTGGGGCGACACCTCGGGCCGATGGCCGAGCTCGTGCACGAGCACGGGGAAGAGGTGGTGCGTCGCCCCCGCGGCGAGGTGTTCCCGGAGCCGGGCGATCTCGAGCCTTTGGCTGAAGCCGCAGGCCGCGGCGGCCTGTTGCAGAGCCAGGAGTTGGTCGGTGTCGACGGCGCGCACCGTTCGGGGAAAGGGCTGCCGGGGTCATGCCGAGATGATGCCGACCCGGACCTGCCCGCCAACGATCAGGCCGGCGGTGCTGCCGCGGTCCACGAGGAGCACGAGTCGCGGAAGCGTTCGGCGAGGATGTCGGTTCCGCGCAGGCGCGGAGGCGCCCTCGGGTTGGGTGCCGTCGCTCACCGTCGTCGGTTCGCGCGTGGCCCGTCCGGCCGCCAGCCGCGGCGCAGCCGGGACTCGGTGGTCGTTTTCACGGAGTCCGCGGGAAGTGCGATGAGGAGCCTGTCGGGTGAACTACCGTGCGGTTGAAGGAGGTCAGCTTCGCGACAGGCCAGTAGCAGGTGGCAAGATGCAACTAAACGAAATCGGTATTACCCGCTGATAGAACCCCAGGTCATCCAGTGTTGGCCCCGCGAACGCGGGGATGCTCCCCAGGGGCGGACCGAGATATCGGTCATGTCCTCGTTGGCCCCGCGAACGCGGGGATGCTCCCCGGCCCGTTTCAGGACTAGTTTGGGTGGCTCGGTTGGCCCCGCGAACGCGGGGATGCTCCCGACTCCGCGAACATCTCGGACGGTCCGGACCTGTTGGCCCCGCGAACGCGGGGATGCTCCCGACGAGTGGTACCAAGTCGCGGCACGGCTGCTGTTGGCCCCGCGAACGCGGGGATGCTCCCCTCGTCATCCTCGGTGAGGTGGACGCGCTCAAGGTTGGCCCCGCGAACGCGGGGATGCTCCCCAGGGGCGGACCGAGATATCGGTCATGTCCTCGTTGGCCCCGCGAACGCGGGGATGTTCCCTCGTCCTGGCCGAAGTGGCGCCGTGGCCGCTCTGCCACCGGAACGGACGTGCCGGCAACTGCGGGGGTTCCCGCACCGGACGAGCCCGGGGCGCGTGCGGGGTTGCTTTGCTTCAGCCCAGTTGGAGTTTGTAGAGCTCAGTGAAGGGGCCGCCGACGTCGACGAGTTCGTCGAAGGTCCCGGTCTCGACGATGCGTCCGGTGTCCGTGACGAGGATGCGGTCGGCGATGCGGACGTTGGCGGCGAGCGCGGCCACCACGTGTTGACGGCGGCGACGAGCGGCGCGGGCGCGAGCCACGCGCCGACGCGCCGGGCCCGGCCCCGGCGGCTCTCCGCTCGCCGTCCGGGTCGCCTCCAAGTCGCTTCCATGTTCCTTCCAGGACCACCCGGCGAGGCTGTTCCCACAAGGCGACGACGGCCGGTCCCACCGGCCCGACACTCGGGAGAACACCCATGAAGCTCAGGACCCTGACCACCATCCTGGCCGCCCTCGGTGGCGCGTTCATCATCTACGTCGGCCTCGCCTACCTGTTCGCCCCGCAGTCGACCGCGTCCGGCTTCGGCCTGCCCACCTGGCCCGAGCACGAGGGCACCGGATTCCTCGCCGTCAAGGGCGTCCGCGACATCGGCACCGGGCTGGTCATACTCGCCCTCCTGCTGACCGGACACCGGCGGGCGCTCGGCTGGACGATGCTCGCCATGACCTTCATCCCGGCCGGCGACATGACGGTCGTGCTGGGCAACGACGGCTCCGCCGCCACGGCCCTCGGCGTCCACGGCCTCACCGCCTGCCTGGTGGCACTCACCGCAGGCCTGCTCCTGCGCGAACGCCCGGCCCGGGCAACCACCCCCGCCCCCACCCCGACCACCCCGCGCGTCAGCGTCCCGGCCACACGTTGACCCCTCGGGCCACGCCGGCACCGGTGCCCTGTGTCGCCGACGGGATGCAGCGCCGCTCCCTTGCGGTCGGCTGCCCCTCACTCGGCGGGTGCTCGACGATGTGGCGGGCGACCGCGTCCGGGTGCGCGTCGACCCGGTCCGGGTTGCCGGCCGGCAACCCGGACCCGGCACGTACGCGGCCGGCCGGCCCGCCGACAGCGCAGGCTCGTACGGCACGCGGAGCGTGTCGCGTTCGGATCGGACCTCGCGCAACAGCCGGCGGGCGGCCGCCTGGTCATGCCCCGCGTACTGTGCGAAATCCCGTGGGTTCGCCTGAGTGTTCATCCCTCCGATCGGCCGTGTCGTCCCATGTTCGCGCGGGATGAAGGCATCGGGCTGCCTGAAAGGATCATGACGGTTCTTCAGGATTCCCGATGAACCGTCATGATCCCCACATGGAAATGCGGGCACGTGACCGCTAAACCCATGGTCAGATCCTCGCTGCGGCAATCGCTGCCCGACGGGAACCCACGGGATATCGGACACGCGGACCTCGTCGGGGTTGATCAGCCCCCGCGACCACGCACGTCTCCGCGCAGGGCCAGGGGGAACTGCCATCCCTCGAAGTCGTACGAGCTGCCGCGGTTGTTGGAAATCCACGGGCGTGGTTGAGGCGCAACTGTGGTGACCGAATGCCGTAATGGTGGCGCGTCGTCACGATCCTGCATCGGGGGCGGAGATCGCCTGTCTGCGGGCGGTGGTGCCGGCGATGATGCGTGTCATGGGGCGTTTGCGGGTGGGGCGGGCGGCTGTCGTCTACGGGGTCTTGCAAGCGGCTTCGGCGGCACTGGCGTTGTGGCTCGCGTGGCGGTTCGATGTGGCGTCCGTGGCGGCCACCGCGATCGCTTTGGCACCGACGGCGCCGGCCTCGTTCCTGGCCTGGCTCGCCTACCGCGACGACCGCCGCGAGGCAGCCGACCCGGCGGCCAAAACCGCGATGCTGGCCGCTGCCGTGGCCGCCGCGGAGACGCGGCAGCGCGCCCAGTTGATCGGCGAGGGTGCCCACCGCATCGACCTCACCTACCGATACCGCCCCGAAGTCGCCAACAACGCGGCGGGCGCGGCCGCCTCCGGCCGCCTGTCCGACATCACCGCCTACTACCGGAGCATCCGCCCGGCGCGGTTGGTCGTCACCGGCGCGCCGGGGGCGGGTAAGACCGTCCTCGCCCTGGACCTGGTCCTCGGTCTGCTCACCGACCCCGCCCGCACGGACACCGACCCGGTGCCGGTGCGGATCTCCCTGGCCGGGTGGGACACCGAACGCCCGCTCGGCGAGTGGCTGCTCGACCAGGTCCACCGGCGGTTCCGCGACCGGGGCCTGACCGTCGCCGACGCCGAAGTCCTCGTCGAGCAGCGCCGGATCCTGCCGGTCCTGGACGGCCTGGACGAGATGGACAACGACACCATCCCGGTGCCGCGCCGCCGTGCTGTAGCAGCGCTGCGGCAACTCAACGCCTATCAGGACTCTGCGGGCAGCGCCCCGGTGATCCTGACCTGCCGCAGCGTCCAGTACGCCGAACTCGCCGCGTTGGACGTGCGGATGCGTGAGGCCGCCCGCGTCGAGATCGAACCCGTCACCCCCGCCCAGGCCGGCGCCTACCTGACCGCCCGCGGTACCGACCCGATCCGCTGGGCGCCAGTCATCCACACCCTGCACACCGCCCCCGGCGGCACCCTCGCCCGGTCCCTCGACACCCCCTGGCGCCTCAACCTCGCCGCCACCGTCTACGAGGAACGTGCCCCCGACACCCTGCTCCCGGTGCGCCGGCCCGACGACCTGTGCGCCCTGGCATCGCCCGGCGCGGTCCGCGACCACCTGCTGGGTCTGTACGTGCCCGCCGCCGTGCACCAACATCCCACCCGGCCCGGCCGTTACCGCCCCGACGCCACTCATCGCCAACTCGCCGCCCTCGCCCGGCACCTCGCGACCGCGACGCCGTATTCCGCCGCCCGCCCCGGCGCGGGCACCGATCTGGTGCTCCACGAGCTGTGGCCGATGGCCGGCCCCCTCCGCGTGCGCGCCACGGACACGCTCCTCGCCGCGATCCTCACGACTGTCTACGGAAGCCTGCTGCTGGCCATGAGCGGCATCGGCACCTCCCTCCCACATCTGATCAACTACACAGCGCTCGCCCTGCTCGCCCTGCCGGCCATCCTGGTGGGCAGCAGCGCCGCTGTTGCGGGAACCCCCGTGCTCCACCTCCACCGGCTACGGAGCCCCGGCCCGCATCTCGCCAAAATGCTCCGGGCCGGGCTCGCACTCGGAGTCGGGCTCGGGCTCGGAGTCGGACTCATCATCGGGGTCAGACTCGGGTTCGGGCTCGGGTACGGGCTCGCGGTCGGGCTCGCGGTCGGATTCATGTTCTGGCTCGTGCTCGGGCTCCTGCTCGGACTCGCGGAACCCTTGGGTGACGTCCCACCCGCGGATCCCCGCCGTCCGGTGCGGGACGATCTCACGGTCGGGCTCGCCGGCGGGCTCGCGCTCGGGCTCACCTCCGCGCTCGTGTACGGACTCGTTGCCGGGCCCGTCTTCGGACTCACCATCGGGCTCATACACGGCACGATCGGCCTGTACGTGCTCGCCAGAGCCGGCCGCCGCTACCTCGTGTTCCTCTACTGCGCCCGAAACCGGCTGCCCGGGCGCCTCGGCGTCTTCCTGAACTGGTGCTACGGGACAGGCCTGCTCCGTATCTCGGGGGTGGCCTACCAGTTCCGCCACCGCGAACTCCAAAGCTGGCTCGCGGCACACCCCAACCCGTGACCGAGAGGAAGCCCCCACAGAAAGCGTACGTGGGCGCGCTGTGTGTGCAGGAATAACGATCTTTTTGTATCCCGCCACCTGCGCGACCGCGACCTCCAGCGAGATCCAGGAGGGCCTCAACGTCGTCGGGGATCTCGACGCCGTGGTCGGTGCGGGCGGTGACCGCGACGCCGGTGAGCCGCCGCTCGATCGTGGACGGCGCCGACCGTTGCACCTGGTCGAGCCAGGTCACGAACCCCACCATCGTGCCCACGGTGAACGGGTGCTCGGCAGCGCGGTGCCGGTGCACTCGGCGAGCCGGCCGTGGAACTCCTCCCACAGCGCCCAGTCCCGCGCGTAGGAGTCTCGAGTCTTGTACGGCCGGATCTCGGCCAGGTGCTCCTCGGCCGCTTGGTCCAAGGCCGCGAGCACCGCAGCCGCCGCCGCGTCCGCGGCAGTCGTGAAACGCCACCCGGGACGTCATGGTGAGTTGGCAGTCGCCGCTGTTCGCGTTGCCGTTCCCCACATTGCTCGCGCTCCGCCCGGCCGGGCCGGGCGGAGCCGGGGAAAGTCTGCTGCTGTGGCAGCCTGCGCCTTGGTCGGATCGAGGTCGTCGGGCAAGCTGGGTCCATACCTTGGCGTTGATCGGTAGGCCCCGGTGCCACGGGGCGCGAGTTGCTGTGGGTGGGGGCGGTCGCCTGTTGCGGAACCGTCGAGCCGACGGAGAGGCGGTCTGTTCCGCCTCGATTGTTGAAACAGCTCGGGCGGGACAGTCTTCTCCCACTGCGACCGGCTCAGCGCCGGTCGCAGTGGGAGGGCCGCCTACCGGGCGGAGGCGGTCATTGGCCGAGGCCCTGGCTGAATCCACCGTCCACGGGCAGTTCCATACCGGTGGTGAAGGTGGCCTCGACGGCCAGGTACAGCGCGGCGGCGGCGACCTCTTCCACGGTGCCTCCCCGGCCCATCGGCGTGGAGGCGTTGCCTTGTTCGATGAACTCGGTGCGCTGCTCGTCGGTCAGTTCGGCGACGCCCATGGTGGGGGTGAGGATGAAGCCGGGGGCGATCGCGTTGACGCGGATCTTGCGGGGGAGCAGCTCGGCGGCGAGCACTTTGGTGAAGGCGGCGACGGCTTCCTTCGCCCCGGAGTAGGCGCTGAGTCCGGGGAAGATCTGGTCGTTGGAGACGGTGGTGAACACGATCGAGCCGCCCTCGGACATCAGCGGTGCCAATTGCTGGACGGTGAAGAAGGCGCCTTTGGTGTTCACGTTGAAGATGCGGTCCCACGATTCTTCCGTGACCTCTTCGAGCGTCTGGAACTCGGCGATGCCCTGGTTGACGAACAGGTAGTCGATGCCGCCGAGGCGGTCGGAGACCTGGTCGCGAAGAGCGGCGATGGCGCCGGCGTCGGTGGCGTCGGAGCGCACCGGGTGGGCGAGCGGGGTGTTGAGCGCCGCCTGTGCCTCGGCGAGTCGCCGGTCGCTGCGCCCGGTGTACATCACTTCGGCGCCGCGGTCGGTCAGGGCTTGGACGATGGCAGGCCCATGCCGATGGTGCCGCCGGTGACGACAGCCCTTCTGCCTGCCAGAGGCGTTGGGGCGATGGGGCGATGGTGGAACTGTGCTGGGTGCTGTGGTTCGTTGCCATGCCGATTAAGCTAAACCTTGACATTGACGTCAGAGTCAAACTTCTGTGTCGGGAGTCACATGTTCATCGGTGAGCTGTCCAGGCGCGCCGGCGTCAGCACCAGAAGCCTGCGGTACTACGAGCAGCAGGGGCTGCTGCGAGTCCAGCGGCGAGCCAGCGGCTACCGCGAGTTCGACGAGTCCGCTGTGGCCGCCGTGCGCCGGGTCCGGATCCTGCTCGCGGCCGGGCTGAACACCGACCTGATCCGGGAGGTGCTGCCCTGCATGACCGAAGAGGGCGCCATCCTGGCGCCGACGTGCGAGGAGATGGCCCAGGACCTCAGGGGCGAACGCGAGCGCCTGAGCCGTTCCATCGAACAACTCCAAGCCGCCCACGCCATGCTCAGCTCGATCATCCACGCAGGCGACGCGATCACCACCGGGGCCGACCGCAACGGCTAGCCCCTACGCCCTCCGGCCAGGCTTGCGGCCGCGCCGGCGCGCCCCGTTCGAAGCTCGGCGCGGGCACCTCGGCGGCGGCCGCGGCTCTGACAAGAGCGCCGAAGCCGATCCCGGCAGTGGCCTGCAACTGCGCAGGGTCTTCTTCTTCCTCCCGCACGACCGGGACAGCGAGCCCGAGGGCCTCTGTCAGGCGGGCGCGCCCGGAGAGGCGGTCGACCCGCGCACCATCGCCCCCAGATGCGTCGGTGAGAAGACCCCCCGCTCCCAGCGCGGCTCCGCCGCGATGACTCCGGCCGGCCGCTGAATTCACGGAGGGCAGATTTTGGTCGGCAGGCCGTCCGGGAGGCTGCCTCGTTCATCGTCGGCAAGACCACGCCCCAAGACGCTGCACAGGTGCCGCCGCCACAGGACCGGGTCGAAGCGGACCAGCCGTAGGGCTCCTCCTGACACGGGGCTGAGGAGCACTGCCTTGCCGTCCTTGGTGGCCGCCAAAAAGCGCTGGTCCTCCGCGAATTCGTACTTCTGGACGTACCCGGGATCGTCCGCCTTCATAAAGCGCACGGAACTGCCATTGGCCAGGAAGAACCCGGAGCCCCCGGTTTCGCCCACCAGATCTCGATTCAGGTTCAACGGCCCAAATGGTCCCGCCTCCCTCTTCGCTGATTTCCGAAGCCGGATCGACCACAGCTCCACCATGCCGCTCCTGGTCAACACGGCCACGTGGTGACGGTCCCTCAAGAGGCGAATCGCAGCGAGGCCGTCGACAAGATGCACACGAAGTTCCTCTATCTCCTTTCCGGTTCGCAAATCGACAGTGTGCACGTCAGGTCCGCCCTGCACGGCCACCACCACATACCCCGGCTCGGGGTGGCCACTGACGACGTACTTCGGCCGGTCCTCCGTGGTGAGTCGAAGGTTCTTCAGGTCGATCGGCGACGAGAGGGGGTGACCGTCGCGGGCGTCCCAGTACTCGACGCGCGTGCCGGAGACCGTGAGGAGCCGATCCCCATCGAGGAAGCTAAATTCCAGCAGCCCTGCCTTTCCATCCTGGCCGGTGGGTGGCTCCGCAGTGGTGAACTCGGCCACCCGGCGCAGCGTGGGCAGGGCGCGGACGGTGATCCGGTTGTGGTCCGACACGTCCGCCACCAGAGTCTGGGCACGGTTGACCGCGAGTTCTTGGCGCGGGTCCGCGGGTGTTCGTCCCTCGTTCACAACTTCGACGAGGGTGGGTTGCTCGCCCCTGGTCTCCGAGACTCTCAGGCTTGCGCCGTCGCGGCCCACTCGCACCACCATCGTGCTGCCGTCTCCGAGCAGTGCCGGAGGGCTGTAGGTGATGCTGTCGTCCGCGTTCGCCAGCTTCCACGCGGTCAACGAGTTCGCGCGTTGGGTGATCAGAACGGGCTCGCGCGGAGTTCCGAGGAGCGGCAGATCCGTATCCCTGCTCGTGGAGTCCGGGAAACCAAGGAAATGCTGTGCCCGGCTCTCACCGCGTGTTTCGAAGAGATCCCACTCGTCGGGCGAATCGGCGGCCAGCGCGAAGTGTTCACCCTTCGCGTCGACGACGACCTTGCCGCAAAGGCCCTCCGTCTGGTGGCGACGCAGGACTCGTCCGTCCAGCACGCCGATGGCCTCGTAGTGGGCTTGGGCCGGGTCGGTCCTGGTCTGTTTGCAGACGACGGCCAGGCTGCCGTCCCCGGAGGCTGCGACACGTGCGCTGTTGATGTCGTCTGCCAGTTCGTGCATTGTGGCGGTGCCGATGTCGATCTTCACCATCGCGGTCGTCTCCGGCCCCGTCTCGTGGCTGGCAATCAGGGTGTTCCCGTCGGGACCGAACCACACCTCCCCGAGGTGGGCGACCTCGGCCGGCAGTGTCTGCAGTCGTCCCGTGTCCAGGTCCCACACCTGCGCCGGCAGTGTCGACGACGTTGCCGATACCCCGACCAATCGTCGGGCGTCCGGGGAAAAGTCCATGATCTTCGTGTCACCGCCTATTCGGATGCCTGCAGAGGGGGCTTGGAGTGATCCCTGGAGTGGATGCGCCGATCCCACCAGTTGTTTCCCGACGGGCGTGACGTCGTGCCACATCACCACTCCGTCCAGGTCGCGGATGTAGGCGATTCGTCGCCCGTCCCGGCTGACCACGGGGGACAGGACGGGGTAGGGGAGGCGGAGCGGCTGTTGTCGGACCCTGCCCTCGGCGGAGCGGACGAACAGGACCGCGTGGCGTTCCTCGGTCACCACGAGTGTCACCGCGCCGTCGGTGCTCATGGCTGTCGAAAGGATCTTCCCCTCATTGCCGGACAGGATCCACGCCGTGTCCCTCAGCTCTTCGTAGCGCCGCAGCAGAGCGTTGCGGGCTTCCTGGGTCGGCGCGGTCTCGTACGCGGCGATAGCCGCGAGGGCGGCCACCCCGGGGTTGCTCTTCGTGAATTCGTCCGATTGCACCGCGAGCGTGCGCGAGCGCCCCTCGACCTGTCGTCGTGCGCTGACCTGTGACTGCTGGACGAGGAAGGTGCCCAGGCCGGCGATCAGCGCGAGAACCAAGGCGACCGTGATCCACGCGACGCGGGCTCGGATTCGCAAGGCCCGTCGGCGTCGGCGGGAGCGGTCGAGGAAGTCGCGTTGATCGCAGGCGAGTTCCGTGTCACGCCCGCGCAGTCTGGTTTCCAGGGAGGCGAGTTGGAGGGGGCCGGGCAGCAGGTCGGTGGGGCGGTTCGCGTGGCGCCACCGTTCCAGGTCGTGTTGCACCTCTGCCCGTGCGGCGAGGAAGTCGGCGTCGGCCCGGGCCAGTTCCGCCAGGGTCGGCCATACCTTGATCAGCGCCTCGTGGGCCAGTTCCGCGCTTTCGGGCGAGCCGTTGCCGCCGTGGAGGACCAGCAGGCGGTGGCCGGCGAGGGCCTGCGCGAGGCGCCAGGCGTTCTCCCCGGCCTCCTCTCGGGTCAGGGCGCGCCGCAGTGGGGCCTCGCCGCCCGGCAGTACCCGCACCAGGCCGGTCAGCAGCCTCCGCGCCTCCGCTTCGCTCGCGGGTGTGACACATTCGCGCCATGCCTGGTCGGCGTGGCGGCGCAGCGCGCCGGACACCCCGCCGATGTCCTCGTAGGTCGCGGCCCGCATCCTGCCCGCGTTCCGTCGTTTCCACAGTTGTTCCAGGACGAAGCCCAGGAGTGGCAGGATGCCGGGCTCGCCGCCGGTGTCGTCCAGGATGCGCCGGACCAGCCCGGGGTCGTACTCGACGGCCGGAACGCGGGCGAGCGGTTCGGTGATCACGGTGTGCAGTTGGTCCCGGGTCATGGGGGTGAGCGGGAGCGTCGACCCGCGCTCGAGGGCGGGGCCCAGGAGCGGGTGGCTCAGGGCGGCGTCCATGAAGTCGGCGCGCAGGGTCACCAGGACCCGCAGGCCGGCCGGGGGGTGTATGGGGAACAGCAGCGCGAGGGTCTCGGCGAGCTCGGGCTCCGGGGTGTTCAGCAGCGCTTCGGCCTGGTCGAGTACGACCAGCAGCCTTGCCCGCGACCGCCCGGTGGCCCGGTGGAAGGCGTCCACGAGTCCCAACTCGCCCAACCAGTCGTCCACTCGGTCGGCGCTGTCTGCCCGGGCGGGCCCGTGCCCGCTCGACATCGCCGTCTCGAACAACTCCGTCGCGAGCGCCGCCCGCGCGGACCCGACGTGACCGGCGTCGATCACCAGCACCGCGTGGTCGGCCAGGCGCATTGCGGGCACCACACCGGCGAGCGCGAGGGAGGACTTTCCACAGCCGGAAGGCCCGTAGACCGTGACGCTTGGTCGTTCGCCCCGTAGGGCCGCGACCACCCTGTGCACGTCCTCGTCGCGCCCGAAGAACACCTCCGTGTCGGCTTCACGAAAGGTGGCGAGTCCCCGAAAAGGGGCTGCCGGGCGCAGCACGGGGGTCAGTTGGGGGATCTCACGCAGCACTGCCCTGGTGCGCAGGACGAACGCCTGCTGGGCGTCGCGCGCCGGCTGGGCGGCAACCATGAGCCCGACCGCGGCGCCGAGGTCGTCGTCCCAGACGGGGCTTCCGCTGAAGCCGGGTTTGACGTGTACGGCCTGTCCGTCTGTGCGCGAGAGTTGGACCCAGCCGCGGCCGGTGGGCCCGCGGAACCTTCCTTCGTGCCAGATGCCGTCGGGGTGGTCGTCGGTGAAGCCGACGGCGCGGGCCTGGTGGTCCCAGACGCTCTCGGCGTCGGCCATCGGCAGTGGGAGTGCGCCGGGGAGGTCTTCGCGCAACCGCAGCAGGGCCACGTCCCCGCTCTGGTCCGCCCGGATGGGCACCCATTGCAGTACGTCGGCCGTCGCCGTGGGGATGTCGTCCGTGCCGTCGGCCAGCGGCAGGTCGACGGTGACCTCGGCACCGATTTCCACCGTCGTGTCGCGGGGCAGGTCGAGCACGTCGGACACCACGTGGGCGCAGGTGAGGACCAGGGTCGGGGCGACGAGGAAACCGGCACCGCCGATCGTGCCGTCTCCGCCCCTGATCCGTACGACTGCGGACACGAGTACCGACTCCGGTCCTCGAGTGTCGCCCTCGCCGTCTCCTGCCACCGCCGACCTCCCCGTGAACGTGACCCGATGCCGGCTCAGTTCGCTTGCGGACCGCTCGTGGGAGATATCGGCCCGTCGTTCCTGTGCCAGGTCATGCCGACGGAGAAGTTCGCGGCGACGGACGACCCGGCAATGAGGATCTTTGCGTCGGCGGACAGCGACATGCCGAATTGCAGGGTGGCCTCGTCCGGCGGGTACGCCATTTGTCGGCACTGCTCGACGAAGGCGTTCGCCACGGGACGGATGACGCTGAGCATCTGGCCGAGTGTCTCCTCGGCCCGCCCCACGGTGCGGCCGCCCCGACCGACGCGCACCAGGCTTTCGTCGATCTCGTTCACTTGGACTCGGACGACGTCTCCGCCGTCGCCCAAAGGCACTTCGACGATGTGGGAGGACTGTCGCTCGCTCATCGCGTCGCCCCATCATCGCTGCGCGCACACGCCGCGAGACGAGGGAGGCCGGCTGATCGAACGCGAGGAACGTCGAGCCTGCCGGCGCCGACGTCGAGAGCACGACCGCCACGAGATTGAAGGTTCATGAGACCTGCCACTTCCCTCCGACGAGCCGTCCCCGGGTTGGGCCCTGACGGCATCATCCCTGCCGGGTGCGGTCGATGTGGCGTTTTTCGGAAGACGCGCTCCGCCGAGGACATGGAACACCGAAGCACGGTGGCGGTGCCTCGGTCGGTCGCGGAGCACGATCGCCCCGGTCGGGAACGGTCGGCGAGATTGGTGGTGTTCGACTCACGGCGCCATGGCGGGAACCACCCCCGGCGCGCCCACGCAAGGCCGGCTGCGTCGTGCCCTTCGGCAGGTCGTGGACGTCCATCCGGACCCGGCCACTCTGGTCGTTCCGCGCAGCCGAGCCGGCTACAGGCGCGGTTCTCGTCTCCACGCCGTCTCATACGAGAGGGTGTCCGGGCACCGACGGTGGGCGGCCGGGACTTTGTGGCGCGGTGGGGTGGACACGGCATCCGGTCCCGGGGGATCCGAAGAGCAACCGCGGGTGCGATTCCGGCCATCGAGTTCCAGTCTTCGCGCGTCGCGGGCTCGTTCGTGACTCTTCGATTACGGAGCGATCAGGGGGCGGTGCCGCGGTCGGTGCGGCGGCGCGATCGCCGACCGGGGGGTCCGCATGGAGCGTTCGGTGCTGTTCGTGCACGGGACCGGGGTGAAGGCGAAGGATTCGACCAGACCGTGGACGTGTTGTCCGGGGTTTGCGCGGAGCGCTTCCGGGACGTGCCGTTCAGGGGTTGCTATTGGGCTGACGCGGAGGGCGCGCGCCCGGCGAGCGGGGTCTCCGTGCCGGGCTACGAGGCCTCGGGCGGCGGGAGTGCGGATCCCGAGGACGAGCAGCCGGCGATGTGGCGGGTGCTGTACACCGACCCCTGGCGGGAGTTGCGGCTCCTGGGCCTGCAGAAGGCGACCGCCAGGCGTGCGAGCCCCGGTGCCGAACCCGCCGAACAGGTGTTCCCGCAGGGGATCCAGCGGTGGGAGCCGTCGCCGGAACCGCGGAAGACGCTGACCGGGTACGGGCTTTCGGCCGCGTTCGACGAGGCGCTCGTGCGGGCGCGGGCGTCGGCGGAGTTGCGGGCTGCGGCGAAGACCGCGGAGATCGACGCGCACGCCCACCGGTACGTGGTGGCGCGGGCGTTGGTCGCGTACGCGATCGTGTCCCTGGGGAGGCGCCGGCGCCGACCGGTGCAGGTCGCAACGTGGTGCTCGAGGCGGTCGCGCGGGACCTGGACGCGATCCGCAAGAAGGTCCCGGGGTGGGTGCAGGACCTGGGCACCCTGTATCTGCAGGCACGTCGCGGCAAGCACATCGACAAGCTCACCCCGATGCTGGGGGACATCCTGCGGTACCCGGCGCGCGGCGAGGGGCTGCACGAGTTGATCGCGCGGTCGGTGGACGACGTGCCCGGCGACGGCCCGGTCACGCTGCTCGGGCACAGCCTCGGCGGTATCGCGTGCGTGGACCTGCTGGCGACGGATCCGCCCGCGCGTGTCGACCGGTTGATCACCGTGGGGTCCCAGGCCGGGTACTTCCACGAGATCGGTGCGCTGCGCAGCGTGGAGGCGCCGGCCGGGCTGCCCGAACAGTTCCCCCGCGCATGGCTCAACATCCACGATCCGCAGGACATGCTGTTCTACCCGGCCTCGGTGTTCGGGCCGTGGGTGGAACTGCGGCTCGGCGGCAGTCACGACGCGGCCGCGACCACATCTGGGCGTGGGGCGGGATGGTGACCTCGATCGAGCGGACCGCGTATCCGCGGTTCAAGCGGCTGACCAGCTCGCCGACGGCCAGGTTCAGGTCATCGCCGCCGGACGGGGGCGCAAGCGTCTTCCGTCGGCTGCGCGCATCTGGTCTCCTCGGAGATATCTGATCCGGATGTGGTGAGAGCGTGGCACGGGAGGGAGAGTTCGGTGTGACGACGATGCCGGTGCGCTCGTTCCTGTCCGGCCCGGAGGGGGAGCGTGCCACCGTGCCGGTGAACGAGGTCCCCCTCAATGTGCCCGATCTGTGTCGCCGGGTCGACGCGGTGCTGGAGGAGTTCCTCGAGTGCAAGCCCCGCACCGCTGCCGACGGCCATATGCCGGCCCAGGTCGTCGATGTCCTGCGCGGCTTCCTGGCATCCGGCGGCAAGCGGCTGAGGCCGGTGCTGTGCATCTGCGGCTGGGATGCGGCCCGTGGCGGCACATGCCCCCGTCCCGTGCTACAGGCGGCGGCAGCTCTGGAGATGTTCCACGCCTTCGCGCTGATCCACGACGATCTCATGGACCAGAGTGGCACCCGTCGCGGCCATCCCACCGTCCACCGATCCCTCGCCACCCGCCACGCCGGGCGGGGCCACCGGATTGCCGAGCAGCTGGGCGCCTCCGGCGCGATCCTGGTCGGCGATCTCGCCCTGGCCCGGTCCGATGAGCTCCTGCACACCGCGGGCCTGCCCCCCGACCGTCTGGCCGCCCTGTGGCCGGTCATCGACGCCATGCGCACCGAGATCATGGTCGGTCGGTACCTCGACGTGATCTCCACCGGCACCCTGGAGGCCGACCTGGACAGCCCGCTCCGGATCAGCCGCTACAAGACCGCCAAATACACCGTCGAGCGGCCCCTGCATATTGGCGCTGTTCTCGCCGGCGCCGGTCCCGCAGTCCTGGACGCCTGCACCGCGTTCGCTCTCCCCCTCGGCGAGGCATTCCAGCTCCGCGACGACCTCCTTGGCGTCTTCGGGGTCCCCGGCCAGACCGGCAAACCATGTTTGGACGATCTGCGGGACGGCAAGCACACCGTCCTGATCGCCCTGGCCCTGCAACGCGCTGACGCACATCAGCGCTCCGCGCTGCGCGACCTGGTCGGAGCGCCCGATCCGGAGGAATGCGGTGCCGCCCGTATCCGGGCGGTCCTCGAAGACATCGGAGCCCGCACGGCGATCGAGCACATGATTGCGACCCCGTACGAGCAGGCACTGACCGCACTGGACCGGGCCCCCTTCCCTGCCCCCACCACAACGGCCCTGCGCCGGATAGCCCACTACGCCACCACCCGAACCGTATGACCCCCCCACCCCACCCACCCGCACCGGTAGTAGCCCCTACCGCCCTGGATGGAGTCATGACACGTCAGCACGCCCACCGCAGCACGCACTCGGCGGATGCCGTCATCGCCGGCCCGGAGCCCGCTGCCCCCGGCCGCCACACTCGCACTGACGTGATCGACGATGCACACGTACTGCTGGACAGCCTGCTCGCCCAGCCTTGGGGCCAGGTCTCGGGCTCCGTCTACGAGACGGGCAGACTGGTGGCGCTCAGTCCCTGGCTGGTCGGCCACCGTGAACGCGTCGCATTCCTGGCCGACACGCAGCAGGAAGACGGCCGGTGGGGTGCCTCCGACCCTGGCTATGCCTTGGTTCCCACCCTCAGTGCAGTCGATGCGCTGCTGAAGACCGGTGGGCATGTGGCAGCCTGCGAGCGCGGACTGTCCTGGCTGAGGCGGATGTTGAACGAGCTGCCCAAGACCCCGGACTTGCCCGCCTTCGAACTGCTGGCCTCGGCGCTGCTGGAATCCATCAATCAGACCTCTCGTGCAGCCCTCCCCGTCCCCGCTGATCTCCGACCCGACCAGCTCCACGAACTGCGGGCCGCGCTCATCTCAGGCGCCCGTCTGCCACCGAAACTCATGCACGCCGCGGAAGCCCTGCTCCCGGCCCGCTACCCGGGCGACGCCATTCCCGCCCACGGCGGGTTGGGCGCCTCGCCCGCGGCCACCGCCGCTTGGCTCGGCGACGACCCCGGCCCGGACCACCCCTCGCGCCGGTACTTGGAGCAGACGACCACCCTGCTCGGCGGGCCGGTACCGTGTGCGCTGCCGATCACCGTCTTCGAACGCAGCTGGGTCCTCAGCACTCTGGCGCGGGCCGGAATCCCCCTCAGGCCCCACCCCACCCTGCTGTCGAGCCTGACCGATCTGATGAGCACCGACGGCACACCGGCCGCCGCCGGCCTGCCGGCAGACGCCGACAGCACGGCCGTCGTCCTGCACGCCCTCATGCTCTGTGGCCACGCCGCAGACCCCAGAGTTCTCTCCGGCTACGAGACGGACACGCACTTCGCGACCTGGCCCGGAGAGCAAGGACAGTCCCCCAGCACGAACGCCCACGTGCTGGACGCCTTCGGACTGCACGCCCGCACGACAGGGGACACCAGCGGCCGCTCCGCCATCCGCAAGACGTCCTCCTGGCTGCGTTCCGTCCAGTACCACGAGGGCTACTGGACCGACCGCTGGCACGCGTCCCCCTACTACGCCACCGCCACCGCGACCCTGGCGTTGAATGCCTACGACGGACCGGATGTACGCGACTGCATCGGCCGGGCCCTGGCCTGGGTCCTGAACACCCAACACCGTGACGGATCCTGGGGACAGGACGGCGGCAGCGCCGAAGAGACCGCCTACGCCGTCCAGATCCTGCTGACCACGGGGGCGCCCGCCGCCGAACCGGCCCGGCGCGCCGCCTGGCGGGCCGTACACCACCTGGCCGACGCCCCCGACAACCCGCCCGCGTTGTGGCACGACAAAGACCTCTACCGGCCCGCAGCGATCGTGCGGTCAGCGGTGCTCGCCGCCCGCTTCCTCATCGATCGACACCTCGGCAGCCCGACCTCGCACCCCGCCGCCAACTGAGTACGGAGGACGAGATGTCTTTATCCGGTCGCAAGCCGGCCACCGAGGCGATCGAGGCGGACCGGTACTTCCGAGTGCGCAACCACGCCCTGGACTCGACCCTCACCAGCAAGCCCGACCCGCTGGGATGCGTTGCCCCGGCCGACCGCGCTGGTGTCCTGCAGACCGCCCGTGCCGTGCTCGCCGACATCACCCGCTGGACGGCCAACTACCCCGTCATGGGGCACCCCGGCGATATCTCCAGCCGCGCCACCTACAGCAGCCTGCACTACGCGACGGCGTTCGCCTCGGGAACCCGGCAACAAGCCTTCGAACTGGCTGCCCTCACCCTGGTGGTCTTCTCCCTGGACGACCTCATGGACGGCGTCCTCGGTACACATACGCATCCCGAGATCGAAGAATTCGCCCGCGCATGCAAGAACGCCCTTTCAGACCCTTCCGCCGGCGACGGACTCGCCCCCGACGACCGACTGGTCGTCCAGGCGCTCCACGACATCTTCTCCAGGCTCGCCCGCTACTCCGCCTTCGACTGGGCTCGGGATTACCTCGCGGCTTCCTGGGCGCAATGTATCGACGCGATGCGGCAGGAAACCCGCTGGCGGCTGCGCCTCGACCCGCCACCCAGCTATGACCGCTACATCGAGAACGGAGATTTCTCGATCTTCACGCCGGCCTTCGCCGCCGTCTACGTCATCGTGACAGACGTCCCCGGCCTCACGCCGCCGGAGCACGGGGCTTGGACCACGGCAGTGCTGCACGCGACGCGTGCCGTCAGGCTCTGCAACGACCTGCGTTCGGCCGCACGGGAAGAACTCGAAGGCACACCAAACGCCTATGCCCTGCTCCTTGACGAGGGGAAGAGCCCGCACCAGGCGACTGGTTCGCTCCTTGCCGCCGCCCAGCAGGCCATGACCTCTCTACACATGACGGCTCGCCCGCTCCCGTCCAAGCTCCATGCGGCCCGAGAGGCCCTCATCAACGCCACGCACTTTTACTGCAACTGGGTTTTGAACCAAGACACACACAACTACCTCCCCGAGGACCTGGACCGCCGCGCACGGAGCGAGACGCAACCGCGAGCGAGGTAGCGGCAGATCCCCGACGAGCCCGCGACATGTCCGAGTCGGCCCATGGACGGCGCGCCTTCCCCTGCTGTCGACAGGCCGGCACAGCACCCGCCAGGTGGCACCATGTACCAGAGGAGGGCGACTTGACCGCGCCACATCTGCGCTTCGACCCGTTCACCGAGCCCTGCCCGGCCGGGCGAACCCACACTGCCCTGGACGAACTGCGGGAGCAGCACAGCGTCTTCCGTAGCACCGCCGGCCAGGGGTTTTGGGTGCTCACCCGCCACGACGACATCCTCGCCGCGCTGCAGAATCCGCAGATCTTCTCGAGCCGCTCGATCTCCGTCATGGACCCCGATCCGGCCTACCAGTGGATCCCGATCATGATGGACCCGCCGACTCACACCACCTGGCGGCGCCTGCTGCGCCCGCTGTTCACGCCGGCCAGAGCCGCAGCGATGCAGGACCGCCTCACCAGGCAGTGCGCCGTGCTGATCGACGACCTCGTCGACCGGCAGTCGTGCGACTTCGTGGCCGACTTCGCCCGCCGCTATCCCACGACGATCTTCCTGGAGCTGATCGGGCTGCCCACCAGCCAACTCGAACAGTTTCTGACCTGGGAGCATGCCATCCTGCATCCCACCCCCGGCGGCCCAGGCAACACGGAGGCAAAGAACGACCTGCGAAACTGCTTCACCGATCTCATCGCCAAGCGCCGTGCCCGGCCCCGCGATGATCTGGTCAGCGCCGCTCTCTCGTTCACGATCGATGATCGGCCCGTCAGCGATGCCGAAGTACTCGAACTGTGCATGCTGCTCTTCCTCGCCGGCATGGACACTGTCGCCGCCCAACTGTCGTACGCCTTTTGGCACCTGGCCCGCCACCCGGCCGACCGGGCCCGAATCACCGCTGCCCCGGACCTCGCCCCCGCTGCCGTTGAGGAGTTCCTGCGCGCCCACACGCTGACGCTGACCGCCCGGAAACTCGCTGCCGACCACACAGTCGACGGTTGCGCGATGAAGGAGGACGACATGGTCATGCTGCCGCTGGCCATGGCCGACCGCGACCCCCGCGCCTATCCCGACCCCGCACTTGTCGACTTCGACCGACCGCTCAGGCGACACCTGTCCTTCGGCGCCGGACCCCACCGCTGCCCGGGCGCACACCTGGCCCGCCTCGAAATCCAAACCGCCCTGCGCGAATGGCACAAACGCATCCCCAACTACCAGATCAGCGAAGACACCCAGCCAATGGAACACGCCAGCCTCGTCCTGGGGATCGACACACTCCCCCTGCGGTGGAAATAGGGCACATCGGGGCGTGTCAAAGACTTCCCGACGCACCCTTCGGATGGGCAACGGCCGCCCTCCACCAAGAACTCGCGCAGCACATGGCCCGATACCCGGGCCCAGTCACCAAGGCCAAGTTCCGAACGCCGCGGCCCGCAAGGGCAAGCATGGCGGCCGGCCCCAGGTCATCACCGACGCCATGCTGCACACCGTGCTCCGGCGCCGCGCGAACGGCGAGTCGGTCGAGCAGATCCCAACCCGACCTGATCATCCCCACCGGCAAACGCAAGGGCTCAGCCCAAGCGTCGCCAGCATCTACCGGGCCCTCGCCGAACACGACAAGACCCAGGCGTACCCCGAAGCCGTCGAGCAGGCCCGTGCCGAGTACGCAGGCCACCCTCACCGCTGCGGACGACATTCCGCGACCTCGTACCCGGACCACCGACCAGGCTGTGACGCACAAAAGGGCTCCGATCTCGGGGGAACCGGAGCCCGCACCGGCCCGGAGGGCTGTCCGGCCGGCCTCTTCAACGTAGGCCACGATCAGCCATCGCGCCCGGCATCAAGCGTTCAAGATCAACTCATTGCCCCTTTGACCCGTATCTCGGCGCTACCCCTAAGGGCTGTCCCGTAAGCACTGGCGCCCCGTGCCCCGTCAACTGGGCCCAGCCGATATTCCGGGTCTGCGACCGCGAGCTGTGGCAGCCTGCC